>CBFHYU010000001.1:0-264931 GCA_965660165.1 Puniceispirillaceae bacterium (SeqCode)
CACAGTTGATGAGGTGCAGGCATTACTAGAGGTTAGCGGTAATATGCCGATAACAGCCGCAACGCTAATTCCAGACATCAAGCTTGAATCCCCTAGCACCAACCGCCCACATCAGCGGGTCTGGTATCGCCGTCCAACGCAAGAAAATGCGCGCATAATTGATATTCATATGCAGGGCGGAGCGATGGGCAATCTTAGCGAGGCCTCATTTAATGGTGAGAAATATACCTTACGCGAGCTTGCGCAAACGCATAAAAAATTATGGGCCTTTAATGGCGTGGCTGGTGGGTATCATAACCTGCTGGCAGACATCAGGCTTGGCCAGACAGTGATATTGAAGCTGTATAATGATTCCAGATGGGCGCATGCTATTCATTTGCATGGCCAGCATTTCTGGGTGAATTCAGCAGAATTGACAGCCGAGCCTATCTGGATGTTGCGAGACACTTATTTGATGCAACCACAACAAACATCAGAGCTGATATTTGTTGCTGATAATCCTGGGCAATGGCTTTTTCACTGCCATATGATAGAGCATCACGCCGCAGGCATGGGCGGGGTTATTTCAGTTACCTAAGCCAGCCAAATCGTTAGGGGCAGACAACAATATTGCCAGTATGCTGTTTTGCGATAAATGCCTGCTGTGCAATATGCAACTCTTCAAGCCGATAGCTAGCCGCCAGAACAGGCCTAATTGCGCCTGTTTCGATATAGCGAATAATCCTGTGCATCACCTCAGGCTTTAGCACAGTCGAGCCTGTAAAGGTCAGATCGCGCAAATAAAGCGTCCGCAAATCTAGCGAGACCATAGGCCCTGCAATTGCGCCTGAACAGGTATATCTGCCGCCACGCTCAAGACAATCAATCCAATCCGCCCAGCTATCGCCGCCCACAATATCAGCGAGCACATGAATAGGCTCGCCAAGCGTAGCGCGCAAATTTTCTGGCGCGCGCTCAAGCACCCTATCTGCACCAAGTGCCAGCACATCATCATGTTTGGCAGGAGAGGCAAGCGCAATAACCCGTGCGCCACGCAATTTTGCTAGCTGTACCACTGCACCGCCAACACCGCCAGAAGCGCCCGTTACCAGCACCGTATCAGAAGCGCCAACCTCTGCGCGTGATAACATGCCTTCTGCAGTGGAATAAGAACATGAAAAGGTTGCTAATTCTGCATCAGACAATATGGCGTTGACAGCCAATGCATTTTGCGCGGGCAACACTGTATATTCTGCAAAACCACCATCACGCTCAGAGCCATAATAGCCTGCCTTGTATTTATTGTCTGGATCGTGCGGATCACGAAGCCAGTTATCCGAAATCACGCGCTCGCCAATTCTGCTGGCATCTACGCCCTTACCCACCGCCACAATCTGACCGCATATATCAGCCCCCTGAATTCTAGGAAAGCTAATAGGTGCGCCGCCCCAGCTTGGATCATCTGAATTTACCTGCGCATAGCCATCTGTTGAGGTTGCTTGTGTTACCGCTTTGGAATACCAACCAGATCGGGTATTTACATCTGTATTATTTAGACCGCACGCCCCGATTTTGACCAGCACCTCTCCACCTTCTGGCTTAGGGCATGGCCAATCTGAATAAAATACTATCTGATCTAGCCCGCCATGTCCCATTGTTACCATTGCGCGCATCGTGTCTGGAACTTGCATGAACTAGATTTCCTATAAGCTGAAATGAAGCATAGTGACAATCACATATATTGAGGCCAGCCTAACCCTGCTTCCATTTAGACACAATAGCCATCGCCAGATTTATAATGGCTGAAAAATTGATTTTTCAATTTTCTATGAACTCGGATATGCTGGCAGTGACAACAAATAAAATGAAGGCACCCATCTATGCTAGCAGGCATCTTCACCATCTTCATGTTTCAGCTTATCGGAGAAGCTATCCAGAAATATTTTTCACTGGCGATACCTGGCCCTGTGATTGGCCTTATTTTGATGTTGCTAATGCTATTGGCCAGCAAGCGCATCACCCCAAAGCCGCTATCTAGCCTAAAGCAAAATCTAATCAGCACGTCAGAAGCCTTGCTTAGCCATTTATCATTGCTATTTGTGCCTATTGGGGTCGGGGTCATTCTGCATCTTCACCTGCTAGAAGCCCAGCTATTGCAGGTTCTGGCTGTGATTGTTTTTGGCACGATTCTGACAATGCTGTTTACCGCATTTCTATTTTCAGCCTTTGGACGCAACACGCATGACTGAACAGGAACGGCTTTATCAGGTATGGGTCTATCTTCAGGCAGAACCATTATTCTGGCTAACCTTGACGATTGGCGCCTATTTAATTGCCAATAAACTCTATCAGGCATCAGGGCTATTTCCGCTTCTAAACCCAGTCGCCTTGTCGATTTTATTTGTTAGCTTATGTCTGATTGGATTTGAAATAGACTATGAGCGCTATTTTGATGGCGCAAAATTTATCCATTTTCTGCTAGGCCCTGCAACGGTTGCGCTGGCAATTCCAATTTATGAACATTGGGGTACGGTGCTAAAGGCAAAATGGGCGATTATCGTCAGCATATGCTTAGGCGCTATTTTTGCTGTATCGATCACCTATCTGCTTTCGATAGGCTTTGGGCTGGATGAGGTTACAACAAAATCACTATTGCCACGAAATGTAACCGCCCCCATAGCGATGGGTATTTCTGAATTGATCGGCGGGATACCGTCTCTTACAGCGATTATTACGGTGGTTACAGGCATATTAGGCGCCGCCTTAGGCAGTTTTGTGCTTGATATGGCCAGAATTAAAGATATGTCAGCCCGCGGATTTGCCTTTGGGCTGGCTAGTCACGGTATTGGCACAGCCCGCGCCCTTGCTAAAAACAGACAAGCAGGCGTCTTTGCAGCCGTAGCCATGGGACTAAGCGGAATTGTTACAGCTATGCTTATTCCGCTTATCTTTTATCTGCTAAGGCTGGTTTTTTAATTCCGCTAGCTAAATTTATCTATATAGTTTGTATCAACATAAATCTGGCAAACAGGATTTACCTTAGATGAACAGACGCACATTACTGATCGCCATGTTAACTATGGCATTTTTTTCCCAGTCACTAGGAGGCATGGCAATGGCAGATGAATTACAGATAGAGATTATCACAGAAGGAACAGGTGAAAGCGCTGAAATGGGTCAGCAAGTATCTGTGCATTATGAAGGCAAATTAACAGATGGCACTGTATTTGATGCCTCTCGCCCGCGCGGCGCTCCCTTTAGCTTCACATTAGGCGCAGGTCAGGTGATTCAAGGTTGGGAAGAGGGCGTAACAGGCATGAAAATAGGGGAAGTACGCAAGCTGATAATCCCACCAGAGCTAGGCTATGGTCTGCGGGGTGCTGGCGGGGTGATACCGCCAAATGCGACGCTAGAATTTGAAGTGGAATTGATGGCTATCTCTACCCCTGCCACATTGGGGCAGGCATCTATTGATGATCTGAAACAGGCACAGGAAAACGGCGTTATCATCATTGATATCAGACGCGAAGATGAATGGATTGAAACAGGCATCATCGAAGGCGCAGAGGCAATTACTGCGTTCACCCAAACTGGCCAGCTTCACCCTGAATTTCAGGAAAAATTCATGGCCGCAGTCGAAGGGGCTGACACCCCTATCATGCTGGTATGCAGAAGCGGCAACCGCACTGGCAATCTAGGAAATGCGTTAATAGAACAGCTTGGCTTTACAGATGTATCTCATCTAGAGGGCGGCATGTTGCACTGGCTGGAAACAGGCCAGAAAACCATTCCGTTTACAGCAGAATAAACCATCGGGATAGAGCGATATGCCATTTTTTCACCATGACGGGCTTACACTTCATTATGAAGATGAAGGCATGGGCAGGCCACTAATATTCCTGCATGAATTTGGCGGTGATGCCAGAACATGGGCAGACCAGTTGCGCTATTTCAGCACGCACCCTACCCATCCAAGACGCACGTTAATTTTATCAGCACGCGGATACCCGCCATCTGATGTATCAGAAGATGCTGCCGATTATGGCTGGCAACAAAATCGAGATGACGTAATTGCCTTGCTTGATCATCTGTCTATTGAAACAGCCGATGTGGTAGGGCTGTCAATGGGGGGCTATATTGCGCTAATTACCGCATTGCGCTATCCAGACAGAATAGGCTCTGTAGTCTGTGCAAGCACAGGGTCAGGCGCATATTTACCTAGCCGTCAGGCCTTTATTGATGATGCGATGACCTCTGCTGATATCATCCAGAAGCAAAATTCTGTGCCCGCCGAACAGATGGGGCTAGCGCCAAACCGTATCCAGCTAAAGGATAAGGATCCGCAGGCATGGCAACAATTTGTTGCGCATCTGGCAAGCCATCCTGCCATTGGGGCTGCCCATACTTTGCGCGAAGTACAAGCCAAGCGCCCTGCCTTAGCCGAATTTCAAGATGAAATTACGGCATGCATGTGCCCTGTGCTAATCCTTGTTGGGGATGAAGATGAGCCGTGCCTTGATGCCAGCCTGTGGCTAAAGCGTCAAATGCCTCTATCAGGGCTAAAAATTTATCCACGCTCTGGCCATCTGCTGAATCTGGAAATGCCAGAACAGTTTAATCAAGACATTATGACATTTTTCTGCGCTGTTGACGATGGCCACTGGAAGCCAAGATCTGCCACCAGCTTTGCGTCCATGTTCAGCCCTGTTGACCCTGAATAATCATCGCCCTTAGAACAGGCCTGATATGATATAATATCCAGCCCAAATAATCACTGCCAGAAGACCAAGCAGCATCAATAATGTTTGCAGAAAATCATGGATAAGCGCGGCAACAAGCTGTTTGGTTTTCGTGCGCCCAACCACAAGATAGCTGACAAGCAAAGAGAGAGGAAAACATATCCAGAATAAGCTGGATACTATCCAAAATTTGATAATGCCCATATCTGAAAATGGGTTCTCTTCTGGTTTGCGAGCTATCGGGGGTGACATTGTAAGGTCGCTATATCCTATCTGCTAGAATCTGTGCAACATGGCGTGCCTGTTTGGCGGTGCCATCTTTAATCTGGCATCTGCAAGACACACCATCCGCGACAAGCACTGTGCCCTCATCTGCCGCACGGATAGCAGGTAGCAAATCTGCTTCTGCCATCTTTATTGAAATATCATAGGTATCTGCGCCATATCCAAATGCACCTGCCATGCCGCAACAGCTAGAGTTAATATGCTTGACGTCAAAACCAGCCATCTCTGACAGCACCGTCTCAATAGACCCAACAACATCAAATGCCTTTTGATGACAATGGCCATGCAATAAGGCATTTCCGCCTGTCATTTTAAGCGGTAATGCTGGCTTGTCCCGTGCCAGTAATTCTTCAAACATCATTACCTTTTCAGCAAGAATATTGGCATCATCTGATGCCAGTAAGGCAGGCACCTCATCTCTTAACGCTAATGTGCAGGAAGGCTCAAGCCCGATAATCGGAATATCTAATTTTGCAAATGGCGCAAATCTATCTACCAGCTCTTGGGCATGCGCACGCGCAGCCTCAACCTTGCCAACAGATAGATATGTTCGGCCACAACATACAGGCCTATCCCCCTTATGTGGCGGGATAAAGGGCTGATAGCCTGCCGCCCGCAACACCGTAACAGCCGCACGCAGATTTTCAGGCTCAAAATAGCGGTTAAAGGTATCAGCAAACAGCAAAACAGGCTTTTCGCCTATAGGCTTATCATCAATATCATCATCTAAGAATGGCTTGGCTGACCATGTTGGCAATGCACGGCGGGCGGTAAAGCCTGTTAGCCTCTCTGCTATTGCAGATAGCAGAGGGATATGACGCCAGATAGATTGCACGCCATTTACAATCCCATAATAGCGCGAGGCAATTGGCGCATAATAAGGTAAATAGCCAACCAGCCTGTCATGCAGGCTTAGCCCGTTTTGTTCTGCCTGAAGCGCGCTGATTTCCACTTTCATCCGCGCCATATCAACACCTGTTGGGCATTCACGTTTACAGCCCTTGCAAGATACACATAATTTCATGGTATCTGCCATATCAGGGCTAGCAAGGGCATCTGCGCCAAGCTGGCCAGACAAAGCTAGCCGTAACGAATTTGCCCTGCCTCTGGTACTATCTTTTTCATCACCAGTAGCCCGAAAAGACGGACACATCACCCCGCCTTCCAGCTTTCGGCACGCCCCATTATTATTGCACATCTCGACCGCGCCCTGAAATCCGCCAGCCGCACCTGGCCATTGCGACCAATTTAGTTGGGTTGGAAAATCATCTATCTGATAGCCTGGTGCAAATCTAAATAGCTGTCTTGCGTCCATTTTTGGCGCATCTACTATTTTGCCAGGATTAAACACATTTTCAGGGTCAAACATAGATTTAACTTGTTTGAATAATGCGGCCATGTTTGCGCCAAACATCACCTCGTTAAATTCTGATCTGACAATCCCGTCACCATGCTCGCCAGAATGAGAGCCGCCATATTTACTAACCAGTGCAAAGGCCTCTTCAGCAATGGCGCGCATGGTGTCAACATCACGCCCAAGTTTCATATCCAAGACAGGCCGCACATGCAGACAGCCCACAGATGCATGTGCATACCATGTCCCCTTAGTGCCATATTTTGTGAAAATATCTGTTAGACCTGCGGTATACTCTGCCAAATGTTCAAGTGGCACAGAACAATCTTCAACAAAGGAGACAGGTTTTGCTGATTGTTTCATGCTCATCATGATGTTCAATCCAGATTTTCGCATCTCTGCAACACGCGATTGCATGCCAGGATCTATGGCATCAACAACACCGCCTCTACCCTCTGCCTGTTTATCCCACGCAAAGCCCAAATCAGCCATTAGCTGATGCAAAGATGTTAGCCGCCGCATATTCTCGTCACTATCTTCTTCGGCAAACTCTACCACCAGCAATGCCGCAGGATTGCCGCGCACCGCCTCTTCGACTATTGGCTTGAAAATTGGAATTGATCTAGCCAGTGCCAGCATCGTATCGTCAATCAGCTCAACCGCAACAGGGTCAAGCTCAACAATATGCTGGGCAGCATCCATCGCCTTATAGAAGCTGGGGAAATGACAAATCCCCATGATTTTCTTAGCTGGTAGCGGCCATAATTTCAGCTCAATCGCAGCAGAATAAGCAAGCGTGCCCTCTGAGCCAACCAGCAAATGAGATAGATTGATCCCATCACCTGCTTTGCCATTTGGGCGCATTGACATCGCATCTTCAATCAACGCATCAATATTATAGCCGCCAACACGCCGTAATAATTGCGGAAAAGAAGACAGAATCTCCTGCTTCTGCTCACGACCTATCTGTGCGAGTGCTGGCCAATTTTCTGCTAGAAGCCCTGTTAGGGGGCTAGCATCCATAACGCCAAAATGGCTGTCAGACCCATCAGACATAATAGCATCTATTGACAGCACATTATCGCGCATAATCCCATAGCGAATTGACCTGCCGCCACATGAATTATTGCCTGCCATACCGCCAATAGTAGCGCGGGATGAAGTTGACACATCCACAGGAAACCATAGCCCATGAGGCTTTAATTGACGATTTAGCTCATCAAGTACAATACCTGGCTCAACAACACAGCGTCTATTTTCAACATCTAGAGATAATAATCTATTCAGATGTTTGGTGTTATCTATTACCAGCGCATGATTAACAGTTTGCCCGCATTGTGAGGTACCACCTCCACGCGGCAAAACCGCTATCTTATGCTCTCGGCAATAATCAAGGGCTATGCGCACATCTTCAGTTGTTTCTGGCACCATAACACCATGCGGCACCATCTGATAGATAGACGCATCTGTTGCATATCGCCCACGTGAAAACCTGCCTGTCATCACCTTGCTACCAAGCTGCTGCGTCAGCCCTGAAAGGTCAGGCTGTATCATGGAATCATGCGGGGGAGTTAGCGTATCTGGCATGGGTTTTAACTCTTAAACTAATGTGGCTTAGTCCTGTTTAATTAAGATGACAGGATATGGCTTCTGCGCTATGAAATTCTTTTCCACAATGCTTTAACCGCTGTTGTTAATATGGCATAATCAAAGCGGTTGGCGAGAGGTTTTTTCACCCTGTAGATTTTCCACAGAATTTCGCGGGGTTACGTCAAATAGTAACATTATTCGGGTTAGGGTTTTAATGGCAATTTCACACTATAAAGCAGGCAGACATTTTCTTCAGATTCCAGGCCCAACAAATGTGCCAGATCGTATCTTGCGCGCAATGGATTATCCAACCATAGATCATAGAGGGCCTGATTTCGCAAAGATAGGCGCATCCTGTCTTGCTGGCATAAAAACCATATTCAAGACTGATAGTCATGTTGTTATTTATCCTGCCTCTGGCACAGGCGCATGGGAAGCAGCACTTGTCAATCTGCTATCAGAAGGTGACAAAGTGCTTATGGTCGAAACAGGCCACTTTGCCTCTTTATGGCAAAAAATGGCTACAAATCTTGGGCTTGAAACAGAATTTCTGACGACTGACTGGCGACGTGGGGCTGACCCGTCTGCAGTTGAAGATCGTCTGAAAGCAGATACAGAAAACAGCATTAAGGCAGTCTGTGTTGTTCATAATGAAACCTCAACAGGGTCAACTACCCGTATTGACGAAATCCGCAATGCAATAGATGCGGCAGGCCATGATGCATTCTTTATGGTTGATACCATCTCATCTCTGGCATCTATTGATTATCGCCATGATGAATGGGGGGTTGATGTTACGGTGTCTGGCTCGCAAAAAGGCCTTATGTTGCCGCCTGGCCTGTCATTTAATGCGCTTTCAGACCGCGCTATTCAAGCCTCAAAGAGCGCTGGCATGAAACGATCTTATTGGGACTGGCATGAACAGATAGCGGCAAATGCCTCTGGCGCCTTCCCCTATACGCCAGCAACGAATTTATTATATGGGCTGGATGAAGCGATTACCATGCTTCATGAAGAAGGGCTTGACGCAGTGTTTGCACGGCATGACCGCCACGCTGAAGCAACCCGTCTAGCAGTTCAGCAATGGGGGCTGGAAGTGCTGTGTCAGGAACCTAAAAACTTTTCCAGCTCGCTGACAGCCGTATTGTTGCCAGAAGGGCATAATGCAGATCAGTTCAGAGCCACAGTGCTAGATAATTTTGATATGTCTCTTGGTAATGGGCTGTCAAAACTGGCAGGTAAAGTGTTCCGAATTGGCCATCTAGGCGATTTTAATGACCTGATGCTGATGGGGACACTAAGCGGCGTGGAAATGGGATTAAAGCTCAGTGATATTCCGCACCAAACAGGCGGTGTTGCTACGGCAATGAGCTATCTTTCTGGCACGCACAACGCATAAGGATACAGTCTATGACACACAGCCAGCAACATACTGATCAAGATGAGCTTATCTATCACGCAGAAGATGGCATTGGCTATATCACGCTGAATCGGCCACATAGGCGCAACGCCCTTACCTTTGCAATGTATCGCACTATTCAGGAAATTTGCGCCCGTGCTGGCACACAAGATGACCCTGATAATCTAAAGGTGATCATCATCTCAGGGGCAGGCGAAGATGCCTTTGCCGCAGGCACAGATATTTCTCAATTTAGAAGCTTCACATCTGATGATGCAATTGATTATGAGCAGATGATCGAAGAAGTTCTTACCGAAATTGAGAATTGTAATGTACCCACCATTGCCAGCCTGAACGGGTTTGTTACAGGCGGCGGGGCGGCGATTGCAGCTTGTTGTGCTATCAGAATTGGCAGCAAATCTATCAAGGTTGGCGTGCCTATTGCCAAAACACTTGGAAATTGTCTTGCGATTGCTAATCTTAGGCGCTTTATTGCGCTTGTGGGCGAGGCACGCACTGCCCACATTTTGTTAACAGCCCAGCTGATCGATGCAGAAGCAGCACTTACCGCAGGCTTTATTACTGAATTATGTGAAGACAGGCAGGCTGTTCAGGATCGCGCCAAAGCGCTTGCACGTTCAATCACAGAATCAGCCCCGCTTACCCTGCAAGCGACGCTAGCAGGCATTCGCAGGTTGCGAGCCGCCACGCCCCTGCCAGATGATCATGATCTGATTACCATGTGCTTTGGCAGTGATGATTTCAAAGAAGGCATATCAGCCTTTTTTGATAAGCGTCCAGCAAACTGGCAAGGAAAGTAACAAAGAGCTAGGTTAGGATAAGGAAAGCGTTATGACAAAACCACGTATTGGCATTATTCCAGGTGATCCGGGCGGCATTGGCCCTGAATTGATAGCAAAATTACTGGCTGATCCACAGACTGCTGAGACCGCTGATATATTGCTAATAGGAGATGGGCATCTATTTGCGCAAGGCATGGCGCAGGCTGGCATTGATTATCAGATGCGTGACTGTCCGCTTGAAGGCGGCAGGCCAGCCGATAGCTGGATGGAAGGCGATGGTTTTGCCCATTATGATGCAGACACTATCGCTACTTCAGAGGTAGAAATTGCTACTGTGTGCCTTGCCAATGGGCGCTCTGCATTAGCAAATCTCAATACAGCGCTTGAGTTGGCAAGAGATGGTATTATTGATGCGATTACCTTTGGCCCTTTTAACAAAGCTGCACTGATACAGGCAGGGCTTGGACATGAAGATGAGCTTCATTATATGGCTGAATTTCTTGGGGTTGAGCATTATATCTCTGAGCTAAATACACTTGATGGTATCTGGACAAGCAGGGTTTCAAGCCATATCGCGCTGAAAGAGGTGCCTGAATATATCAATGAGCATCGGATCACACAGGCGGTGCATTTAATTGATAAAACCTTGCGGCGTTCTGGCATGAAACGACCCCGCCTATCGGTTGCCGCTTTGAATCCACATGCTGGCGATAATGGTAATTTTGGGCGTGAAGAAATTGACGTTATCTCGCCCACTGTCCAAGCATTGCAACATGCTCAGGTAAATGTTGACGGCCCTTGGCCTTCAGATACAGTATTCCTCAAAGCCAAAGCAGGCGAGGTTGATGGCATTATTACCATGTATCATGATCAAGGCCAGATAGCGCTAAAGCTGATGGGTTTTGACAGAGGCGTTACAGTTCAAGGCGGTATTCCATTTCCTGTTACCACCCCTGCACATGGCACTGCCTATGACATATCTGGACAAGGCAAAGCAGATGTAAAGGCGATGGTAGCGGCATTTGATATTGCCTGTAATATGGTCAGTAACTGGCAATAAAAAACAGGCAGACCTTATCTGCCTGTCTTTCACATCATAAAATGCTTAGTGCCTATTTCTTCTTGCTGAATGCGCCGCCTGTTGCCAGTTTGAATAGCTGAGGGCCACATAATCCCAAAAAGGCTAAGAATAAGAAGAATACCGCTAACGGCTGGGTGAAGATTAACCACCATTCGCCTTCAAAAATCTTTAGTGAATTTTGCAGATTTACCTCAACCATCTTGCCCAAAATCAGGCCAACAGCGATAGGGGCTACTGCAAAGCCAAACCGTCTTGCCAAAAATCCAATCACGCCGAAAATAAGCACAATCCATACATCAAGCAGGGATGAATTCAGCGCATAAGCGCCGATCACAGATAGCGCAAACACAATCGGCCACAAAATCGCAATGGGGATGAGCGAGATACGTGCAAATATTTTCGCCGCATATAATCCCATCAACAAAAATATGATATTCGCAACAAACATCGACCCAAAAATCTGATATACCGCTGTCACCTGCTCGGTAAACAAATAAGGGCCTGGACGCAATCCGTGCACCATAAGCCCAACCAGAATAATCGCAGTAGTGCCGCTTCCTGGAATCCCTAGCACCATTGTTGGCACCATCGCACCGCCTGTTGCTGCATTATTAGCAGATTCTGCCCCTGCAATGCCCTCAATTGCGCCTTTGCCAAATTCGTCTTTGTGTTTTGACCATCTTTTGGCTTCAGAATAGCCTATCATAGATGCAACCGTTGCGCCTTCGGCAGGCAAAATACCAATAAAGGTGCCTATACCAGATGATCGCAAAACCGTTTTCCAAATCTTTTTGTAATCCGCCATTGTGGGCAAAGAGACTGCTTTTAATTTGACAAACTCGACCGCAGCATTGGCAAGCCGTGACTGCACAAGAAGCTCTGACATCGCGAACAACCCGATCATCACAGGCACAAAAGACAAGCCTTCATACAGCTCGTAATTACCAAACATAAATCGTTCAATCGCTGTCACGCGCTCAGCGCCAATGGTTGATAGCCATACCCCAAACACGCCGCCAATTAGATTTTTCACAGCACCGCCAGAACTGATGCTGGCAAGCATTGATAGCCCAAAAATAGTTAGCGCGAAATATTCAGCCGGACGAAATTCATAGGCTACCCGTGCTAGCAAAGGGGCGGCAAAACATAATACAATCACCGAAAACACGCCGCCAAAGGTTGAGGACATTACAGCAATACCAAGCGCGCGCCCTGCCTCACCACGTTGTGCAAGCGGGAAGCCGTCAAAGGTAGTTGCTGCTGCTGCAGATGTGCCTGGCGTGTTGATCAAAATAGCTGTGATTGAGCCTGCAAAGGTAGCAGAGACATAAATTGTGGCGAGCACAGCGATCGCATGAACAGGATCCATCGTCAGGGTAAATGGCAATAGCAATGCCGCCCCTGTGGTTGCGCCTAATCCAGGCAACACACCTATTACAATGCCGATAATTGTTGTCGCAAAAATCAAAAATAGCAGATAAGGATCAAACAATACCGAGCCGAGAGCAGATAGTGCTTCTAACATGTCAAGATATCCTTATCCATAATACCAATTTGTGATAAGGCCGCGCGGAAATCTGATCCGTAGCACCATATCAAATAACAAAAACACACATAATGGGGTGATGATCGCATTTGCCATCGCAACCAAAATGCGCTTTTCGCCCCATGCAAGAGACATCAAAAACATCACTACCGCGATTGCAATAAACATATCGGTAGAGATAGTCAGCCCGTAAAATACGACCATCAGCGCCATCGACATCCATGTCACCCGTGAAATAGGGTCGGGCTGTTTGGGTGGCGCCCTATACAGCTGGACTGCCAATATTGCAGTTAGCAATAAATTTAGCACCATTAGGAAAATCGGGAAGGCGCGCGGCTGCATACTATCACCAACAATCATTGGCGGTGACAGATCAAGCTGCAAAGCCAAATAAATGATGACAACAGAAATCGCTGTCAGCACGATTGGCACAAGCTGGTGTTTCAGAATCATATTTTCTGCCCCTTAGGCAATGCGCTCCTGCACAAATACATACAGGAGCGCATCAGGTCTAGTGAGTTACAATTAGTTAACTAGACCCATTTCCTTAAGCGCAGGTCCGAACGCATTTACCATTGCTTTCATCTGCTTGCCCCATTCTTCAGCTCCCATAGGTGATGTTGAATCAAGACCAGAATTTGTCAGATAAGCCTGATAAAGTGAATGACCCATTGCTTTCATCATCGCTGCTTCAAGGGTGTCACGGCGTTCTTTGTCAACACCTGCGTGGGTTGCGTAACCACGAACTGTTGCTAGCTCAAGATCAATCCCCATTGAAATAGATGTCTTTGCTTTTGGAATTGGTGCCATTGCATTTCTGTCTAGAATCACAAGCGGACACACATCGCCAGCTTCAACAGGTGATGATGCTTCAGACAGGTTTAGCACGCCAACATCAACAGCGCCTGCTACAAGCTGTGTTGCTAGCTCAGCACCACCGCCGAACGGCACATAATTAGGCATAGGCTGTCCAAGTTCTTTCGCCCATAGATAGACTGTAAGGTGATCGATTGTGCCTGACTGAGTTCCGCCATAGCTGATCTTGTCGCCATTTTTCATACCTGCAACAAATTCTTCAGGTGTCTTATATTTTGACTTCTTACAATTCACCATCAGGATTTGCGGATCGTTTGTTCCGCGTCCTAGCGGCGCCATTTCATCAAGAGTCAGATTTGTTTTGCCTGCCGCCATTGAGATGGCGTGACCCACTGTAAACATCAAGATTGAATTGCCATCAGCTGGACGTGTTTTGAAATAATTCATCGCAGCAGCACCGCCGCCGCCACGCTTATTCACAACAACCATATCCTGCTTTAGCTCACGGCGTGTGCGGATCATCATCATTCTAGCATTGACGTCTGTACCGCCGCCAGCGCCAGCATGGGTAATCACTTCAATGGCAGTCTCTGCCTGAACAGGTGTTGCACTTAACATCACTGTACCTGCCAGCACAGCCAAGCCTGAACCCATAGACGCAAAAAGTTTTGATTTCTTCATTATTCCCTCCAAAAGAATTTTTTGCTTATAGGTATAAAGTAAACCTGCATAAATTCTGTTTGGCAACCAAATGGGGGCAAAAAAACAAAGTTTTTTGAAATTATTCCAAACAGCGATAACAGCCCTATCAGGAATAACACTAATATTATAGGCTTACAGCAAGTAGCAGCCTGAAGCGCTGTTATAAAAGCTGTAAATAGATAGGAATAATTTAGTCTATCTTGACGCCTGCTTCTTGGGCACGGGCGAGCATATACTCTCTGCCTGCCAGCATATCATCTAGCGTAGTAAAGCCATTTGTATAATGACCCTGATACCCCATAGATTCTATTTTTTTGAACATATTGCCGAAATCAATTGTGCCTTCACCAGGACGCTGATGAATTTCATATGCCCCATTATTATCTGCCAGCCTGACCTCGCGACAATAAGAAAAATCCATCGCATCAATGAATTTATCAATCCCTACATTTGGCAAAAAATGGGCATGATTGGCGGTGAATGACCAGCGCACGGCAGGGCTGTCAATCTGGGTCAGGAAATGCATTGTTTCAGCAGGGGTGACAGGCATATAATTTACTTCTGCCAGCACAGGTTCCCAATTCAGATTTTCCAACAATAACAACATGCCCTGCTCTTCGGCATAGCCTGCAATCCGCTTGAGCCTGTCAATAGCGGTCTGCATCCGCAATGTTCTGCAGGCTGTAAAATGATAGCCGCCATGCACCACTATCCAGCCAGCGCCAACCTTTACCGCCAAATCAATATAGGCTTTGAGATAGGCATCTACCGCATCTCGGCAAAAAGGCGAAAATTCGGCGACATTCACACCAGACAGCGTATGCAGGCCAAGCTCTATGCCATGTGTTTCAAGCGCGGCTTTGACACCCTCTATGCGTTTATCATCAAAGCTTTCCAAAGCGTTTGGGTGAATGTCTGTCTGCACATCAATAATCTGGACATCATTTTTGGCTGCCCATGCTATTCCATCTTCAACCGATACGCGGCGACCAATATCAATCCCAATACGCTGTTTAAGAGTTTTGCCTGACATGAAATATTCCCCCACCCAAATCTTATGTTACTTGCCTTTGAATTTCGGCGCGCGCTTTTCCATAAAGGCGCGTCTGCCTTCGATATAATCTTCGCTATCGAAACAAGCCTTTACCAGCGCATCAATTCGTGCCCTGTCACGTTCTGATTCTGGCTTTTGTAAATCTTGCGTTATCGCCTTAATTGACGCCATCGTCATAGGCGCGTTTTCGGCTATCCGCCTGATATAGTCATGTACATATGCATCTAGCATATGGGCAGGAAGCACTCTATTTACCAGCCCCATATCATAGGCTTCGAATGCATTAAACTGGCGGGCGGTATAAAAAATTTCCTTTACCATTGACGGGCCAACCAGCGCAGATAATCTGGCAACACCATCCCACGCATATCCCAAACCAAGCCGCGCGGCAGGTACAGCAAACCGAGATTTATCTTCGCATAGTCTGATATCACAACAGACAGCCAACCCCATACCGCCGCCAATACAATAGCCTGTTATCATCGCAATAGTTGGTTTTGGGAAGGCCACAACCGCATTGTAAAATCGTGAAGATGCCGCCGAATAGATACTGACCTGCTCTTCGCTAGACCGTTCTTTTTCAAATTTTGAAATATCAGCGCCAGACGCAAAGGCTTTGCCGCCTGCCCCGCGGATTACCAGCAAGCGCACCTCATCATCTGTTGTCATATCTTCAACAATTTCGGCGGCCGCTTGATACATTGCAAGCGACACCGCATTATGGCGTTCTGGATTATTGATCACCAAATAGCCCGTATTATCAATAACACCTGCTAGAATTTTGCCCTCAGCATAGCCTGTTAAGTCTGAGAATTTCATATTATACCCTTCTTAGCAAATGCCTGTATCTCAGCATCTGAATATCCAAACTCTGCCAATATTTCAGCACTATGTTCGCCCTTATCAGGGGGTGAACGACGAATCGATGGGTCTGCCCCACTCATAATAATGGGCTGTCCCACGATTTTGACATTACCGCGCTGTTTGCTTTGCATGTCTCGTGCTATGCCTAGATGGCTGACTTGGTCTAGCGCAAAGACCTTATCTATTGTGTTGATCTCGCCACTTGGCACCCCGACCTTATTCAGCCGTTTTATCCAGTTCTCAGAGCTATCTTGTTTGAAATTCTCGTCAATCAATGCGCCTAGCCTGTCTCTGTTTTTGCTTCGATTATCAGGGCTTTCAAAATCGGCATCATCAAGGCGTGGATCGCCAAGCTCTTCTTTGAAGCGCAACCAGATATGCTGTCCTGCCACTGCGATATTGATAAAGCCATCTTGGGTTTCAAATACGCCTGTCGGGATAGAGGTAGGATGATTATTGCCAGCCTGTTTAGGCACAACACCATCCATAAGCCAGCGCGTTGCTTGAAAATCAAGCATGGCGATTTGAGCCTGCAATAGCGAGGTTTGCACCCATTGCCCCTCACCGGTTTTTTCTCTGCCAAGCAAGGCAAGCAACACACCTTGCGCTGCAAAGCCGCCTGCGGTTAAATCTGCGATCGGAATCCCAACCCGCATTGGGCCTTTTTCAGGCGCGCCTGTGATAGACATCAACCCGCCCATACCTTGTGCTATTTGATCAAATCCTGGACGTTTTGATAATGGCCCATCCTGTCCAAAGCCTGAGATTGAGGCATAAACAATACCGCGATTAAATGCCTTGATAGTGTCATAATCAATGCCCAGCCTATGCTTTACATCAGGGCGATAATTTTCAACAATCACATCTGCTGTTTCAGCCAATTTTAAGAAAATTCCGCGCCCTTCATCTGATTTCAAATCAAGCACCATTGAGCGTTTATTGCGCTGAAGATTCTGAAAATCCGAACTGTCGCGTGTTCCGCCCATATCAGCGCCTTCTGATGAGGGCGTTTCAATTTTAATGACATTCGCTCCCCAATCGGCAAGCTGTCTTACGCAAGTAGGCCCTGAACGCACCCGCGTTAAATCAAGCACTGTAATATGATCAAGAATATGACAAGCTGGTTCAAATGCCATCTATCGCCCCCGTATAACGCTATTTACTGTACCCCCGCCAGAAATGAGAACGTGCAAGACGCCCCCATCAACCATCTGGTGATCAGCTATGTGATTAAGATAAGTAAAGACGGTTTTGCGATTAGCTGTCAACCAGCATCATCTGGTATCGCTATAATAGGGCGGAAAAACCCCTATCCACAGAATAAGGGTTTAGCGCTTGGGCTAATGGCTTTTGCTCATTCTTTCATGCACTGCCGCCATGCCGCGCATTGCCATATCACTTACTTCGGCTGCATGTGTCTGCAATAATGCAACTACCTCAGCATTATCAGACCGTTGGATTACAGCTACGCCTGTATCGGTAAGCTCAATTTCTGTTTCGATTTGATCATATACAGCAAATAATTTATCCAGCGTAGGCGATTGGATCATCACCTCTGGATTTCTGCCCTCTTCAATGCGCGTTATCATCATGCTTACATGGTTAATAATTGCGTCTCTCAAGGCTTCATCCTGCGCTTGGGTGACGGTTTTTATACCATCTGGCAGATTAACAACCTGTCTTGAAATGCCTTTATGCTCACGGAAGATTTTTGCCAGATCAGCAACTTCATCTTGAGTTGTATCTTTCCCTCGAAGTCCAGGCATATTGACTTCATCATGCTGATGGCCACCTTGACCCATCATCCCGCCACCGTGATGACCCTGCATAGAGCCGCCGCCATGATGACCCTGCATAGAGCCGCCACCATGATGGCGTTGGTGCATGGCTCTGTAATTTTCATCCTGAGATTGAGTTTGCGATATAGTTGCGGCCTGCCCATAGGCTGGCATCAGCACAGACAGGCTGGCAATCGCGATAAACCGAAAGATAAATTTCATAGTAACATCCTTAACAAATCAATAGGGGAAGGCTTCTGCATACAGCAAGGCAAACCAGACCGCAAAATGCCCATACCAGTGCATATTGACAAATAATCTTGTGATGAAACGGTGCTGACCTGAGATATGAAAATAGTCACACACTTTATTTCCCAGATTTACGAGCCACATCAACATAGCAAAGCTCTTCCTTACACCAATAAACGCCACATCATATAAGTTATATATTAGATATAACTTATATTGTCAAATGGTTTCATCCCTCTGCAGCATAAAAAAATAGACGCATATCCGCTTCATCTAACATCTTCGCTGGCACGTAAATACCTATTATCATCTCCGTTTCAAATGAGGTTCTTATGAAATCATCTTTACTTTCTATCATCCTGTCAATTTCAATGGTGCTAGGCGTGATATCGTCAGTTTTTGCAGGCGGGCATAGCGCTCAGATAAGCTATCAGGTTGGCGACACCCAATTTGCAGGTCATATGGCAAAAACAAAGGGTGCGTCCAAAGGCACGATTTTTATCATCCATGACTGGGACGGGTTAACAGACTATGAAATCAGCAGGGCAGAGATGCTAGCTGAACTTGGCTATGATGCTATCGCTATTGATCTTTTTGGGGTAGGCACCGCGCTTAATAATAGAGATGATTATAGGCGCGAGACAGGCGCTTTATATCAAGACCGCAATGCCTTCAGAGCCAGAATTGCAGCAGCGATAGAGGCAGGCAAAGCCAGCGCATCAAACATAGATAATATTGTGGTGATGGGATATTGTTTTGGCGGCGCAGGCACGCTTGAAGCCGCACGAGCTGGCATTCAGGCTAATGGATTTGTGAGTTTTCATGGCGGGCTTACCACCCCTGCATCACAGGATTACAGCTCTACAACCGCTCCTGTCCTGATATTACATGGCTCAGCTGATCCTGTCTCAGGCATGCCAGATCTAGCGACCCTTATCGGCGAGCTAAAAGATGCCAATATTCCGCATGATGCAGAAATTTACGGTGGCGCGCGGCATTCTTTTACGGTGCCAGGCTCGCGCGATTATGATGCATCAGCAGATGCAAAATCGTGGGATGCGCTGAAGCGGTTTTTGGCTAGATTGGGTTAAGCTTCTTAGCTAAATTTCTGGGTCAAACTTCTAGCACTCATCTTCTGAAATAGGCTATGCTGTGGCCAGACAAGAATTAAAATGGCCGTTAACAGAGTGCAGGAAGACGCAAAATGACCGATAACAACATGCTTTTTGACCAGCTTTTTTCAGCGCATGAACATAGCGACAAGGTGTTTTTGCATACGCTTGAGGGGGATGTTAGCTATGCCCAATTTCATCAGCAGGTCAATCAGCTTGCCAACGGTCTGAAACAGACAGGACTTAAAACAGGTGACAGAGTTGCTGTGCAGGCGGCAAAATCTGTCACCCAGCTTGCTTTGTATCTGGCAACCATCAAGGCGGGTGGTGTCTATCTGCCGCTCAATACCAGCTATACCGCGTTTGAGCTTGAATATTTCATCACGAATGCCGACGCTTCAATCGTTATTGTATCACCTCAGTCAGAGGCGGCCGTACAGCCTATTGCTAGCAAACAGGGCGCCAGCTTACTTACTCTGGATGCAGATGGGACTGGCACGCTAGCCTTGTTATGCGCAGATTGTGATACTAATTTTGCCGCCGTGCCGCGAGATTCTGAAGATCTGGCCGCCATCTTATATACATCTGGCACAACAGGCCGTTCAAAAGGCGCGCAATTATGTCATCGTAATCTGGTTTCAAACACCCTTATATTGCGTGATTTCTGGCAGTTTACCGAACAGGATGTGCTATTGCATATGCTACCAATTTATCATACGCATGGGCTGTTTGTGGCCTGTAATCTGCTTGCCTTTGTGGGCGGGTCAATGATTTTCCTACCACGTTTTGACAGCGAGCATGCAATTCGCTTTATGCCGCGCGCTACCACCATGATGGGGGTACCTACCTTCTATACACGGCTTTTGGATGATGACCGCTTTGATGCAACATTATGCCAGCATATGCGGCTGTTTATTTCTGGCTCGGCGCCATTACTAGCTGAAACCCATAAACAATTTGAAGCCAGAACAGGGATGCAAATTCTTGAACGCTATGGCATGACAGAAACCAATATGAGCACCTCAAACAAATATGATGGCGCACGAATAGCAGGCACAGTGGGCGTGCCATTGCCTGGCGTTGAATTGCGGATTGCTGATGCCCAGACAGGCGCTACACTGCCAGATGGCGAGATTGGTATTATTGAGCTGAAGGGGGATAATGTCTTTACTGGCTATTGGCAGATGCCTGAAAAAACCGCTGAATCATTTCGCAAGGACGGGTTTTTTATCACAGGCGATATGGCCAGAATTGATGAGCATGGCTATATCGTAATAGTCGGTCGAGATAAGGATTTAATAATTTCAGGTGGGCTGAATATCTATCCTAAAGAGATTGAAAGTCTGATTGATGAGATTGACGGGGTATCTGAATCTGCTGTGATTGGCGCCCCGCACCCTGATTTTGGCGAAGGGGTTATTGCGGTGATTGTTGCTGAAGCTGACGCAGTTACACAAGCAGATATTATGGGCTATCTAGAAGACAGGCTAGCAAAATTCAAACAGCCAAAACGCTGTATCTTTATTAACGAACTGCCGCGCAACACTATGGGCAAAGTGCAAAAAGCCGCATTGCGTGAAACATATCAGGATATGTTTGAAAGACCTGCTTAGATGGTGTATCTGGACAATTCTGTTCTGGCAATATGTAGCCTTGCGTCACTATTCTCATCGTTAAATTAGGTATATTGTTAGAACTGGATACGCAAAGTGGATTGAATGCCATAATCAGCTGGTGAAGATATATTAGGCATAGACGATGTGTCATGATTAAGCTGTGTATCCAAAGAAATATTTTCATGGCCAAGCTGTTTGTTTAGATCAAGAAAATAGCTTATCGTATCTGTTTTCCGATATCGCTCATAATTTATGCCAAGCGTGCTAAACCCATCACCTTTGGCAAATGGTTTTGTTAAATTTATGCCAAACCCTCCCCCACAAGAGGTATCAAGACTGCCTGAACCACACTTAATACGTGGTACAAAACTTAGCAGGCGCCCTTGCTCCCAGCCTGTTTGCGAGCCAGCATTTTCTGAGAGCGAGAAGACATATTTCGGGCTGAAGCTGGCGGTATATTCATGATAGGCTTTTCCTGCCATTAGCCTATCAAACTGTGCGATGCCATTTGAAAAACGGGCTGTATGTTCTGTTTGGTAATTATAGAGCAAATCGCCTGAAAACTCATAAATTGATAATAGACGCTGTGCCTTCACTGTTTTTGATAAAGAAAATCCTGTCTGAACATTGTAGCTCAAATAATCTGAGCTTGTAGTCACACCATCTCGTTTTAGCACTAAATCAGACGTGCTTATTCCAGCAGAGCCGTAAATGCTTAATAGCTGATTAACTCGCGGACTAAATATCCGATAGACCCCAAAACTTGCCCCATAGGTATCTCTGCTACCAGTGTAACGTGTGTTATAGTCTGAAGCTTCCTTTGTGAAATGGACATATCTGCCGATAATCTGAGTGTCATCTATCTTTTGCTCAAGCCCAACAGACGCTATGATTCTCGTGGTTTCAGGGCCATCATCCTGATCGCTTATCTCGGCGATGATTTTTGTAATCAGCGCATCTCCTGAAGCCGTAAGCGGTCTATATAAATCAAAATCTAGCCTGCCTTGATACTGTTCATCATCAGCATCAACAGATAATAGCTGTAGCCCATCTATCGCTGAGGGCTGTGATTGAGTAGTTGCACGTTGTATCTGTTCAGATTCTCTATCACCAGACGATGAAAATGCTGTCATCATCACTGTATTTTGCACAGGATGCGCCATTATAGACTGGCGATTGTCACTATTTGGCGACTCTGTTTTGGCTGAGGAAGCTGTTTTGGTGCCTGCGCCGTCTGCTTGCCTGTTTGGCGCTGTTTGGGCAAGCCGTGTTCTAACAATTAGATGTTCAACACTTGTTCTGATCAGCTTATGAGACGCAGTGATCAGACGTTCTCCCTGCCTCTGAGCTTCTGATACAATTGTCTGTTTAAGATAGGTCATGGCCTCAGAAACAAAGCTGTCATCTGGCTCATTAGCGGCATAGGTCCAGACAAAATTACCAGATGCTTGATTGGTGGTTGACCCTGTTCCTGTAAACATGCCAGCGGCAACAAAAAGGGTATAGCTGGCCTCACCAGACGGCGTAAAGGTTGCGCTATAGCTTGCACCAGAACCCGAAAATCCAGATAATGTGCCACCACTAACAGAAACATCAGAAGCTGTGAAATCAACTGACGGCTCAGACAGACTAAAGCTCATGGAAATGCTGGCATGATCTGAGGTTGCGCCATTTATAACATCTGAAGATGATAGTGTGACAGTGGGGGTAGAGCCAGATGCAGTTGTAAAGTTCAGCGTTGTAGTATCACTGATGCCTGCATAGCTATTGCTGGATAAATCATCAATCGCTGTGCTGGCAATTTGAACATAATATCCTGTAGATGAGTTCAAATCAGCTGTCGGGTTGATGGTAAGAGTTGTACCAGAAATAGAGACTTGAGCATCACTCACTGGGATAGTTCTAGTATCACTAGCCCCGTCAGAAATAATAATATCCCCTGTGCCAGCTGCAATATTCTCACTAAATGTCAAAACAATGTTGCTACTAACACCAACAGCCGTAGCACCGTCCGAAGGATTAGATGATGATAGGGTTGGTGCGGTAGCATCTGCATCAGCTATGGTAACAGTTGAAATCTCTGGCAACACTGGCGTAAGCCTGAAATCATCAACAACAAACCCACAATTACTTACATATTCCGATCCAGAGAAATCATACACTGTGAATTCAACCGTTACTGATGACGACCATGCTGCTGTGGTCGTACCAGTAAGAGAAACGGTTGCATCATCAAAAGAGAATGTTGCTGGAGCACCACTACCACTATAATCGATTACAATTGTTGCCTCATTATTGCTAGGATCATTTCGGTCAGTTACTCTAAATTCTAGAGCATCTGCAGCATTGTCATATCCACTATAACCACCTGGCTCGTTACATGCAGCGCCCGACCCACTAGCAGTAGCTGGTGAATATTTGAATCTGAATAAATAGTCATCTCCAGGATTTATAGTAAATGTTCTGGCTGGATTTTCCTTATTTTTTATGTGTAATACACTGTTATAGGCTGTTGCTACAGGGCCATTAAACCTCACATTGGCTTCTGTTGTCGTATCTTCTCCAGACCATTGGTTTGAACCTTCACTTAGATCAAATCCTGAGTCTGTTGCCAAATTTTCCAAAAAGCCAACCATCAATGCTTCATTTCCTTCGATGAGAAGGTCACTTGTGGCAGAGACTGCAACGTCAATTTGCGAATTGCCAGCGCTTATTGTGCGCCAGCCAAGCTGATTGGCGGCTATTGAATAGTCTGACACAGACGCTGTTGTAGGTTGATGAAGCACTTCAACATCAACCCCGCCAGCAGGTGCGGCATACCCAAGATCATAGCTAACCGTAACATTGTTTCCCTCAGTTACGCTTACATTGCTTGTGGTGCCTGCAACAAGCTGAACAGAATATCCTAATAGGATAACGCATAGCCATATGGCTGTGAGATAATAGCGCAATAAGGGTTTTGGCAAATAACAGTGCATAAAAAATATCTGCCTTAATCGATTTGTCACCATGCACGTCACACTGTACGCTCATCGCACAGCATCGAGGAGGAGTTAACGACCCATTTGTGGCAATTATTAAAGACTATTCTAATGCAGGAGTCACTAAAACTGTTTCATTTACGCCAACACTATTTTTTATAGTATGAGATTAACACCATAGAGCATTGCTTTTTACCCCCTTTGGCGAGTATGACAGAGTGACGGTATACAGGCAGAACAGGATGTGAAAAAACCCGTGAATAAAGCGACTAATCCAAGACGTAAACGGCTAGCGATAGTTGCGCTGTCAGGGGCTGTGCTAGCGGTGGCGCTATGGCTGGTGGCAAGCGCTTTGCGTGATAATATCGTGCTATTTTTTACCCCTTCTGAGGTAACAGCAGAGCATAAAAGTGCAAACAGGCTTCGGATTGGCGGGCTGGTAGAAACTGGCTCAATCTCAATTTCTGGCACGACAGCCCAATTTGTGATCACAGATGAAACAGACAGGCTTACGGTGATCTATGATGGCGCGTTGCCAGATTTGTTCAGAGATGGGCAAGGCGTAATTACAGAAGGCAGGTTTGATGCCGACATTTTTATTGCAGATACGGTGCTGGCAAAACATGATGAAAATTACATGCCGCGCGAAATAGCAGACAGCTTGAAAGAACAGGGTGTCTGGCAAGGTGGGGAGAATTGATGCTGGCCTTTGCAGAAATTGGTCATCTAGCGCTATTTATCGCGCTGATGTGCAGTATATGTCAGGCAGGTCTGCCGCTTATTCCAGCGAGTGGCATCTATAGCTATGCCAGAATTATCTCTGTATCACGCATGTTGCAATTACTGGCTAGCCTGCTTGTTATCGTTAGCTTCTCTGCCTTGATATATGGATTTATTGTGTCTGATTTTTCAATGTCTTTGGTGGCAACACATTCACATTCCGCCAAGCCATTACTCTATAAAATCTCAGGCACATGGGGCAATCATGAAGGCTCACTTTTATTATGGATTTTGATTCTGGTGCTGTTTGGCGGCATATTTGCGGCTACAAGCACTAGTCTGCCACATCGCTTTGCTATGTTGACACTGGCTATTCAGGCATCAATAACAGCCAGTTTTCTTGCCTTTAGCCTGTTTACTTCATCTCCGTTTGACAGGCTAGAGACGCCGCCACTTGATGGGCGTGGGCTGAACCCTGTGCTTCAGGATATCGGCCTTGCCTTGCATCCGCCCATGCTATATCTGGGATATGTTGGCTTGTCGCTTGCCTTTTCTATGGCAGTGGCGGGGCTGATAGAAGGCAATATTACGCGTCAATGGGGGCAATGGATACGCCCGTGGGCACTATCTGCATGGTGTGCGCTTACGCTTGGCATTGCGCTAGGAAGCTGGTGGGCCTATTACGAGCTAGGCTGGGGCGGCTGGTGGTTCTGGGATCCTGTTGAAAATGCCTCTTTGATGCCATGGCTTGCCGCCACTGCGCTTATTCATTCAACTGTGGTAGTGGAAAAAAGAGGGCAGCTGAAAAGCTGGACAATCTTACTGGCAATTCTGGCCTTCTCACTATCTTTGGTGGGCACATTTATTGTGCGCTCTGGCCTGCTAACCTCAGTTCATAGCTTTGCGTCTGACCCCTCGCGCGGGGTGTTTATTTTAGTGATCCTGCTTGTCGCGACAGGTGTGCCATTGCTATTATTTGCATGGCGCGGCCCACGCCTAAGCGCAAAATCAGATGCCGCCTTTATCAGCCGTGATACAGCGCTAATACTCAATAATATTATTTTGGTGATGGCGACCATGATTGTGCTGATAGGCACCTTCTATCCGCTTGGACTTGAGATGGTAACAGGCCAGCGCATCACCGTAGGCCCACCCTATTTTGATGCTACCTTTAATCCAGTTATGGCGATTGGGCTAGTAGGTATGGCACTAGCACCTGTAACGATGTGGCGGGCAGGTATGCTGTCTCATGCCTATGCCAGCATTATAGCAGCTGGTGTGGGCGCATTCATTGCTATAGTGATCGCTAGTGTGGCTGGCGTGCTAGCAAGTGCCGCCAGTATTGCGGCTATCGCCTTGCTTGGATGGCTTGGCTTTGGGGTGCTTGCAGATATGCAAAAGCGTCTAAAATTTCATCAACCAGCCTCATTGATTGCTAGAATCAAAGCCCTTGATGGCGGTATTTGGGGGTTATGGCTTGGGCATCTAGGGATGGCTATTTTTATGCTTGGCGCAGTTGGTGACGGGCTTGGCAGAACAGAACAAACCGTGCGTGCCAAGCCTGGCGATGTGATCATAGTTGCAGATAAGCACTATCGCTTCCTTGAAATGCAGCAAAATCAGGGGCCAAACTATACAACCCGCACAGCCTTGCTTGGGCTTGAAGATGCGTCTGGCAATTTGCTTGGCTATATGCGCCCTGAGACACGATTCTATTTGGCTGAACGCCAGACCACCACAGAGGCTGCAATTAGACCACGCCTATCTGGTGATGATTATGCTGTTCTAGGGGATGGTGATGAGGCTATCGGCTATAGTTTGCGGCTGTATCATAAACCGTTTATAAGCTGGATTTGGGGCGGGGCAGTCATTATGGCGCTTGGCGGGCTGATTGCATTGATGATGCGCCGACCTGCCCGCAACTCAGCGAGATGACTATGCCACGCCTATCAACCCGTACCCTGTTTTTGCTTCCTGTTGCTGGCTTTTTTGTGCTTGGCATTATCTTTATTATTGCGATTTCTGCCAATCTGTCTGGCACGTCTAAAACTCAGAATCTGCCATCTATTTTGGTGGGAAAGCCTGCCCCTGAGCTACCTTCAAGAGGGCTAGATACCCGCCTTAACGATATATCTGATCCGCTCGCTAGCTATGCTGGCACGCCTGTTCTGATAAATTTTATGGCGAGCTGGTGTGCGCCATGCAGGGCTGAAATACCTGCATTGGAAATGCTGGCTGATGATGTGGTTATTATCGCGATCGCCTATAAGGACAGAGAAGAAGATCTGCGGCAATTCCTAAGTGAATATGGCAACCCGTACCGTTCTGTCTGGCTAGATATGGATGGGGCTATTGGCCGGAAATGGGGCATTTATGGCGTGCCAGAAAGCTTTTTGATTGACCGTGACGGCATTGTAAGACTGCGCCATGCAGGGCCTGTTTTTGCAGACACAATCAAAGAGATTCTGATCCCTGAGCTGGAGCAAATGTAATGGCTGGCATGCGCTTGGTATTTTATGGTCTGTCATTCGCTATCTGGCTGATTATAGTCGCGTTGCCCGTCTCGCATCTGCATGCGATTAGCCCTGAAGAGCAGCTTTCTGACCCTGTGTTAGAAGAACGCGCCCGCATGCTGTCAGGCCAGCTTAGGTGTCTTGTCTGCCAGAATCAGTCGATTGAAGATTCAGATGCTGAGCTAGCACAGGATTTACGCCGCGAGGTAAGAAGCCAAATTTTAGATGGCAAGGCTGACAGTCTGATCTTAGAGGATTTGCGCAACAGATATGGTGATTATATTCTGCTAAATCCACCCTTTTCAGCTGCTACCTATCTATTATGGGGTGCGCCTATCTGTATTGTGATATTTGGCTTTGCGCTGTTCTGGATATATCGCCGCCCTAGCTATCAAAGCGCTAAGCAATCACTATCTGAAGCCTCTGATATGCCACACACCAATGATGCTGATACCGCCGCATCAGACAGCACAGGCACTACGCCGCCTGCGATTATGATGGTTGGGCTGGTTGTGCTGATACTGATTATCTCAACAACCCTATATAGCCAATTTGGAAGCCCTGAGCTTCCTGCCAAACCGCTTGATGGGCGGGCGGACGAAATTGCCAACGCCCTAAACGCGCAAACACAGGAAATTCAGCATAGGGCAGATGCGCTGAAGGCCGCCAAACAAACAGCAGAAGCGCATCCCGATAGCGTAGATAATTGGCTGGCGCTGGCTATGGCGGCGGCACGCGCTCAGAATAGCGATATCGAAATTGAGGCGTTGAGAACAGCGCTTGAGCTTACAGATAATAATATCTCGGTAACATCTATGCTTGCAGAAGCCATGACCCGCAAGGCAGATGGGCTGGTAACGCTTCGGGTGCGCGCGCTGATAGATGAGGTATTATCCAAAAATCCTGAAGAGCCACGCGCACTTTATCTGTCTGGCCTTGCCGCCTTTCAAGATGAAGCCTATGGGCTAGCCATTGAAAGATGGCAAACATTACGGCAGATTTCGACAGCAGATGCCCCATGGCGTGAGCTGGTTGACGAAAATATCCAACAAGCTGCAAATGCTGGCGGCATTAACCTGCCTCCCCCAGAAAATACCGCAGCTCCGTTGCTATCAGCTGAACAGATGGAAGCCGTAGCCTCTATGTCTGCTGAAGAACAGCAAGCCTTTATTATCAGCATGGTAGATCAGCTTGAAGACAGGCTAATTGACAGCCCTGATGATATTTCTGGCTGGCAACGGCTTGTGCGTGCGCGCAAACAGCTAGGTGATAGAGTTGCAATTTTAAGAGCGCTGGAAGGCGCCGCCAAAGCGGATCAGAATAATCCAGCTAGCTATCTTGAGATTTTGGAATTTCTGCTTTCTGAGCAGATCATGCCCGCTAATCTACCGCAAGCTGAAACTGCACTTGCTAGGTTTAGACAGCTTGCCCCTGACAGGCTTGAAGGGCTGTTTTTTGCAGGGCATATTGCCCAACTTACAGGTGATACGCAAAATGCAATTGCTGAATGGCAGAAATTATTGAGCCAGCTAGACAAAGATAGCCCGCTAATACCCCTTCTTACCAGCAGGCTAGAGGCGTTACGCTAGCGCCTCAAAATCCAGATAGCGGAAATGAGGCAGGGCGTTGTAGCCAATTATCAGCCAGATAATCACATGCCCCGTCAATCAGGTGAAGCGCATAGGCATAACGTGATCTGTCTGATCTATTCTCATAAGATAAATGCGGAAGCCTGCCATGCAGCACAACCAGCGTACCTGTATCTGCCTCAAGCGGGGTATCGCATGGCGGAAGCGTATCGTCACGCAAGGATGTCATCACCATCTCGTCCCCCTGCTTATGAAAGCGACGTTGCAAGCGGTGCTGATGCCCGCCTTTGGCCGCCCACATACAGCCATTATCTGTGGTAGCTGGCTCTAATGCTAGCCATAGTCCAATACAGCTTTCAGGGCGGGTATATAAAAAGCTAGAATCCTGATGGCTATTCACCTCGCCGCCAATAAAGGGCTGTTTGCAAATCACCATTGATTGCAACAATAGCGGTTCTTGCATCTGCAGCGCCAGAACAAGCTGTTTGACTTTTTCCTGCCGTGAAAATGGTGCAAATACAGGATCTAGATCATGTAATGCATGACCAATTTTATTCACAGCTTGCGATTTTGGCGTTACCAGCCGCCCTGCTTCATCCACAGCGCCTGCTTCTAGAAAACAGGCAATATCTGATGCTGAATCCCGAAAATAATCTGAAGCGGCATGAGACTGGCCAGAGGCTGAAAACACAATTTGATGCGCCTCTGCATCAAAGCTGTCAATTATCTGATCTGCGCGATGACGCAGGCTAACGCATTCTGCTTCAGTGGCAAAATTATCAATTAGCAAAAAACCATCCCGCTCAAAACAGCTATGCAGGTCATCAGCATCAAAGCTGTTATCTATAATGGACGTGCCATCAAATCTTGTTATCTGCGCTCTGTTCACTACCGCCCCTTGGTATCAAGGACTTTTTATATTAAGACCATGTAATATCAATGATGGGGATAGTCTAGCTAGCTGGCCCCACAGCTGGCAAGGTTTCTGGCAACAGATAGCAATGTTTTTTGATATAACTCATTATCAATCGGATAGTCATATCCAAATAAATCTAGCCTAACATGCGCAATATCCTGCTTGTTGGTAAATAATTCTTCGACTGCCTGAGCTGTTTCGGGGTCTGTTACCACACAATCTATCTGATTATCCGACATGAATGTGATGACATCTCCTAATCTGCCTGGGGTAATTTGATCAGAAAATGCATCTGTTAGCACAGCAGAAATGCCCATATCAAACCGTGCGTCAAAATAGGCAAGGCTATCATGAACTACCAGATAAATCTGTCCCTTTGCAGGCTCTATCAGCGCGGCAATATCTGCGTGAAGCTGTGAGATATGCTGTTGCGCCTCATTCGCATTAGTGCGGTAGGCATCTGCATTAGCAGGGTCAATTTTGGACAATCTGTCTGCTATTACAGCCAGCCAATAGTGTGCATTAACAGGGTCTAGCCAGCCATGAGGGTCAATCGTCTCTCCTGAATCATCATGCTCGTCATGCCCGTCATGATCTTTATGGGCTTTATGATCATTATGATCGTCATGGGCTTCGTGCTCATTATGGTCATCATGGTCTTCATGGCCGTCATGGTCGTCATGATCATGATGGTGATGATGCACAGCAGATGTTTTGATCCCATGCCTGACAGTCTTAGGTTGATCCATTAAAATGACAATATTATCTGTGCGCGAAAGGGTCTGTGCTGAACGCTCAATGCCTGTAATTAGCCCTGCCCCAACTAAGAACACAATATCAGCAGATTGCAAGCTTCGCGCCTGAGACGGGCGCAGATGCATGTCATGAACAGATACCCCTGCTTTCACCAACACCTCAGGCGCTGGCATATCTACATCCTTTGTTATTTGCGAGACAAGCCCTGCTAATGGTCTGATATCAACCACAATGCGCGGCGAATCCTGAGCATGGGCAGGCCAGAACAGCACCGATTGAACCATGATAGCTATCGCACTTAGCCCTATGGTAACGGGCAGTCTATAATTAGATGGCATGCCAAAATTTCCCTTTTAACATTTGCAGGAAGAATGTTATAATATAACATAAATTATGTTATAACATAACACTTGTCAAATGCTAATAATGATTTTATGGTCATCTGGCATGTGCTGGCTTTGACAGTCGGGCAGATGCACTATCAGTAAGAAATGAAATATAATCTATGCCTAGCGTTACTCATCATGACCATTCAACTTGCATCAGCACGGCGATATCTGCGCTTCAGGCATATTGTGCTGAGCATAAATTAAATCTCACTGCCATAAGGCTGAATGTATTTCAGATATTGCTAGAAGAACATCGTGCAATGGGGGCATATCAGATTTTGGACAGGCTGAAAGCGCAGGGGAAAAGCGCACAGCCGCCAATGGCATATCGGGCGTTAGATTTTCTGGTAACTTGCGGGTTTGCCCATAAAATAGAGCATTTGAACGCCTTTATTGCATGTGGGCATCCTGGCATTACCCACAATCCTGCTTTTCTGATTTGCAGAGATTGTCAAGTTGTTCAGGAATCAGCAACCCGCCCTGCCTTAACCTCTATCGCTAAAGAAGTGTCCTTTGCGATCGAAGATAGTATGATCGAAGCTATTGGGCTATGTGCCGACTGTAAATATAAAGACCCACAATCTGAGGCCTCAGAGCGATGAGCGGCTCATCCCCCTCTGCTGAAGCAGATTCTAAGCTTGTCAGCTTCAGCCATGTTAGTGTGAGCGCGAATAGCCGCCGCATCATTGATGATATTGATTTTGCTATCATGGCAGGTGAAATTGTCACGATTGTGGGGCCAAATGGCGCTGGCAAATCAACCTTGCTGAAAAGCATTATCGGCATCACAACACCAGATACAGGCCATATCTGGCGAAAGCCGAAATTACATATTGGCTATGTTCCGCAGAAATTACATATAGATCAGCATTTGCCGCTTAGCGTAAAACGCTTTCTTGAGCTTGCTGGCGGTGATGATCCAGCATGGATATCTGCTTCGATCGAAAATAGCGGGGTTATAAGCTTGCTTGACAGGCAGGTTAGCACCCTGTCAGGGGGCGAGTTTCAACGCGTGCTTTTATGCCGCGCCCTGTTCAAAAAACCTGATATTCTGATTATGGACGAGCCTACACAGGGGCTTGATCATCTAGGCACAATCGGCTTCTATCAGCATGTACTAGCCCTAAGAGAACAGCTTGGTTGTGCAATATTGATGGTTAGCCATGAATTGCATGTCGTAATGAGCGAATCAGACAGGGTCATCTGTCTGAATGGTCATATTTGTTGTCAGGGCACCCCCCAGCAGGTCGCAAATAACCCTGAATATCTGGCGATGTTTGGTCAGGATGCGGCAGGCACAATGGCTATCTACCACCATCAGCACGATCATCACCATGATTCGGAAGACCCGCATGTTCATTAACGTCATACTATGTTGCATTAGAGGTCTTTATGTCCATATTTGATGATTTTATCGTCAGAGCCTTTGTTGCAGGTCTGGCAGTTGCCTGTGCATCTGCACCGCTAGGATGTTTAGTCACATGGCGGCGCATGGCCTATTTCGGAGACGCGATAGCCCATGCCTCACTGCTAGGCATTGCGCTTAGTTTCATGTTAGATATCAATATGACAGCTGCAATTCTGGCCATTACCTGTTTGATCGCGCTATGTCTTGCAGATTTAGGAGAGCGCGGTTTTGCATCAGATACATTGCTTGGCGTATTCGCCCATAGTGGGCTTGCATTGGGCATTGTTGCTGCTTCTTTTTTATCTGGCCGTCAGATAGATTTGATGAGTTATCTGCTTGGCGATATTCTGGCGATTAGCCTGTCTGATTTGATCGTTATCTGGGTCGGGGTGATGGCGATATTGGCGCTGGTAATCTGGCGCTGGAACCGTCTATTGCTTGTGACCATAAGCCATGATCTAGCTAAAGCAGAAAATGTGCATCCAAAATTAGAAAACAGGCTATTCATGGTCTCACTGGCAATTTTGGTGGCGATATCAATCAAAATCGTTGGCATATTATTGATAGCAGCCTTGCTTATCATCCCGCCTGTAACAGCCCGCACATTTGTAAAATCACCTGAACATATGGCGGTTCTGGCAGGCGCTATTTCAATTTTCTGTCTGGTTTCAGGGATTTATTTTTCAGTCGAGTTTGATACACCAACTGGCGCAACTATTATCTGCGTTGCCAGCCTATGTTTTGCAATATCATCTTCTGTCAAACTTATGCAGCGCCCTTAATATCCTGTTTTGAAAACAGCCATTTGCACAGCCTTAGAGCAGGATAGATAGCCAATAATTGCGCCCCTATAAAATAGGGCATATCTATTGGATCAATGCCTGAAAAACTATCAGAGAGGCTTCGTGCTATTGTCACTGCAGGATTGGCAAAGCTGGTAGACGCAGTAAACCAATAGGCAGCTGAAATATATAAGCCGACCAGCATTGGCACCGCTTGAGGCTTACTAGATATGCCGCCAAAAATAACACATATTAGCCCCATTGTGGCTAGCCACTCTGAGCCATATTGCGACAGCCCTGACCGCGCATTATCTGAGAGCTGAATAAGCGGTAATTCAAACATAAAATGTGCCAGCATAGTGCCAGCAATGCCGCCTGCTATCTGGAACAGGATAAAGCATAGGCAAGTTTTCGCACTGAGCTGTTTTTTTAGAAAAAATGCGATTGAAACCGCTGGATTAAAATGTGCCCCTGATACAGGGCCAAGCACCGTTATCAGCACATATAAAATAGCCCCTGTTGCGATGGTATTGCCAAGCAAGGCGACTGCATCATTTCCAGCAGATAACCCATCTGCCATAATGCCTGATCCTACTACAGTGGCAACCAGCATCATGGTACCTAGAAATTCGGCGGCTAGCTGTTTTTGTATCATCTTTATTACTGCTTTGTGGTTTACTATTAGCCAGCAATTAGGCTGTTATCGGGAAATCGCTTTTCTATCTGGCGGGCGCGCATAATTGCATTTTCACGCGTCAGCCCATCATCAAAAAATGCGTCAATTCGTTCTTTCATCTGGTCATAGCATTGTGCAAAAGCAGCTATTTTTGTCTCGTCTGAACCTGTGGCGCTGGCAGGGTCAGCCACGCCCCAATGCGCTGTAGCAGGATGACCTGGCCAGATAGGGCATGTCTCGCCAGCCGCATTCGCACAGACTGTGATCACAATATCCATTTCAGGGGCATCTGTGCGACTAAATTCATGCCAGCTTTTAGACCGCGCATCTGTTATCTTAAGCCCGTTATCTGCTAACACCTGCAAGGCAAAGGGATTTGGCATGCCTGTTGGACTAGAGCCTGCTGAAAAGGCAGTTACCTGTCCCTTACCAAGATGATTAAATAGCGCCTCTGCGATGATAGAACGCGCAGAATTACCAGTACATAACACCAATATATTCATCCAGCTAGCCATCTGTCATGTTGTCCATTATCTATCATCCAAGATTATTACAGGAATAATACATTTTTATGACAAACAGTATGGCAGCGGCCATCTTTATGGCTGGCGCTGATATAGTCCTAGCGTTTCAGCCTGAAGCATCAGCAAAGATGAAACATATTTCAGCGTAGGTACAGCAATATCAAGCCTGTCTGCCAGCTCAATTACGGCCGTAACAAGCGGATCAATTTCAAGCGGCCGCCCCATTTCAATATCCTGACGTGTTGACGGCTTATGCCCGATAATAGATGCGGCGCCATTTATTCTATCTTCAATGCTGACATTAAACCGCACACCAAGCGCTTCACCTACCTGCTGACATTCTGCCATAATCTGGGCAACAAGCGCCCGACAGCCAGCATCTTGGCCTATCTTGTCCAGCGAGGCACCTGTTAAGGCGCTTACAGGATTGAATGAGCAATTACCCCATAATTTGATCCATATCTCGTCTCTGATACGGCGTTTTTGAGGGGCTTTCAGCCCGCCTGCGATCATCAAGGATGAAAGATGTTTGACACGCTCGCTTGCCTCTCCAGAAGGCTCGCCAAGTGAGAATCTATTGCCTTCTAAATGGCGAACCAGACCAGGTTCAGCTATCTCGCAGGCTGGATAGACAACACATCCTATTGCCCGTTCTGCCCCAATTTCATGATAAATACGCCCCGAAGGGTCAACTGCCTGAAGCGGCGTATTATCAAGCGTTGTATTTGTGCCAGCCTGATAAAAATACCACCATGGCACACCATTTACAGCAGAAATAACAGCTGTATCTGGCCCTAATAGCGGCTTAATATCCTCTATGATAGCCGGAATGGCATGCGCCTTTACCGCCAGAATCACACAATCCTGCTTGCCTAATGTCTCAGACCTATCGCTTGCGTTTAGATGATGCACACTTTGCGTGCCATCCATTTCAAATTTCAGGCCAGACTGAGTTATCGCTTCAAGATGTGGGCCTCTGGCAACAAGTGATACATCAGCCCCTGCATTATCAAGTGCAGCCGCCATATATCCGCCGATAGCACCGGCACCAAATACACAAATTCTGGTCATCTCCTGTCCTTGATTTTTTGCTAATAATTACAGACCAAGTTTTTCTGCAAGCCCGATACGTTGCAGCTTACCAGTAGCGCCTTTTGGAATTTCATCCACGAATTTTATCACTTTCGGAATTTTGAATTTGGCAAGATGCTGAGATGCGAAGGCTTTTAGTTCTGCTTCATTTAGCGATGCCCCTTCGCCAAGCACAACTGCCGCCGCTATCTCTTCACCAAGCATCTTGTCTGCAATAGCAAAGCTGACCACCTGCTGGATAGCGGGATGTTCCATCAGCACATTATCAACTTCCAAAGGCGAGATTTTCTCGCCTCCTTTATTGATAATTTCTTTCAACCTGCCAGTGATTCTTAAATAGCCATCTTCATCAAACAGGCCTTGATCACCTGTTCTGAACCAGCCATTTGTGAAGCTTGACAGATTAGCCGCCTCGTTATTTTCATATCCTGGCGTGACATTATCGCCCTTAATACAGACCTCGCCCTCGCCACCTTGCGGCAGGATATGGCCATCATTATCCATAATGCAGACCTGTGGTGAGGTTACAATGCCAACATGCCCTGCTTTTTGGCGGCCTGCCCCTAGCGGGTTAGAGGTCATTTGATGGGCAGCTTCTGTCATTCCATACGCTTCAATAACAGGGCAATCAAAACTATCTACAAGTGCGTCGAACACGGCTGGCGGCAATGATGCAGACGATGATCTGATAAAGCGCAATGACAGTGCCTTTGCGGCCTCCTGATTGCGTTTTGCACGCAGCAAAATCGCCTGATGCATGGTAGGCACGCCTGAATACCAGCTTATCTGCTCAGATTTCGCAAGCTCTAAAAAGCCGATAGCATTAAAGCCTGATGAACAGCAGATAGATGCCCCTTTGCTAAGGGATGCACATAATACTGCGATCAATCCATGAATATGAAAAAGCGGCATAATATTCAGACAATGATCATCTGCGCTTAGTTCAAGTGAGGATGAAATATTGTTGGCAGACGCAATAATATTACGCTGTAACAACGGCACCACTTTTGGACGCGAGGTTGTGCCTGATGTATGCAATACAAGCGCTTCATTATCTGAGCCAGCAGGTGACATCTCACCATGCAGATCAGTCAGATGAAAACAGCCCGCTGCCATATCATCATCAACACGTGCTTCAACAACTGTGATATTAAGGTCTTTGGCAGCCTCAACAACTGGATTGTCACTATCCTGCGCAACAATAACCAGCTTTGGCTTCAAATCTTCAAGATAGAACAGATATTCAGCTTTTTTGTAATTTGGATTTAGTGGTGCGGCTGACATATAGCTTGCCACACTTACAAAACTAACTGCCATTTCAGGGCCATTTGGCAAGATTATCGCGACCCTGTCTTTCGATGTTAGCCCTAACCCTGCTAGCGCGGCGCCTGTGCGTTCTATCTGCGCGCGCAACCCTGCATAATCAAGGCTAGGCCGATTCGGTGCTGTAATTGCAATTGCATCTGGCGCGCCAGCAGTGACCAATTCAAACATATTCATCTACTATCTAACCTTATCAATTCATCAATTCATCAACTAACCAATATGCCAGCCATCAGATAGCTGGCTGTTAGACGATATCGGCTGAGCTAGGCTGTGATATCACGCCTATGCCGCTCTGTCATGGTGAAACCCATCTTCTGATGCTAGCCTGTGCCAAAGATACGCATCATCCACATGTTGCCATGCAATTTCACGCCATTTTTTATAGGCTGCCTCTTGATTGTCGAATTTCCCAAGCAAGATAGTTGTGCCCTTACGCTTATCTGTTTCCAGAATTTTATATACCATGTGACACTGTCCTTAAGATTCCCAAAATCAAGTCGTTTTCCTACGCAAACTTTATAGTATAATGCACCAAAATACAAACATCACCATTGGCGAGTTTAAAAGCGCTATATCTAGGTAAGTTCAGGCATAAAGGACAGTTTACAAACGTGATGGTAAGGCTTGTCTCACATATCCAAAATATATTACGTAGCGTCATCATATTGGTGATGATGACAGCTGTCATGTCGGCTAGCCATGCCCAAACAAACGATAGCCCCCTTACCCATGAAGCAGGCAAAATAGCCTTTGAGGCAGGTAATTTTGAACAGGCTAAATCAATTTGGATATCGCTTGCGAATGCAGGCAATACAGCTGCGCAACATGATCTTGGATTGCTGTTCAAAAATGCCAACGGCACCAAAAAGGATATGATGAAGGCGGTATATTGGTTTGAACGTGCCGCCGAAAATGGCTTTGTGGCCTCGCAAAATATGATGGGCTTGTTATATTATTCTGGTGTCGCTGTTAGTCAGAATTTCGAAAAATCTGCCCATTTCTACAAAATGGCCGCACAAGCAGGTGACAGCGAATCTCAATATATGCTGGCAAATCTATATCGATTTGGAAATGGTGTTGAACAAGATTTCACAAAAGCCGCCAAATGGTATGAAGCTGCTGCGTCACAAGGGGATGTAGCTGCCCAATCTAATTTAGCAAAGCTGTACAGATATGGCGTTGGCATATCCCAAGATTATCTTCAAGCCCAGCACTGGTTCAAACAAGCCGCCATCAAAGGGGACAGAGATGCGCAATTTGGGCTAGCAGATTTATATTATCAGGGCTTAGGCACAACCCAAGATTTCAGCATTGCGCTTGGTCTGTTTGAGCAGGCGGCTGAAAAAGGTCACCCTGAAGCATTTCTTCGCCTTGCCCAAATGTTTGAAAGAGGTGATGGGCTAGCCGCTGATCTAAACAAAGCAGAGCGCTTTTATAGACGTGCCGCCGAGCTTGGTGATGATGACGCCCAATATGATATGGCAATGCGCTACAAACATGGTGATGGTGTGCCGCAAAATTTGGCTGAAGCGGCAACATGGCTTGAATTGGCGGCACAGCAGGGTCATGTGCCATCCCAGATGGCGCTGGCGATCATGCTAGATACGGCTGACGGCGTACCACAAGATAGTCAAAAAGCGATGTTCTGGTATGAAAAAGCAGCGCTTGGCGGGGCTGTTGACGCCCTTTTTATCATGGGTGACGGGCATGAGACAGGCCAGCATCTACCCCAGAATTATCAGCGTGCATCCGAATATTACACCCTTGCCGCAGAACAGAGCCACATAGAAGCTCAATATCGGCTGGCACGTCTGTATGATAATGGGCGTGGTGTTGAAAAAGATGATATCCTTGCCGCACAATATTATATGCGCGCCGCAGCAGCAGATTTTACCGCCGCTCAAGCAATGATGGGGCGATTTTATGCCGCTGGAAGGGGGGTTGAGCAGGATCATGAACAGGCACGACGCTATTTTGATCTTGCCGCCCGCAAAGGTGATGTCGAATCTGCCTATATTCTGGCGCAGAGCTATGATCTAGGCGAGCATGTGGCTGAAGATGAGAAAAAGGCTATCCTTTATTATTCGATAAGCGCAACAGGCGGCTATGCCCCTGCCCAATTCCAGCTAGCGCGTATTTATGAAGCAGGGCTTGGCATAGACGCCGATCCTCAAAAAGCCATCACCTATTATCAACGTGCCGCAGAACAGGGCGTAAAAGCTGCCCAGTTCAGACTGGCAGAAATTTATGAATATAGTATTGGTCAAAACAAGGATATGAGGCAGGCCGCAAGATGGTATGAAGCCGCCGCCAAACAGGGGATAATGGCCGCACAGCTTAGGATGGGACAGCTTTATAAAGAGGGCAAAATAGTATTGGCAGACCCGCTTATTGCCTTTAGCTGGTTCAAGCTGGCGGCTGAACAGGGGGATGTGCTTGCCGCCTTTGAGGTTGCTAAATATTATGAAACAGGCACTGCTGGCCAGAAAGACCTTGCAGAAGCATTATTCTGGTATGAACAGGCCGCGCTTCAGAATCATGTCATCTCACAATTTAAGACAGGCTATGCTTATAGACATGGAATTGGCACTGCCGAAAACGCTGAAATGGCCGCCAAATGGCTAAGAAGTGCGGCTGAACAAGGTCATGATAACGCCGCATTAGAATTTGCCGAAATGTTGCGAGAAGGCACAACAGGCGAGATAGATATCGCTCAAGCCGTGCCTTTTTATCGGCAGGCCGCAGAGGCAGGGCTAACAGAAGCACAGTTCCAGCTTGCGCATATTTTATCTGCAGACGGCGCAAATCAGGCAGATATGAAGCAGGCGATTGAGCTATATATAAAAGCCTCAGAGGCAGGCGACACCAGAAGCCAGCTTGCATTAGGCGTGATTTATGATGATGGCATCAAAATTCCGCGCAATAAACAGCAAGCCGCCACATATCTTGCCAAAGCCGCTGAGGCACAGATAACAGACGCAGAATATAGGCTTGCCCGCATTTATGACAACAACGAAATTGAGGGCAAAACAGCCTCAGATGCATTGCCGCTATATCTAAGGGCAGCACAAAAACAACATATCCCCTCTGCTTATTATTTAGCAAAACTCTATGATGATGCCAGAGGCACCGAAAGAAATTATGCGCTGGCAGCAACATATTATGAGCGGCCAGCAAATGCACGTTATCAAGATGCAGGCTGGCGACTAGCAGGATTATATCGAGGCGGGATGGGCGTAGCGCAAGACCTTGCAAAAGCAGAACGCTATTTCGCAATGGAAGCTGGCAATGGCAATATAAAGGCAATGCGTACGCTGGGCATGATGTATCTAAGGGGTGATGAACTTGCCCAAGATTATGATAAAGCTGCCGCCTATCTATATGATGCCGCTGAAAAAGAAGATAGGGTTGCACGATATCTTCTTGGGGTGATTAGCCAGCAAGGACTAGGCACCGCAATTGATCTGGCAGATGCACGAAACCATTTCAAAATTGCCGCGGACAATGGATATGGGCTAGCACAATTCAGCTTTGCTCAGATGCTTGATAAAGGCGAAGGGATAAAACCAGATTTCATTCAGGCAATTCGCTATTACCAAATGGCAGCAGATAATGGCCATAAGCTGGCACAATTCAAAACAGCAATGTTCTATGATACTGGTAAACATGGCAAAACAGATTATCGCTTGGCCGCAAAATATTACACAATGGCAGCAGAACAAAACTATATGCCAGCCCAATTTAATCTGGCTATCCTTTATGATAATGGGCTTGGCGTGAAAACAGATTTCAAGCTTGCCGCACAGCTATATAAGCTTGCCGCAGAACAAGGGCATGCTGATGCCCAATATGCCATTGGCGCAATGACTGAAAATGGCAGAGGTGTCGATGCTGATCTAAACCAAGCGCTATATTATTACAGCCTTGCCGCAGAACAAGGGCATATCAATGCTCAGGTGAATCTGGGGGTTATTTATGTAAAGGGCGAGACAGAGCTTCAGGATTTTGCAAAGGCGCATATGTGGTTTAATCTTGCCGCCGCACAAGGTGATATTACCGCACGCAATTTCCGAGATAGAATTGCCAAACAGATGGCGCCTGCTGATATTGCCCTTGCCCAGAAGCAAGCACGGCTATGCCTTGAACAACAGTACCGCAAATGCGGATAATTATCGTAGCAGGTCTTTTTCTTGCTGACGCTGTTTGGCTCTTGCTTTTCGCTGTTTAATAATAGCATTTGCTTTGCCACGTGTCAGGCAGTCTGGACAGACACAGCGTCCAGCTAAATCAAAATTCTGCGACATATTAGGCAGTTTCATGCACCAGCAACTATGAGAGGGGGTTGACCCACAATTAAACAGAGTGCCGCATTTCTCACATGTTAGCTTTTGCATATTTTTGCCTCCTGCTAGCAGGCGGATATGTAATGCCCCTGCCTAAGTCTGGCATATCCCTCTGAATAATAGTAAAGCCTATCTATCTGTCGATACTCTAGGCTCTATGCGACACAAGCTAGCCTCTTTCATCACAGATACTCATCTTCCAACTCTATCTGCGTTTGCGATAATGCTAGCCTTATGCGTGCCAGCTAGCTCTTATGCGCAATCTGTGATTCAGGCAGGGATGATTGTAGCGATTAGTGGCAATGCCGAATTTATGCGTAATCGCACCCGCATTGAGGCAAGCTCAGGCACCTCAATCATCGCAGGAGATAGCATTATCACAGGCACAGATAGCTGGATACAGATTGCATTGCGTGACCATGCATTATTCAGCCTTGCCGCAAACAGCCAGTTTAGCATTGACGAATTTGCCCAGAATAACAGCCCAGATAGCTCACGACTTATTACCAGCCTTGTCTCAGGGGTAGTGAAATTCATCTCAGGCAAAATTGCCAGCCAGAACCAGCAGGCCATGCAGGTAAAATTCGGTACTGTTACAGCCGCCATCAGAGGCACATCAGGCGTAATCTCAACATTGCCCACAGGCCAGTCACAACTCACCCTGTTATCTGGCAAAATAGAGCTTTTAGATAGCACAAACCAGAAAATCAGCCAGCTTGTCCGTTCTGGTTGGGGGGTAGATATCTCAGCTAGCGGCACCTCATCTGCCCTAACAGAGCGCTCAACAGATGAGCTATCATCATGGCTTGCCCAGACAGCGTCAACCGCGCAGACCAAACCACCAGAACATAGCGCAAACAATTCTGGCAATAATGACGCAATTATAGAAGCGGCAAACGGTGATTCAGCACCAAAAAATCTGGCCTATCTGCTATCGACTGCCAGCCCAAATCAACGCAAATTATTTAGCCAGCTAGAAGATGCAAAAAAATATGATGATGGTAATAAGCAGATCACAATAGATACCAATTTGCTGGATTATGCCTTATCAGGTGGCCAGCCATTATGGATGCGTTATTTCAAAGAGGGGTATTTTGGCAACCCGCCCCATAGTGATGATAAGCTTGATTATGATATTTATAATGCTTACTATCGCGGGCTGGTATCAACGCACTATTCAGGCGAGGTTCACTTCGCCCATGAGGGCTTTGAACTTGTGCCAGTTGCTGATATTGAAGGACGCGGCATAGCGGGCTTCACAGCTACGCTTGATTATGACAAGGCTGAATTAGCAGGCCAATTTTGGCTAAAAGAGGTTGAGATAGACGGCATTGAATTTGCCGATAGCCTACCTCAACAGCTTGGTTTTTCAGCGCTTCCCATTGACGGGCTTATCGTAGATATTCCGATTGGCTCAGCCCAGCTTACAGCCATCAATCCGCAAGCTGGTATCACCAGCGCAACTGCTGATATGACCACCTCGATTGGCTCAATAACAGATGGCACATCCGTACTTGATGGCAAGCTCGGTATATTTGCGGTTACCCTCACGCCTGAGACTGGCACCTCGCCTGTGCTGGCAGGTCAAGCTATCATCTCAGGGCAATAGGCAAGCTATTATCCTGCGCGTGCAGCCCGTTTGCGTTCATGCGGATCAAGAAACCGTTTACGAAGCCGCAAGCTAATAGGTGTTACTTCTACCAGCTCATCTGAATTGATATAGGCCATCATTTCTTCCAAAGAAAGTCGTCTTGGCGGAGTTAGGATAACGGCTTCATCAGACCCTGAGGCTCTTACATTTGTGAGTTTCTTGCCTTTCAGCACATTTACATCAAGGTCATTATCTCGATTATGCTCACCCACGATCATGCCCAGATATACTTTATCTTGCGGATTGACAAACATACTGCCACGATCCTGAAGATTAAATAATGCATAAGCAACACATTGGCCTGTTTCAGTTGAAATCAGCGCGCCATTGCGGCGACCTGAAATATCCCCCTTATAGGGTGCATAGCTATGATACAGCCTGTTTAGCACCCCTGTGCCTCTGGTATCGGTAAGAAAGCGGCTTTGAAAGCCAATAAGCCCACGAGATGGCGCTAGAAATACTAGACGTGTCTTACCAGCCCCTGCAGTGCGCATATCAAGCATTTCTGCTTTGCGCTGATTAAGGCTATCAATCACTGTGCTGGCAAAATCTGCGTCAACATCAACAATCACCTCTTCAATAGGCTCATGGCGTGTGCCATCTATCATCTTATATAATACGCGCGGTCTGGATACTGTTAACTCAAACCCTTCACGGCGCATGGTTTCAATAAGCACCCCAAGCTGAAGCTCGCCTCTGCCGCCAATCTCAAAACTATCTTTTGAGTCACTTTCATCAAAGGTAATCGCAACATTCACCTCAGCCTCAGCCAGCAACCTCTGGCGAATCATCGTAGACGTTACCTTAGACCCTTCAGTACCTGCAAGCGGGCTATCATTTACCGTAATGGTTACAGACATTGTTGGCGGGTCAATCGGTGTAGATGTCAGCGCTTTGGTAACAGCAGGGGATGCGATTGTGTCTGAAACAGAGGCTTGGGTCAGCCCTGCAATACACACAATATCGCCTGCTTTCACAGACTCTACCGCCACTCTTTGCGTGCCTTCAAATTTCAGCAATTTGGTTAGCCTGCCTTTTTCAACGACCTTGCCATCAAGCGAAAGCGCATGCACTACTTGGTTAATCGATGCAGAGCCCTGCATCACCCTGCCAGTAAGGCAACGTCCCAAAAACTGATCAGAATCAAGCAAGGTTGCCAGCATCGCAAATTCGCCTTCTGCTGATAATTGAGGCGGCGGCACATGGTCAATAACAACCTGAAGCAGGGGCGCTAGCGAGCTGCGGTCATCATCTAGCTGAGAGACGCACCAACCATCTCTGCCAGAAGCATATAGAATTGGAAAATCAAGCTGTTCATCATTGGCATCAAGAGCCACGAACAGATCAAATACCTCATCTACTACAGCTTCAGATCGTGCATCTGATTTATCCACTTTATTGATAATCACAATAGGCCGAAGCCCTTGCGCCAGCGCTTTGCCAAGTACAAATTTGGTTTGCGGCATAGGTCCTTCTGCAGCATCAACCAGCAAAATCACCCCATCAGCCATATGAAGCACACGTTCAACCTCGCCCCCAAAATCTGCATGGCCAGGCGTATCAATAATATTCAGCCGAAATCCAGACCATAATACAGAGGTAGGCTTTGCCAGAATGGTAATACCACGTTCTTTTTCTAAATCCCCTGAATCCATCAGCCGTTCTGCAACTTGCTGATTATCCCGAAACATGCCAGCCTGTTTCATAATAGAATCAATCAATGTTGTCTTGCCATGATCAACATGGGCAATAATGGCAATATTCCGTAATTCTTCACTCATCCTATGTCTCTTTTCTTGAGCCTGTTGTTAATCGGCAAGCCTGTCACGCAGGACAACACCATTAGCGTTCATCGCATCTATCTGCCGCCTCAAAGAGCCGTCAAGATCAATCGCACGGCAGGCTGGCAATATCACCTCTGTGTGATATCCAAGCCGCGCCGCATCTAGGGCTGAAAACCCAACACAATAATCTGTTGCCAACCCGCAAAGCACTAGGTTTTTGATTGATCTAGCCTTCAAATACCCATCTAGCCCTGTCACGGTTGTCTGGTCATTTTCAAAAAAGGCAGAATAGCTATCTATTGAGGCGCGAAAGCCTTTTCTAATTACAGCCTGAGCCGCACCACTATTTAGCTTGGGGTGAAATGCAGCCCCATCACTGTCAATCACACAATGTTCAGGCCATAATATTTGCTCGCCATATGCCATCATCACACTATCGAAGGGCTGGTTATCCTTATGCATGCTGGCAAAACTGCTATGATCTGCTGGATGCCAGTCTTGGGTCAATATGAGTGTCGTAGCAGTTTCGATCATCTGGTTAATTGGGGCTACAACCTCATCACCATGCTCAACGGCCAGCCTTCCGTTTGGGCAGAAGTCATTTTGCACATCAATAACAATCAATGCCGTATCATTATCCTTAAGCATTTGCTAGCCTTGCTCTAAATTACGCCCGTAGCCTGTTTCCAGTGTTTTCGGCATAGCGATATATATCTTTCATTACCGCCAATTTCAATCTGCGCACCATCTTTAATAACCGAACCATCTTCCGCCTGCCGCACCACCATAATTGCTTTGCGCCCGCAGTGACAGATTGTCCGTATTTCGCGAAGATTATCTGCAATTGCCAGCAATGCGGCTGAACCAGCAAATAGCCTGCCCTGAAAATCAGTGCGCAAGCCATAACACATAACAGGTATCGCTGTCTCGTCTGCAATCTCAGCTAATTGCCAGACCTGTTCTTCTGTCAGAAATTGGGCTTCATCTACCAGCACACACGCAAGCGGCGTCTGCTGATGTGTATGCCGAACCAGACTGGCAATATCTGTGTCTGGTAAAAAGGTATGAGCATCTGCCCCAAAGCCAATCCGCGAGGCAATACGCCCTATGCCTGCCCTATCATCAAGCTGGGCTGTTAGCATTAGCGTATTCATGCCTCGTTCTTGATAATTATGCGAGGCTTGAAGCAAGATAGTCGATTTTCCAGCATTCATCGCAGAATAGGAAAAATAGAGCTTCGCCATTGCAGATCACATTTCTGGTTATTTATGATGAGTGGCTAAATCAACTAGCCCTAAATGTCCAGCCTTATCTTACATTCGCGCACGCTAAACGCATCTAGCCTCATTTCAATAATTGATTACTCACCTCGATCACCCTATCATAAACAGGCAATCAGCTATCCTGTAGATTTATTTTTGAGGTTCAGATCATCATCATGCTTACGGTTTTGTCACATCCGCTAATAGATATAAAACTTACCACCTTGCGTGATAAACACACTCCGCCTCATGATTTCAGACGCACCCTTTATGAAATTGCAGGATTGATGAGCTTTGAGGTATTCAGTTTTTTGAATCGCACAGAAATTAGCGTGATGACACCGCTTGAACGCACTAAGGGCTATCGGCTGGCAGACCCAGCGCCTGCTATCATCTCAATTTTACGGGCTGGCAATGGGCTAGCAGATGCGTTTAGCGCGCTTATTCCAGAAGCGCCTATTGGCCATCTTGGCTTGCAACGAAATGAAGATACCCATCATCCTGAAGCCTATTATGAAAAACTACCCACCCAGATAGCTCAGCGCCAAATCATTGTTACTGACCCTATGCTGGCGACAGGCGGGTCTGCAATTATGGCAATAGATAGGCTAAAATCACATGGCGTTAGTGAGATGGTATTTGCCTGTCTGGTGGCTGCACCTGAAGGGGTTGACGCATTACAGACCGCGCACCCTGATCTGGCAATCATTACAGCAGCGCATGACAGGCAACTTGATGAAAATTGCTATATTCTGCCCGGATTAGGAGATGCAGGCGACAGAATTTATAATACTGTCTAGCCTTATTCTACTGCATCCAGATGGTCAGGCCCAAAGCTGTATGGCAACAACTCATCAAGGCTAAATTCGGCTCTGATACCTGTCTCATCACAAATTGAAATCACCATCTGAGGAGAGGCAAATTCTCGGATGCGCTGACGGCATGCACCGCATGGTGTACATAAATGCTCGCCTCTGCCTGCTATGGCGATACAGTCTATCTGCGAGCCGCCCGCCGCTATCATTGCAGCAATTGCGCCAGTTTCAGCGCAACTTCCATTTGGATAGGCAGCATTTTCAACATTGACACCGTGATGTAAATTACCCTGCTCATCAAGGATGGCTGCACCTACCTGAAACTGGCTATAGGGCGCATAGGCAGAATCCATAATAGTGATTGCCGCCGTAACCGTCATCTGCTTATCATGTTCGCTGATCGCCATAACTACCGCTCCTTAATATAGGGCGTGCCAATTGCCAGAGGCGGTGTTGATTTGCCAATAAAGCCAGCCAGCAGCACCACTGTTAGCACATAAGGCAACACCAAAATAAGATCTGTTGGCACGTCACCAATAACAGGCAAAGACACACCTTGAAGACGGGCGGCAAGCGCATCCAGAAAGCCAAACATCAGACACGCCATCATCGCAGGCAATGGCCGCCAATTACCAAAAATCATTGCCGCCAATGCAATATAGCCTTTTCCTGCTGTCATTTCACGCACAAAGCCTGCCCCATGAGCAACAGATAGATATGCCCCTGCAATGCCGCATAATAATCCTGCAATCATCACTGCCTGATAGCGCATTAGCACAACTGATACACCTGCAGAATCAACCGCTTCAGGCTTTTCTCCTACCGCCCTCAGCCGCAGACCAAAACTGGTTCTAAAGATAATAAAGCTAGTAAGTGCAACAGCCGCAAAAGCAATCCATACAAGCAAATTATGGCCAGATAGTACCTCTTTATATAGGGTGCCGATAACTGGCAGATTTCCTGCCGCCTCAGCAAAGGGAAGCGTAATCGCAGAAAAACGCTGGTCAGACGATAAAAATGGTGTCTGCCCGCCTTGCGCAAAAATCGCAATCCCAATAGTAACTGTCAGCCCTGATGCCAGAATATTTATTGCAAGACCAGATATAACCTGATTGCCTCTATGGGTAATACAGGCAAAACCGTGAAGCAGAGAAAATAATAAAGAGACTAACATACCGCCAGCAAGGGCAAGCCACGCAGACCCGCTAAGCGCCGCTATTGCCGCCGCCGCAAAGGCCGCCAGCAACATTTTACCTTCTAAAGAAATATCAATAATGCCTGAGCGTTCTGAAAATAGCCCTGCCATTGCACATAAAATAAGCGGTGTTGCCACTCTGATAGTAGCATCAATTGTCAGCACAAATTGAAGCCATAAATCAGCCATTTGCCTGCTTCCCCTCTGCCCTGTTTTGATGATCTGTTTTCACAAAGCGCAGATAAGCGCGTTCAACCACAGGATTAAACATATACGCAAGCGCACCAGAAAACAAAATGATAAGCCCTTGTATCATCAACACCATTTCTCTTGTGATTGACTGAAATTCAAAATCCAGCTCAGCGCCTCCTTGATATAGAGCGCCAAATAGCAGGCTGGCAAATACGATCCCCACAGGGTGATTACGCCCCATCAGCGCTACAGCAATGCCTGTAAAACCATAGCCAGAGGTAAAATTCAGAATCACCCGACCTTGCACCCCAAGAATTTCATTTAACGCCATCATCCCTGCCAGCGCACCAGAAATTGCCATTGCAATCATAATAATACGTGCAGGATCATGACCTGCATAAATCGCCGCCTTCTGGCTATGGCCTGTTGCTCTGATAATATAGCCAAGACGAGTGCGCCAGATAAGCCACCAAACAGCTATACTCATCAAAAGCGCAATCCCAAAAGACAAATTCAGGGGTGAGCGCGTTATCTCAATCCCCAGCCAGCCTGCAATCACATGTAGTTGGGCAAGTGATACACCATCTGCAAAGCTTCTGGTTTCTGGTGACATCTGGCCAGGATTCATCAGCATCCCTGCCAACAGCCAAACCATCACAGATGAGGCGATGAAATTAAACATAATCGTAGTGATAACAATATGGCTACCACGCCGCGCTTGAAGCCAGCCTGGAATAAGACCCCACATTGCGCCAAAAACAGCGGCCGCACAAATAGCAAGTAACACAACAATAAAAGGCGGTAACATCGGATCGAGCGCTACCGCCACAAGCCCAACGCCAAGCCCGCCCATCATGGCCTGACCCTCACCACCAATATTGAACAGCATGGCATGAAACGCAACAGCCACCGCAAGGCCGGTAAAGATAAAATTAGTTGTATAATAGAGCGTATAGCCAAGCCCGCCATTATACACAAACGCGCCTTTCACCATCACAACCAGCGCCGTAATCGGATTCTCGCCTATCAGCGCAATGATAATCCCTGCCACAGCTAACGCTGCCAGCAGGTTGATTAGTGGGATTAAGAAAATATCGACCCAACGAGGCAAAGGTGAATTATTCATTCCTGCATCTTGCCTTTCAATGTTGTGACCCCTGCCATCATCAGCCCAACTGTCTGTGTATCAGCTTCTTCACGAGCAAGAATGCCCATATTCTGGCCAGCATTCATCACCATCACCCTGTCTGACAGGCTTAAAATTTCATCTAGCTCGACAGATACCAGAATGATGGCGCACCCTTTATCACGAAGCTGTAACAGCTGTTTATGGATAAATTCAATAGCGCCAATATCCACCCCTCTAGTAGGCTGACCAACTAGCAAAATGCGTGGCGCAGACGATATTTCGCGCGCCAGTACAAGCTTTTGCTGATTGCCGCCCGAAAACAGATTGCTGGTTAATGATGGGGTAGCTGGCCTGACATCAAAATCCGCCATTAGCTGTTCACAATGCTGGTTTAGCGCCTCTGGCGAGAAATAGGTTGCCTGCCCAAGCTGCGGCTGATCTTCATACCCAAGCACCGCAGATTCTGCCGCCGTAAATGCTAGCACCAGCCCCATTGCATGCCTGTCCTCTGGCACATGGGCAACCCCAAGCGCCTTAATCTCAGACGGGCCAGCAGGGTTATCTGCGCTGACGATATGGCCATTGATGCTAAGTGTGCCATCGCTTAGTGGCCTGATGCCAGATAACACTTCAAGCAATTCTGACTGGCCGTTCCCTGATACGCCTGCCACACCTAAAATTTCGCCTGAACGCACCGAAAATGATAGGCTGTCCAGCTGTGTGCTACCTGCTGATGACACCGTAATATGATCTGCAATTAAACAAATCTCGCCAGGATGTGGCGGGCTATATCCAACGTCAAGCAATACAGGCCTACCTACCATCAATTCTGCAAGCTGGCGGGGTGAGGTATCTTTGGTAGATAAATGGGCAACCATCTCGCCACCACGCATCACAGACACTGCATCTGTTATGGCCATAATTTCTTTTAATTTATGGGTGATCAGCAATATTGTGACACCTTGAGCGCGCAGCGCTGTGAGAATTTCAAATAGCTGTTCTGTTTCTTGCGGGGTAAGCACGCCTGTTGGCTCGTCAAGAATCAGAATTTGCGCCCCCCGATATAGCGCTTTTAGAATTTCCACCCGTTGCTGAAGCCCAACTGGCAAATCTTGGACTATCGCATCTAAATCAACTTCCAGCCCATATTTTTGGGCAAGCGCATTAAGCTCGCTCTGTGCCTGATGCTGTGAAGCGGCCAGATTTTGAGATGATTCATGGCCTAGTACAATATTTTCAAGCACGGTGAAATTCGGCACTAGCATAAAATGCTGATGCACCATGCCAATGCCTGCTTTTATGGCATCTGCTGATGATTTGAAGTGATGCGAGACACCTGATATTTCAATCTGGCCAGAATCAGCGCTATAAAATGCATATAAGATAGATACTAATGTTGATTTGCCAGCGCCATTTTCGCCAACAATGCCATGCACAGTGCCGCGTTCTACCTCAAGGCTGACATCTCGGTTCGCATGAACAGCGCCAAAACGTTTATTGATATTGGTTAGACGAAGCGCAAGTGGCAACGCATGGTTGCCACTTGAATTTGATTGATTATCTGATGCCATGATATTCCCTAGATGGTCATAGACATAAGATGCTGTCCTAAGACAAATAGCTGACTAGTACGGACAGCTTGATGTTGTTTCATAATTATGAACTGACACTTTGCCAGACAGAATATCAGCACGTGCAGCTTCAATCGCTGATTTAATATCTGCTGTGATCAGAGGCGCATTATTATTATCTTCTGACCAGTCAACACCGCCTTCTGCAATGCCTAGAATTTTCACGCCTGAGCTGAAATTACCTTCTTTTGCATCTTTGAATGTTTCATAAGCGGCAACATCAACACGCTTTAGCATTGAGGTCAGCACAGAGCCTGGCGCAAGGCCATTCTGGTTTGAGTCAACACCAATAGCAAGTTTGCCAGCATCTGCGGCGGCCTGAATAACGCCAATGCCAGTGCCACCTGCAGCATGATACACAACATCTGCACCACGATCTATCTGGCTTTTTGCTAGCTCAGCTCCTTTGGCAGGGTCATTCCAAGCTGATGGGGTTGTGCCTGTCATATTCTGATAAATTTCGGCATTGCCTGAAACAGATTTCACCCCGCCAACATAGCCGCAGGCAAATTTCCGAATCAGCGGAATATCCATACCGCCCACAAAGCCGACCTTATTTGTCTTGCTTGCTTTGGCAGCGGCCACACCTACCAGATATGAGCCTTCATGTTCTTTGAAGGCATATTGGCGTAAATTTGGCGCATCTAGCCATGATACATCAATGATTGAGAATTGCTTGTCTGGAAATTCGGCGGCAACTTTGGAAATGGCATCTGCCTGCGCAAAGCCAACCCCCAAAATAACCGTTGCACCACGTTCTGCCATGCGGCGCATTGCTTGTTCACGCTGAGTTTCGTTGGTAACTTCAAATTCCATGACAGACACACCTGTCTCGTCACTGAATTTCTTAACGCCATTCCAGACACCTTCATTGAAGGATTTATCAAATTTACCACCCATATCATAAATTACGGCTGGCTTGAAATCTGCGCCAAAGGCGGTTGTTGCCATCATTACGGCACCAGACGCGATGGCGGTTATTTTCATCAAAAGTTTCATAAGTATCTCTCCCTTGAATTATGGTTGTTATTTGAGGCCAATCTCAGTCAGCCTTTGTTGAAGAAAATCATCTGCACTAAAGCCTGCCTGCAATTCCACTTCTGGGCGCGGATGCAGGAACATAGGCATAGAATAGCGTGATTGATTTAACCCTGCATCAGGATTCACAACCCTATGCGTAGTAGAGGGGAAAACACCCCCTGTGGCAAGGGATAACATATCACCATTATTGATAGTTATCATCCCAGCATCACATGAAATATCCTGCCACTTACCAGAATTATCCATTGCCTGTAATCCAGGTTTTGAGCCTGCTACCAGCAAGGTAATCAGATTGATATCTTCATGTGCGGCCGCCCGAATGGCGCCTGAATCCTCGCCGCCATCAACAGGCGGGTAATGCAGAATCCGCAACAGGCTTTGCTCTGAGCGTTCCATCATCTGCGCAAGCGGTTCTGTCAGGCTATTGCGGCATGCCTCATCCATTTCAGAATCAATCCAGCTAAGAAGCTCAACCCCAAGTGACATCAGATCAGAATAGATAGCGCGCGTTTCTGCCGCCAGCTCGTCAGGCACCTTCCCCCATGGATAGACATGATAAAATTCTTTCAAATCTTTTGTATCTGCGCCTTTTGCATGTTCAGAGCGAAACGGGAAAAACCCATCCTGCGTTTCAGGATCACGCAAATAATCATGTTTTGATTCAGAGGCAAAAAACTGGCCCCATGCGGCATAAATCTGCTCTAGCCTGTCTGCTGAAATCGGATGATTTTCTAATACGGCAAAGCCTGTATGTAGCAATGAATTAGTCAAGGTCGCGGCAGCATCGGCCGATCTATAATTGACAGTTTTTACCTGCATTCTTTCAGCCCCCTTATAAGTTACCCTACTATGCGCCCACTATTTCTATCTTGAGCCTAGCCTATATGTTCCTATCCTGCCTGACGTCCAGCCCTTATTGTGTCAGCTTGACTGCAAATGTCGAGAAATCTTTTGCATACCGCCTCAATATTTGCATCAATCGCCACATTTATTCCTGCTCTGCCACTTGCTTCATCAGGATAGCTTCTTCCAATTTCCTCACCAGATAACATCACTGATAAGGGAATTTTTTTGAAGGTAAATAAATCTCTATCTGTGACCGCAACCAGCGCAGTTGGGTCATGCATCACACAGACATATCTATGCTGCACAGAATGATAGAAATTGATGTAAAATTCAGATATTTCGGCCAGAAATCCACCAATCTGAGGCGATGTTTTGGCAAGCATGTCAAAATCAGCCTGCGTGCAGGTGATGTTCTGCGTGATATCTAGCCCGATAAGGTCAATCTCCCAGCCAGCAGAAAATACAATATCTGCCGCATGCGGGTCATTCCAGATATTTGCTTCTGCATAGGGTGTAACATTACCATCTACCCACACAGCCCCGCCCATAATCACAAGCCGCTTCACCAGCGAGACAATATCAGGCTTTTCCTGCACAAGCCGTGCGATATTTGTAAGCGGCCCCACAGGACACAGCACTACCTCGCCTGGCCTAGCTGCGCAAACATCATAAATATAGTCAATAGCATCTCTGGCATCTGGCGCACTGGTAATATTTGGGGCTGGCATAGCGCCTAGCCCTTCATCGCCATGCACATAATGAGATGGCAAATTAGGGGTAATTTCAAGCGGGACTGAAGCGCCTTGCGCTACATCAAATTGATCGCGCGTTTGTTCTTTTAGGAATAATGCATTTCGGGTGGCCTGCTCAACAAAGACATTGCCAAAAACAGTCGTCAGACCAAGCAAGTCAATTTTGGGATGCGCGCTGGCATAATGGATAGCCATTGCATCATCAATACCAGGATCAGTATCAATTATTACAGGTATCTGTAAGCTCACCCAACCCCTCCATGTGTTGCAGACCAGCCTTTCGGATCATGCAAAAATGCTTCTACTGTGTGTGCGGCTTTACTATCAAACTTATCACTTGCCTTAATTGCATCAAGCACATCCCACCATGTTGCCAAATAATGTAGGCTCAGCCCTGCCTCAGCAAGTTCAGCCTTAGCATGGGCAAAAATATCATAGTAGAACACCACAAAACTATGGTTACAACTAGCCCCTGCGTCTCGCAACGCATTAGCAAATAATACTTTGCTGCCGCCATCTGTTGCCAAATCTTCAACCAGCAATACATTGGCGTTTTCTGCAAGATGACCTTCTATCTGGGCATTACGTCCAAATCCTTTTGGCTTTTTGCGGACATATTGCATCGGCAGACCAAGCCGTTCTGCCAAAAAGGCAGCAAATGGTATCCCCGCAGTCTCGCCACCTGCTACAGAATCAAACACCTCAACCCCGACATTCTCAGCCAGCACTGAGCCTGCAAATCCCATCAGCATAGCACGGATTCTGGGAAAAGAAATCAGCTTGCGACAATCAATATAGACAGGGCTAGCCGCGCCAGAGGTAAGAATGAACGGGGTATCTGCATTTACATGCACCGCTTCTATTTCAAGCAATATATTGGCTGTCTGTCTGGCGATAATCGCTTTATCTGTCATTGGCAAATTAAGCATGTGTTTCTCTTTTGATTAGATTGTCTTGTGTTCAATGCCCGCAACTGACCAGTAAATATCCATCTGCGGATCAAAGACCGTAAGCTGCCCTTCATCTGTATCAACAGCCTTTGGCACTGGCTGGGCTGTGTCATGGCGATTAAGCACCAGCGTATCTGTATTGATCTCAAGCCCATAGAATTGCGGCCCATAAATCGAACAAAATGCCTCTAGCTTGTCTAAATGATGATGATTTTCGAATAATTGTGCAAGACAGGCTAGGGTATTTGGCGCATTAAAAATACCTGCACAGCCGCACGGTTGCAGTTTGGCACTATCAAGATGAGGGGCGCTGTCAGTCCCTAAGAACAGCTTACCACTATCTTGCATCACAGCGCTTATAAGGGCTTGTCTATGGGTTTCACGCTTTGCTACAGGCAAACAATAATAATGTGGCCTGATGCCCCCTGCCAATATTGCATTTCGGTTAATAATCAGATGATGCGGGGTTACGGTTGCAGCCTGATAGTCGCCTGATTCCAGCACATATTGGGCTGCCTGAGAGGTAGTAATATGTTCAAGCACAATCTTTAATTCAGGGAATTGCGCGCGCAATGCTATCAGCACCCTGTCAATAAATACCGCTTCCCTGTCAAAAATATCTATCTCTGGGTCTGTGACCTCGCCATGAATTAGCAAGGGAATCTGATGTCTCTGCATCGCTTCAAGCACGGGGAAGACAGCATGCATATCACGCACCCCGCTGGCTGAGTTAGTAGTCGCCCCTGCTGGATATAATTTCACTGCACTCACAATACCTGCCTGAAACCCAGCCACAACATCTGCTGGATCTGTCTGTTCTGTGAGATACAGCACCATCAAAGGGGTAAAGCCAGCTCTGTTGCCACGCGCGTGCAATATTCTATTTCGATAGGCCTCTGCATCATCTGATGTGGTAACAGGCGGCACCAAATTCGGCATGATTATAGCGCGTTTGCACCAGTTGGCACTTGCCTCAATCACAGCTGTTAACACCGCACCATCTCTTAGATGAAGATGCCAGTCATCTGGACAGATAATGCGGTGTGTTTTCATATTATTTTTGCGCTCTTGCAATCGCGGCCTCAATCATCTGACAGGCTTTTTCAGCGCCTTCCCAGCCCTGAACCTTTACCCATTTTCCGCTTTCTAGGTCTTTATAATGTTCAAAGAAATGCCCTATCTGATCACGCACAATCTGAGGCAAATCTTCTGCTGACGTTACATCGCTATAATAGGGATGCAATTTATCAACAGGGACACATAACAGCTTTTCATCAACACCGCTTTCATCTTCCATCATCAGCACACCAATAGGGCGGGTAGCTATCACACATCCATGAATAATCGGCTGAGGTGTCAGCACGCAGGCATCTATTGGATCACCATCATCAGACATAGTATGCGGCACAAAGCCATAATTGACCGGATAATGCATCGGCGTATGGATGAAGCGGTCAACCAACAATGCCCCTGAATCTTTGTCAATTTCATATTTTACAGGGGCAGAGCCTGCTGGAATTTCGATTGCTACGTTAATTTCGTGCGGCGGATTTTTTCCAGTGGAAAGTTTGTCCAGATTCATGATTTAGCCTCTTGCGTCTCTATTCATATTAGTTGTCGTTCTTTGTAAAGGGTGGAGGGCAGTTTTTCCAGCCCCAAAATTGTAAATCCTGTCCTTTTTGGCGCTATGGTTTCTGCTTTTGGCTAGTACCAACACACCATTATCTGCGTGATAGGCTGAGATGATGGGTGCACGCAACACAAACACAGGCTTCATACCGCGCTTTGTTTCAGGTTTTTCCTTGCTTGAGACGATTATCGCTATCAGCCTGCTAGGCTTTGTTGCCAGCGTGGCCGTGCATATGGTGATAACCCATCAACAACGCGCTAGCAAATCACACAGCAACGCCAGAACATCTGTAATGCGAGATAGCCTTGCTGGATATATCGACCATGCCTTTCACAATAATACGCTAAGCGTGGCTGACGCTATTTCAAAATCTGGAGTATCTGGCCTGCCAGCCCATCTCGATGCAGATAGTCTTGATGTGTTGCCAATTATGGGAGAGCGTCACAATGATGCTGCCTGTCATGACATTATGCCAGAAGCCAATTTCGCACCATGTGGCTATTTCATTGAATGGGGCGGCACTCATGCCAGCTCTCCAAAATTAGCCGAAACACGCTCTATTTTGCTAGATGAGTGGGCGCAAATTTGTTTTTGAGGTGTTTTTTAACATCAGCCTGTATATGCTATGCTGGCCAGATTAGGGTAGCGCAATAGGTGGTTAAGGCCTTAAACATATGGATAGTCAGCCAGATATCATCATCATCGGACAGGGCATTGCAGGGCTTGGTGCGGCCATAATCTGTGCATCTCATGGCTATAAGGTAACGGTGATAGGGCGCAATCTACCTGCCAAAGGCGCAGTTCAGCTTGCACAAAATAGTGCTAGATGCCTCAATGCGCTTAGCCAGAAAACCCTTGGCGCTGAGATTCTGGCATTAGGAGATAGGCTAGAGTCTATCTGTGTATCACGGCTGGAAACTGGCACCAGCTTGTGCGAGCTTGTGCATCCAGATGATAGTTATTATGCCTCAGTAAGCAGGCAAAGGCTGATGGCATTGCTGGTGCAATATTGTGATGATAGCCCGCTAATAACCAGATATGACAATCAAGTAATTGCAGCCATTATTGGCTATGATCGCCCCCAAGCCCAGATTGTCTGTGATGATAATCAGCTATTTGAAGCGCCTGTGGTAATTGGTGCAGATGGCGTATCTGGAATATCACGCAAACTGGCAAGCGCAGTATCAACAGATCGCCATAATGTTTCAGGCTATTCAGCGATGCGGGCAGAATATCCTGCTCGCAAATTGCCTGCATTTTTTGCTGAGCCTCATACAAAATTGATGCTTGGCGAGCGATGTCATCTTGTAAGCTATCCATTTGAGGCTGGCCAGAACGTCAATCTTGTTTTCTGTGCTGAAACAGCCAGTTTGAATGCAGGGCTGATGACAGATAAATTACAGCAGAATCACCTGCTAGGCTGTTTGTTATCAGACGCATTACATTGGCAGCCAACCCCGCTGATGATGCCACATGCCCAGCCACTTTGGCGCTATCAGCGTCTTACGCTTATTGGTGATGCTGCCCATTCAATGCCGCCTCATCTGGCACAGGGTGCAGGTCAAAGCCTTGAAGATATTGCCATGCTTGATGCGATGCTAGCTATCCACCCGCTTGATATTGCTGTAAATGAAATGGCGATAAAAAGGTCTAACATTGCAGCTGGCATTGCGCATAAAGCAGGTGTTACAGGTAAGGTGATGCGACTTGGCGGAGCCGCAGCAAAGCTAAGAAATGGTGTGCTGGATATTGCAGGCCGAGAGCTTCTTGAGGAATGGATGGCAGATGTATGGACAAGCACAGGCTAGGCTTGTGCATCCATTCAACAGCCTAATTCGTAAAAGCTGTGAATCTAAATGAGTAACAATTTGGGCGTTGCATCAATGCCAATATTTTTGCGGATATTCATGCTTGCCTGTCTAGGAAGTTTCATTATGACAGCACAAAACAGCCTTGCGGCAGAACCAGATATTTCTGATACTGCCTATCAATTTACCTTTACCTCTATTGATGGTGCGCCGTTGCCATTATCGGACTTTCACGGTCAGGTAGTGCTGGTGGTAAATACCGCGTCACGATGCGGTTTCACGCCCCAATATGACGGGCTTCAGGCGCTTTATGAACGATTTCACAATGAGGGGTTAGTAGTGCTTGGCGTTCCGTCTGGCGATTTTGGCGAACAGGAACTGGCAAGTGGTGCCGAGATAAAAGAATTTTGCGAAGTCAATTTCAATATTGACTTTCCGATGACTGAAAAAACCCATGTCAAAGGTGATAATGCCCATCCTTTTTATCAATGGTCTGCACAGCAGGCTGGCTTTATGGCGCGCCCTCGCTGGAATTTCCATAAATATTTAATTGGCAGAGATGGCACAATAGCAGGCTGGTTTTCCTCTGTTACCTCTCCTCAATCTGAAAAGATAGAAACAGCTATCCGTCAGGCGCTTGCAAAATCGTCTTAAGACCTCCTTGCCGAAACGCACCTAACGCTAGCCAAGTGCTAGCAGATGGTTGGATTCATCTGCTGGCTTATGCTATATTGCGTGGCAAACGGTAAGATGATGATAGAGGTCACGAATGTCAGAACGATTGCAAACAAATCGGTTTGTTGTTGCCGCATTATATAAATTTATCGTGATAGAAGACTGTCCTGCCTTGCAGACAGAGCTTAGGCATATCTGCCATAAATATGGCATTATGGGTACCTTGCTAATCGCAAAAGAAGGGCTGAATGGCACTATTTCAGGCACATCATCTGCGATAGATAGAATAGTGGCATGGCTTCGGGCGCATCCTGATTTTTCGGATATTGATATTAAATTTTCCTATCATGCCAGCATGCCATTTCACCGTATGAAGGTTCGGCTGAAATCTGAAATTGTCACGATGGGAGAGGCAGATATTCTGCCATCTGAGCAGGCAGGCATTTATGTTGATCCTGAAGCGTGGAACAGCCTTATTTCAGACCCTGATGTGCTGGTTGTGGATACTCGAAATGATTATGAAATTGCGATTGGCCAATTCAAAGGTGCAGAAAATCCGCATACTACCAGCTTTCGCCAATTCCCAGATTATGCAAAATCTCTTGCCGATTTGCCAGAAGATGAGCGGCCAAAAAAAATCGCGATGTATTGCACAGGCGGGATTCGGTGCGAGAAATCCACCTCTTTGATGAAACAGATGGGGTTTGAGGATGTGTACCATCTCAAAGGGGGTATTTTACGATATCTTGAAGAGGTAGATAAACAGGATTCGCTATGGGAAGGTGAATGTTTTGTGTTTGATTCGCGCGTATCTGTTGATCATGACCTGAATGCAGGCAGCTATTCTTTATGCCATGCGTGTAAAATGCCTCTATCTGAAGAGGATATGCGCTCTAGCATGTATCAGCCAAGCATTAGCTGTGGCTATTGCCATGATAAAACCTCTGAACAGCAAAAAGCACGCTTTGCCGAACGTAAGCGTCAAATAGAGCTAGCCCGCGAACGCGGGCACACCCATATTGGCCAAAACACCCGCCGAAAAGCACCTCAAAAACAAAGCCAGAAATCGCACTAAGCTTGGCTAGCCTCGGATATTTTTGATCGCTTTCTGATAGCCTTCAGGATGATTAAAAATCGCTGACCCTGCTACCAGATTTGTTGCCCCTGCTGAAATTACAAGCGGCGCTGTCGTCTCTGTAATCCCGCCATCAACCTGAATTTTGATAGGCTTATCACCTATCATCTGACGCGTAGCTTCAATTTTTTTGATCATGCCAGTAATAAAAGACTGCCCCCCAAAACCTGGATTAACGGTCATAATCAGAACCAGATCAATCTTATCAAGCACATATTCAATCAGGCTTATCGGGCTATGCGGATTTAGCGCAACCCCTGCACTTAATCCAAGCTCCTTGATGCTTGCAAGCACCCTATCTAGATGACAGCAAGCCTCAGCATGAACAGTGATATGCTGCACCCCTGCTTGGGCAAAATCTGCTAGCAGATGAGATGGCTCTTGCACCATTAAATGCGCATCGAAAAACGCATCACTACGCTCACGAAGCTTGGCAATAACAGGCGCTCCAAAAGACAGGTTAGGCACAAATTGCCCATCCATCACATCTAGATGCACCCAGTCTGCACCAGCATCAATTACCGCATCTACCTCATCACCAAGTGATGCAAAATCAGATGCCAGCACTGAAGGCGCAATAATCAGCTCAGACATACTTACCTCTATCTTCTGTGGTTTGGCCTGTTTGGTTCAGTATAGCGATATATCTAGCAGATAAGCTAGTCTGGCGGAACTGAAATTCGGCGTGAGATGCCCGCGTGGTATCGTCGGGGTATCGACTCAGCTAGACAACATCCTTTGCCTTGAAATAAGGCAGATTATCTTGTGATGAGCATCCCATCACTGTGAGCCGTTCAACAATCTGAAGCGCACGCTGATATTTACGTTCAAGTTCTTCTTCTGAGGTATCTGCAAACAGCTCACCACATAGCAAAATTCCGTGATTTGACTGAAGCGCACGTACCCGCCTGCCATGCATCAGCCCGTCAACCAAAATAGCATGTTGGAATTCGTCAGATTTTACAATCTGGATTTTTTCTTTCACTAGATAATGCCTAATCGCAGCTTCACCTTGCAAAGTATGCGCCCAAAATTCTGAATCAGAGGCAGAAGGCTGGCCACTTACAAGCTCAAACGCTTTACAGAAGGCTAGGAAAATCAGCTCGTCCTTTTCTGCCCCTGTCCATGCTGTTCTGCCAAGTGTCCGCCAAATATCTTTATTCATTTCATCAAAGACAGATGGAATCCGCTCAAAGAACAGACGATGAAGTCCGATATCATTTACCGAATCTTCCATTCTCTGTTCTTTATGAATATCGATTGCGCTGTAAGAACCACAGACAGGACAGCCACTATCCGAAAATTTATCCTTCAGATAGATATGAGAACATCTAAGTCCTGACTCTAGCTTATTATCGCATAGATAATAGCTTTTCTGCTCATCAATCGGCTGTTGGGCTATCCATTCAAACCTGTTTTTGAATCTCAGATATGAGCCACGATGAGACCATAGGCTCCATTGCAATTTTTCAACCGGCCCGAAGGTTGACCAGTTTGAGCTAACATCAATTACAACACAGCTATCTTTATCTGGCGCTGATCTTAAGCCGCGCCCTACAGACTGACCCCATAATACTTTTGATAGGGTCGGGCGCATATGCACAATAATATTACAATGCGGATTGTCCCAGCCTTCGGCAAGCACACCAACTGATACAACCGCCTCAACCTTGCCTTCAGAATGGCTAGACAGCATCTGCATACGCTCTTTAATCGGCGTTGTTGCGGTAATAAGGCAGACAGAAATCCCAAGCTCTTCAATCGCTTCTACAGTGGTTTCAGCTACAGTAACATCAGGGCAAAACCATGCCGAGATAGGGGCAGGTTTTACCTGCTCTCTTTCTTCAAGATAAATTGAACAGGCATGGCTAATCATAGATGATTTGATAATTGCTGGCGCCAGCCTAGCAACAGGGAAATCGCCTGAGCTAATATCAATCGAATTCAATTCAAGATCATGGATAAAATGCGGGCGGTAACGCGGTCTGACCAGAATATTCTCGTCAAACAGCTTATCCATATCAGCGCCATCAATAATCGCATCAAAGGCAAGGCTGAGCTGGTCTCGCTGGTCAGCCGTGCGGCGTTCTGGCGAGGCAGTCAGGCCAAGCAAATGAGCATCATCGCGGCCTTTTTCGCTAAAACATTCCAAGATACGCTTATAGCCTGTACCATTAGGCGAAACCCGATGGGCTTCATCAATAATAATGAGTTTTGCCTGTTCAACTGCTTCATCCAGAATATCTCTGGCTCTGGTTGAGGTAGATAACAATACATCATAATTTGAAAAAGCAGGGTCTGAATGATTCAATTCCAGCTTTTTGACCCGATGCTCTTTGGCAAGCGCGCGTTCAAGCTGTTCAAGCAACACAAGTCGGTGGCACAGCACAATGACCTTTTCGCCTTCATAAAACTGCCTGATAATCTCGCTAGCAAGAACAGTTTTACCAGCCCCCGTCGGCGCTTTAACAATAAAGCGGCGATGAAGCTTTAATATATCAGGAAATTCATCAATAATTTCCTGTTGCCAACGTCTAAGCTTAATTGAGGTCATACCATCACTGATGCAAATTACTTTAACAAGAGCGCTAGTATAAACATATTTTCAGAAAATATCTCTAGCCAAATGTAAAAAAAGCGTATTTTTAAGCCTATAACGATGATTTTTCGCCTGAAATATGGCGTTCTGTAAGGCTAGAGAAGTGAGTTTATGGTATCAATCAGCGCAGAATTGATCTGTCTTGGCCCTGTATCTAGCCTATTTTTGTGGCGGCGCTCGCCCGCAAGCCTGATTCCATCCAGCTTACCCATCTCGGCAAAAAACCCGCTTACATGCGTCTTCCAGTCACCTGATGCTATCAATGCAGGGCTGAGCGCTATCACAAGCTCGCCCCCTTTTGCAGGCCCGCCATCATTATTATCATCCCGTCCAGCCTCGAATGAAAAATTATCCCCTGTGACCCCCGCACATAGCAATTCCACCATAGTTGCAATCGCGGACCCTTTATAGCCGCCAAACGGAAGCAATACCCCTTTTAATACCTCATTGGGATCTGTTGACGGATTGCCATCTGCATCAAGCCCTGTATCTGCTGGTAATTCATGGCCGTCTCTTGCGGCGATTTGCACATCACCTTTTGCCAGCCGCGAGGTCGCCATATCAAATACATAAGGCGATTGACCTGGATTAGGAAAGGCAAATGATAGCGGATTTGTGCCAAAAAAAGCTGTTTTTGCACCATAAGGGGCAACAGATGGCTTAAAGGCTGTGCAAGCCAGACCAACAAGCCCTTGTTCGGCAAGATATTCTGTTTCAGGCCATAAGGCAGCAAAATGAAAGCTATTTACCACACTCATTACCGCGATGCCTGTATTATGGGCTGCATCAGCCAATTTTGGCAGACCTTGCTGTAATGCCAACGGCGCATAGCCCATCTTGCCATCTACTTTGACAATAGCAGGCATTTTTTGTTCTATTTCGGGGCGGGCATCTGCTGTCACCTTGCCTGATTTAATCGACCCGACATAGCCAGGTATTCGAAATAGCCCATGAGAGGTTGAGCCGTCCCGTTCAGCCCGCATTACCGTATTTGCAATCGCAGCCGCATTTGCCTCATCACATCCTGCCGAACGCATGACCTTATCGGCAAGCTGGTAAATATCATCTAGTGACATATCTGTCAGAGTTTGAACGCTCATATCTCTCCCCCTATGTTGATTGGCAAGGCTGTATTTAATTGCTCTTTATGCTGGGCTAGTTTTTGGTTTATGTCCATAGCGCTAGTCATTATCCGTTAATCCTGCGCCAGCGCCAGCCAGACGCGATGCGTCACTTTCAGGCACATAAGACCTAGCCGCAAATTCGGACAAAATATGCCAGCCTGTCTCATCAATTTCTATAGATTCTGCTTTAGGTGAGGTAGGCGCCTCTGCCCTGCTTTTAATCTTAAGACTATATTCACCTAATTCCCCACATCTATCATTGTGGCTATCTGCCAGTGCCTCCAGCATCTCTTTAGGGCTGAAATAGTGGCCATTATGGCCTATCTCAATCTGCTTTTGATATTGGCATTCAGCCCATAATAGATGGCCAAGAAACACAAATGGCATATAGCTAAGACGCAACGTTACTGCGGGAGCATCGCTATTTACCCCCTCAGAAGCGGTAAGCCAGTCACAAATCATACCGTTAAATACCAGCATTTCATGCGGCTGTGCGTCTAGATATAACTGGTTGCCATCTAGCATGATTCGAGAGCTATCTGGACGCATTGGCGCTTCGGAATGATAATCTGTATAATTGGACAGATAGCTTGCAAGCTGTGATAATGCGCCCTGCTGATAGGGGCTAGCCATTACCATTGCCCAGCCTGTATCTTCAGCAATGTCATGAGCAAACCCACAGCCTAGCATAGCCTTTCGGGTCATATGTAAAATTTCGTTCAGCGAACATCGTATCATCTTATTGTGCCCATAGCCTTGCCATCAGGATTGTGGCGGCGGGCTAGTCGCAAACAGCCAATCATCTTCACTGCCTGAAATAATATCAGCAGGTGTCGGCGCACCCTGAAACAGGGTCACACGTGTCCATCTATCTGATTTTGGGTCAAATTTGCTAGCACCAAAAAACGATAATTTACAGCGCAGAAGGTCAATAGGTCGTGTAGTGCCAGCTACCAGATTATCCCTAATCTCGCCATAAACAAAGCGCGATATTGTTTGAATTCGCCGTATAATAAAACGTGTCTGAGGATATTTCAGCATGAAACGGGCAAGGCTCATATCGCCATCAACATGCTGGATATGCGCTGATAAATGCTGGATATAACGCACCATATGAAATGGCATTTCTTTATCTGCACCAGGCTCATCAAAGCGTAAGCCAAGACGTGGCTCCAGCTTTTCTGCTGATACATACCAGAATTGAGCTTCATTTTCTGCAGCGTCAAGATCAATCTCTAATGCCCATCCATAATGGGTATCAATCAGGGCGGCTAGCTCTGCTACTGTCATCGCAGTATCAAGTCTAGGTTCAAACGGATTAGACAGGCAATGGGCAAGCCCATCCACCTCATCAGCGCATAGCTCAATCAATATAGAGACCATCAATTCCTGCATATCTTCAGAACAGCCTGCCACCCGCCCATAAATATCTTCTAGCGGATAAGTCTCTGCTAGCGGCTTTGTGTGCAAGCCAGCTAGAAAGCTGTCAAATTCGCCCCGCAAATGCTGTGTGCGGCGGGTTTGATCCTGATCTTCAACCTGCCATTCTTGAAGATGGGTTTTTATCCGTGTCAATAGCCGCTCAAACTCACGCTGTTGAGCGGCAGTCATTTTGGCTACTTGCCGACATCTCATCAAGGCGGTTTCACGCACCATCATCCAGCTATGCACTAGACAGGGATGATTAACCAAAAACGGCGCCATGCCTAGACCTGTTGAATTGCCAATACCAAGATAGCGCCGATAGGCAGGGGCAAGCTTAATGGCCTCAGACGATGTCTCAGATGCGCACCATTCTGCAAGCAACACAGAATATTCCCTGATCAAAAATACCGCCAGCATTTCAATCTGGAATGGCGGCTGAAATGCCTCATATCCGCTAATAACGCCTCTGTCAGCAATGCCAAATTTTCCATTGCCATAAACAGCCGTAGTACGCATTAGATAACCTGTTCCAATCAGCATATCGTGATCTGGCTGTTTGCCTGCGGCTAAGGCCTCTACCACATGCGCAAATAGCCTAACAGATTTATTCGCACGTGACAGGCAAAGCACCTTCTCGCTATATCGCCCTGCTTCTTGCTGTGATACATGATCGGCCAGCCCGTCAATATCTTGCTGGCTTGGAATGCCTTCAAATAGGCAAAAACTGGCATCCCATTTTGTAGCGATCACCCTGTCTGTTCTGTCTGCAGCATCAAGCGCCCTGCTAAAGGCGATGAGCGATACATCCATTCCGCCGACATTAACGGTTAGCACCATATGGCCATAGCCATTATGATCCAAAGACTGGCTTGTGATCCGCACTTCAGGCTTTTCTGCGCATAATCTGCGCATCAGAATACGCATAAAACTTAGCCTGTGCGGGAAAAATGCGCCAAGACGTGACAGCCGCATAACAGTGCTAGCAGGCCGCATCTCTACCTTTATCTCGGGCAGGTCACGCGGCATATGCCCCATTGTGTCAGTGCCAGTTTCTATCATTACCAGTATTACCTTTACCTAACATCTTAGCTATCACGCATAGTTACGTCATTGGGGTAAAATTATGTTCATAAAAACGCAACCAGTTCAGCCCCATCAGCCCATCTATCTCATCCTGTGAAAACCCAGCCTCTGCCAATCCAGCCCCAATATTGGGAAAATCCCGTATTGATCTAAACCAATTAGGCTGAGGCGGAAATCCTGGATTATCGGCACTGCCCTCTCCAAAATCAAGCTGGCGTGACCATCTGCCATTGCGCATCCATTCCACAACAGAATCAGGCTGGTTTGTACATAAATCAGAGCCAATGCCTAAATGTTCTACGCCATAGCGTGTTGCGGCTTCGGCTATCATGTCACAAAAACTAGCTAGAGTGCACTCAGAGCCCTGATGCAGATGATGCGGATATAATGAAAAGCCTAGCATACCGCCTCTATTTGTCAGCGCACGTAATAGCTCATCCGATTTATTGCGCCGTGCGTCATGCCACCAGCTAGGATTAGCATGGGTGATGGTAATGGGGCGGCTTGAAGCATCAATCGCCTCTAACGTTGAGCGTTCAGCAGAATGGCTCATATCAATCACCAGCCCAACTCTGTTCATTTCGGCTACTGCCTGATGGCCGAATCTGGTCAGCCCTGTATCTTCTGCTTCATAACATCCTGTTGCTAGCAAAGACTGATTATTATAGGTGAGCTGCATAAACCGAGCGCCAAGCTGATATACGATCTCAATAAGGCCAATATCATCTTCAATCGGCGCACAATTCTGGAACCCATAAAAAATTGCGGTTCTGCCTGTAGCAGCGGCTGTTCTTACATCATCTGCTGTTCTGCCATGCATCAACCTATCTGGATGCGCTTCAATATGGCGGTTCCAGCTGATCATATTCTCAACTGTTTGTCTGAAATTTTCATGATAGCAAATCGTTACATGCACAGCCGAAAGACCAGCTTCTGCCATTTCATCAAATAAGGCAGGGCTGTAATTGGCATATTGCAAATTATCAATCAAAATAGGTCTATCTGTCATTATTGGCTTACCTCATCATCTTAGCGCAATGCGCCTCTAGCCAGCGCGCGGCCGAAATTACACTCGCATCAGCATTCGGTGCGCCAACCAGCTGGACACCCAAAGGCAGCTTATCTGGCCCTCGCAAATCCAGACCGTCTAGATGCGGCAAGGTGATGGCTGGCAATCCGCATAGGCTGGTAAATTTTGAACAGGCAGGATTGCCTGTCCCTGCTTCAAATAGCGGTGCCTGACCTGTAGCAGATGCCATAATCAAAACATTTCCGCCTGTCAGCATCTCTGAAAACATGTCTATTCCCTGCTGTCTTAGCGCCATTGCAGCCTCATAATCTGACGCAGATACCTGCTCTCCCCGCTGAATTGTCTTAAGGGTGAAATCACTTACCCCCTCTGTTCTGCCCGCAAGTAAGGGGCCGATATTCTGGGCATATTCAGCGTCATAAATCACGCTATGCGCGTCTTGTAAGCTATCTAGAAATGGCTGTATTGCGATATGGTGGGTATGGCCAGACAGCTTATGCACCAGCTCTGAGATACGCGCTGACATATAAGGTTCAATATCATCTGCAAACATCCCCTCAACAAACAAAAATGTTGGCGCATCAGCATTAGGCGCATGATAGGCCGCTTCAAGGTTGGCATCATCTGTCATTATCACATCACCAAGCCGCGCAATATCACCAAGATGCCGTGCAAATATGCCAATATGATCTAATGTCTGGCTGGTTTGTAACACGCCTGCACGGGAAATCGCCTCAACGCTAGGCTTAAACCCATAAACCCCGCAATAGGCGGCAGGGCGTATTACAGAGCCTCCTGTTTGCGAGCCAATCGCAAGCGCCACCTGTCCTGCCGCAACAGACGCTGCAGAACCAGAAGATGAACCACCTGGAGAAAATCGCCTATCATGCGGATTACGTGTTTCACATTTCTGTAAATAGGCAAATTCAGTGGTGCGTGTCTTGCCCATAATAAGCGCACCTGCCATCCGAAGCCGTGTCACAAGCTCAGCATCTTTAGATGGCCTGCGGCCTGCAAACAGGCTAGAGCCAAGACAGCAAGGCATATCAGCGCTATCAATAATATCCTTTAGCCCCACAGGCACACCACTAAGCGGCAAGCCTGAGGCGATAGTGTTGGAAGCTGCCAATACAGCCTCAGCATCATGCCAAACCCATGCATCTATATCAGCATCTGTCTTGGCAATTATATCCAGATGATGCGCACAGATTTGTGTCGCTGAACGCCTGCCTTGCGAGACAGATTGAGCAATGCTTACGGCGGAATTGTCACTATCATCTAATCTATGTTCGTCTGCCATATACCTCTCACTCAGCTATTACCGTCACTAACTCTGTGCATCAGAAAATAACAACAGAACGGATAGACTCTCCTTTATGCATCAAATCAAATCCTGTATTTATCTCCTCCAAAGATAGGCTGTGAGTAATCATTGGATCGATTTCGATTTTGCCATCCAGATACCAATCCACAATTTTAGGCACATCTGTTCTGCCTCTTGCCCCGCCAAATGCCGTACCTCGCCAAGAACGCCCTGTTACAAGCTGGAACGGACGTGTTGAGATTTCCTGCCCTGCGCCTGCAACCCCGATAATAATCGATTCGCCCCAGCCTTTATGGGCACATTCAAGCGCAGTGCGCATGACCTCAACATTGCCGATACATTCAAAAGAATAATCCGCCCCACCGCCCGTAAGCTCAACAAGATGGGCTGTCAGATCACCTGAAATATCTGCTGGATTGACAAAATCAGTCATCCCAAAGCGTTTGCCCCACTCTGCTTTGTCAGGATTCATATCAACGCCGACAATTTGCGCTGCGCCTATCATCCTAAGGCCTTGAATCACATTTAGCCCAATTCCCCCAAGACCAAACACAACAGCGCGGCATCCAGGCTCAGCCTTTGCGGTATTTATCACCGCCCCGATACCTGTTGTAACCCCGCAACCAATATAGCAAATCTTATCAAAAGGCGCTGCCTTATTGACTTTAGCAAGCGCAATTTCTGGCAATACCGTAAAGTTTGAAAAGGTAGAGGTGCCCATATAATGATGCACAGGCTTTCCTTCAAAGGAAAATCTGGACGTGCCATCAGGCATTAGCCCTTGCCCTTGTGTAGTGCGAATAGCCTGACACAGATTGGTTTTTGGATGCAGACAATAATCACATTCTCGGCATTCAGGCGTATATAGGGGAATTACATGGTCTCCCTCAACAACAGAGGTTACACCTGGCCCAACCTCACGCACAATGCCAGCGCCCTCATGACCTAAAATGGCTGGAAACAGCCCTTCAGGATCAGCGCCAGACAGGGTAAATTCATCTGTATGGCAAATGCCTGTAGCCATAATTTCTACCAGCACTTCGCCTGCTCTCGGCCCGTCTAGATCGACTTCCACAATTTCCAGCGGCTTTCCAGCCTCAAGCGCAATAGCGGCACGTGTTTTCATCATCTCTCTCCCATATCTGCCTGTCATGCATCAGCGCAATACCAGCCCGAATATCATCCAGACTATCGCCTGAGAATGCTATCACGGATTTATGTTTTTATGAGAGTTAGTGTAGCCCTGTTTTTTTGGATATGGCTATGGGTTTTTGAGAAAATTTATTTGCTATGCCACACTGGCTAGCTAGGCGTGAAACGGCCATAGGCAATAAATGGATTATTCAGCCAGTTTGGCTTGCCATAGCGATGAGGCTGGCCATGCTCATCAAGCACATATCCGCCAGCCCCTCTTAGTACAGCTTCACCAGCGGCTGTATCCCATTCGCAGGTTGGGGCAAAACGCGGATATATATCTGCCTCACCCATTGCTAGATAACAAAATTTAACAGATGAGCCTGTACTAACAATATCGTCTATTTGATTTTTCCGCAAAAAGGTAGCTGTCCTCTCATCCATATGAGAGCGGCTGGCAATCGCAATAGGCCTGTCATGCGACCTGCTAGCAAGCGGCGTGTCTATCGATAGCAGGCTGATCTGCTGGTTTTGCACTAGATAGCTTGCTATGTCTGCTGCGCCCACAAACAGCATGTCATGCATTGGTGCATACACAATGCCGCCTGCCGCCTGCCCATCAACAATTAGCCCGATATTGACGGTAAAATTCCCCTGACTATCTGCACGGATAAATTCTTTCGTGCCATCTAGCGGGTCTACCAAAAAATAACAGTCGCTAGAGGATAGCTGGTGGCTTTCTTCGGCTTCTTCTGAAATCACCTCTATCTGCGGATAGAATTGTGCCAGCGCTTCAAGCAAAATCACATTTGCTGCTTTATCTGCATCTGTGACGGGCGAGTTGTCTGATTTATGCTCAACCTCAAAGCCAGACTGTCTAACCTCTAAAATGGCCTTGCCAGCCGCAATCACGGCTGGGACAAGCTTGTTTAACACAACACCGTTAACCGTAAGTTCATCTAATTGCTGGCTGACCATCATCAAAGCCATGCTGTATTGTTAGGGCACATATTTTTTCAGACTATTTTGCCGTTGGCATTACAAATTCAGCCCCTTTTGAGATTGAATCAGGCCATCGTTGCATCACAGATTTCTGCTTTGTATAGAATTGAACAGCTTCATTACCAAAGGCATGTAAATCACCAAACAAGCTTTGTTTCCAGCCGCCAAATCCATGCCATGCCATCGGCACAGGGATAGGCACATTCACGCCAACCATCCCTACTTGAATCTGGCTTGCAAATTCACGCGCTGTATTGCCATCAGAAGTAAATACAGACACGCCATTGCCATAGCGGTGCTTATTGATAAGCTCAATACCTTCTGCTGAATTATCTACCCGCACGCAAGATAGCACTGGTCCGAAAATCTCTTCTTGATAAATCGTCATCTCAGATGTGACATTATCAAACAAAGAGCCGCCCATAAAATAGCCTCTATTATGCCCTGGTACAGACAAACCGCGCCCATCTACCAGCAAATCAGCGCCTTCTTTTACGCCTGTCTCGATCATTGAGCTAATCCGCTCATGTGCGGCTGCGGTGACAATCGGGCCCATTTCAGCATCAAGCTCCATGCCATTTTTTACCTTTAACGCACGGGCACGCTCAACAAGCTGAGGCACTATCTTATCACCAGCATCCCCTACCAGAACAGCTACCGAAATCGCCATACATCTTTCACCTGCTGACCCATAGGCAGAGCCAATAAGCGCATCAACTGTCTTATCCATATCAGCATCTGGCATTACCATCATATGATTTTTAGCGCCGCCAAGTGCCTGAACACGCTTGCCATAATGCGCGCCCTTTTCATAAATATAATGCGCAATCGGTGTTGAGCCCACGAAGGATACAGCAGAAATATCTGTATTTTCTAGAATTGCATCTACGGCTTCTTTATCGCCCTGAATTACGCTGAACACACCTTCAGGAAGCCCTGCCTCTGCCATCAGATCAGCCATCATTAGCGAGGCAGTTGGGTCAGTCGGGCTAGGTTTGAGGATAAAACAATTCCCTGCGGCAATCGCTAGCGGATACATCCACATTGGCACCATTACTGGAAAATTAAATGGCGTAATCCCAGACACAATGCCAAGCGGCTGGCGCAAGGTCCAGTTATCAATCCCTGTTGATGCTTGTTGTGAATAGTCACCTTTTAGCAAGGCAGGAATGCCGCACGCAAATTCGATCACTTCAATTCCGCGCTCAACCTCTCCACACGCATCTGTAAACACCTTGCCATGTTCTGAGGTAATTGCCTTTGCAAGCTTTTCTTTATCTCGCTTTACCAATTCAAGAAAGTTAAAAATCACTCTTGCACGGCGCACTGGCGGTGTATTCGCCCATGCAGGGAAGGCCGCTTTTGCCGCTGTCACTGCAGCCTGAACATCAGCGCTTGTGCCCATCACAACTTCGCCTGTCTTTTCACCCAATGCAGGGTTAAAGATATCTTGTGTTCTGGTAGATGCACCTGCTGTTTTCTTACCACCAATATAGTGCAAAACTGTATGTGACATATTCAAGCTCCCTGTGTCAGCGACACCATTTTTTAGTATGGAAAAGGATGATCTGTTTTAGGCATTTCTGCTGGCAAGGTCAATCTGATTAGCAAGGCTGACTAAATTAACGCATAGGCTAGCGCCAATATAAAGACTTGCCAATAACCGCTAAATACCTGCATCATTTGGGCTGAGGACATTTTTTTAAAAGAAAGTAGTAAGATGAAATTTCTGCATACGATGATCCGCGTTCAGGATATTGACGCCGCTCTGGATTTTTTCTGTAATAAGCTTGGCATGATTGAGACACGCCGCAAAGACGTTGACGCAGGCCGCTATACCTTGATATTTCTGGCCGCTGATCAAGACCTAGAGCAGGCACAAAATGAACGCGCCCCAGAGCTTGAATTGACCTATAATTGGGATACAGAAGAATATGGTAGCGGTCGCAATTTTGGGCATCTAGCCTATACTGTCAAAAATATTTATGATACCTGCCAACATCTAATGGATAATGGTGTTGAAATTAACAGGCCACCACGAGATGGACGGATGGCTTTTGTGAAATCGCCTGATGGAATCTCTCTTGAACTTCTGCAAGAAGGTGACGCACTTGCACCAGCAGAACCATGGGCATCTATGCAAAATACTGGTAGCTGGTAGCGTTACGCTGTCTCGCCGCCATCAACAGAGATAGCTTGGCCATTGATGCCGCCAGCCTGCTCTGATGACAAGAAATACACCGTCTCTGTCACCTCTGAGGCTGGAAATAGTCTGCGTTGAGGAGAAAATGCCTCTAGCTTTTTTCTGGCCTCATCTTCGCTAATCCCTGTTTTTTGTGAAATCGCCGCAATAGACCCATCTGTCATTTCAGTATCCAGATAGCCTGGACATACCGCATTAACAGTGATCTGAGTTTTTGCCAGCTCTTGTGCGGCAGACCTTACCAGCCCGATAACACCATGTTTGCTAGCGCTATAAGCAGAAATATAGGGATAGCCCTTTTTGCCTGTCATTGACGATATCGCTATCAGCCTGCCCCATGTTTGATCTGCCGCTTTTAATCTGGCAACAGCTTCTCTTAGCGTAAGAAACACCCCTGTTAGATTGATAGATATCATCTTTTGCCATAGCGCCAATGAAGTTTTATCTAAGCTGGCAGAGGCAGCCACACCTGCATTGGCAATGATGATAGAGCCAGCAATGCCATCTGCGCCAACTTCATCAAACAGGGTTTTCACCTGCGCCTCATCACACACATCTGCTGTAATGCCTCGTATCAACCGATGGGTGGACGCAACATGTTCTATCGCGGATTGTGTTCTGCCACAAATAAATACCTGATGGCCTGCATCTGCAAAGCGGCGAGCCATATCAGCGCCTATGCCAGAGCTTCCGCCTGTAATAACGACTTTTCTAGCGTCAGCCTGTGCCATCATATCCCCCGTTTGCAAAGTTACTATTGAGCTATATTTTTGAGCATAAAGCCTATCTGTATAATTTCCAGATTATTCAGCATAGTCGCTATAATCTGAAGGCAGAAAAGCGGCGATATCGTATTCTGGCTAGAACATCTGCTGTGATGAAAATAGCTAGCGGCAAGACCATCTGCATAAAGGCCGCCACACCAACGGTCTGTCTGCCAGCAGCAGAAGCAAGCAATACAGCTTCAGTGGTCAGGGTCTGAAACCTGCCAAGTCCTGCAAAGATAGTTGGCAGATATAACGCCGCACTAACTGCAAAGCCAATGGCAAAGGAAATTAAGATAGGCACCCCCAATATTGGCAATTTCACACGCCAGAAACGTGCCCATCTATTTGCCCCAAGCACAGAAGCACATTCTTCATATCCTGTGTCAAATTCTCGCCAATGCTCAGATAGCGATAGCATGATATAGGGAAATACAAACAAACAATGCGCCCATAAAATCGATAAAAATACCCCATCAATATTCAACATAATCAGCAATATCTGAAGGCCAAACAAAAAGGCTGTTTGCGGTACAAGCAAAGGCAGATAAACCATAAATTCTGTGATGCTCGTCTTGTTTTGAGTGCCAACTTCAAGCCAGAAAATAGCCAGAATCAGGCTAACAGATGCAGCCACCAGCCCCAGCATCAGGCTGTTCATCACCAAATCTGCAAACAAACGGCTATTCACCTGCCAGCCAGATAGCCCCCATTTTTGCGGCAGAATATCAGGAAACCGCCAAATATCTGCAAATGCCCACAATAATGAAGACGCCATGCCTGCGATTGCCAGACCTACAGGTATCAAGCACAAGCTGAGCAAACTCAACATAAGATAGCGACGTAAATATGCAGGGCATGCCAGCCGCCGCCCGCTTGCCACAATCATCACAATGATGTTTCTGAGTGCCCAAGACAATCCAAACCAGCCCGCACAACATATGAAAATCAGCCCAAGCTGACAGATTGCTGCCGCCGAGCCAATAAAGCGCTTATTCAGATCAGGGTCTTGAAACCACTGAAATATCATCACACTTAATGGCGGCGGTGTATTGGGGGCAAGGATGATCGCCATATCCACAACAGATAGCGAGAATACCAACACAATCAGCACAGAAAGCCTTAGCCTGCGTGCAATCATGGGCTGGATAACCAGAAACCAGCTAGCTAGCCTGCCATAGCCAAGACAGGCAGCACTTGCTAAATAGCGTCTCACATCAATCTGGTTGGTAGCAGACACCCCCATTAGCACAAAAAATGGTAATTCTTTGGCGACCAACCCGACAATCAACATCAGCCCAAATTCATCTGGCACAATATTTAGATCTGGCGGCCGCGTCCAGCCTGTTAGCACAGGCGAGATAGCACGCGCCAGCCATCCGCTAGGCTGAAGCAGAAACATTAGCCCGATTGCCACCGTGATATGCGGCACAGATAATAACGGTGATACTAGCCGAAAGAGCCAGCGATTAGATTCAGCCCCAAACAGACAGGCTATCAAAATCATCGCTAGAATATAGGATATTACACTCGCAATAATGCCTGTAGATAACGACAGATATATTGCAGTGCCAATCCCAGCTTGCTGAAATAGCTGGTCAAAGGCATCAAATGACACCTCAGACCGCCCTAAAAAGGGAAATATTCCGATACTTGGAAAGAATATCCCTGCTAGCCCTGCACATACAGGCAATAGCAACCCCCCCAATATCGCTATCTGGATAAGCGCACGCATCAGCTACCCATCATCTGTTATCATCCTTTGCCTGTTCTAACTCTCTATCCAGCCAGATTGCCGCCAGAAATTGGCTTTATGAACAGCTATAGTGATAAAACAGAAACTGGCTATTGCGCAAACCGTGCCTGCCATTTTTCTTCGATAAGCGGTATCCAGTCTGGATGCGGCTCAGCGAGTGCTGGCGATAATTCTGCTTCAGACAGGCTGGCGATACCCCGCGGCAACGCATTAAATGCCTGTTGCTGGCTGTCAGATAATTTAGCAAATGACAGCACTGTTGGATCGCCCCAGATATCTGAATTTGCCTTTCTGAGCTGTGCCTCAAATGATAGCAGGAAATCAGCTACCAGCATCGCCCCTTCAGAAGAGGATGAATTAAAGGGTATCGCTACAAAATGAATATTGGCAAGCGTGCCATCTGTATGGATATAGCTTCGAACCGTATCAGGCAGAATCTGTTGCGAAATCGCATTTGAAAATTCAGCAGGATTAAAGGCAAACGCAATCGTCACCTCGCCATCACCAAGCAGGCGCACCATTTCAGTATAATTTGCAGGATAGGTGTTGCCGCTTCGCCATAGATGAGGCGTTACCTCATCAAGCCAATCAAATAAAGGGGCTAAATATGTCTCTGCATCCTCTGAAGGAGGGCGTTGAAAGCGGTCTCTATCATCTGTGGTTTCAAGCAATATCTGCTTCAGAAAACTTGTGCCCGTAAAATCAGGTGGGCGCGGATAGCTAAACCTGCCCGGATTTGCCTTAATCCAGTCTTTTAGCGCCGTAGCCGAACGTGGCGGCGATGCCAAATAGGCGCTATCATATCCAAAAACAAGCTGTGCCCGTCCCCATGGCGATTCACGACCCTGTGTTGGCAAGGCAAAATCTGTTACCAACCCTGGTAATGCTTTCGGATCGGTAAGGGCAAACGCAGGCAGATCAAACGCCCATTGATCTTTGCGCAATAAGCCTTCACGGCTTAAGGTGGCAAAATTCTCGCCATTTACCCAAATCAGATCAACTGAACCACCTGTTTTTTTGCCAGCGACCTTTTCTGCCAAAATCCGCGAGACAGCCTCAGCGGTATCTGTCAGCTTAACATGCTCAAGCGTAATGCCATATTGTGCCTTCACCTGATCTGCCGCCCAGCCAATATAGCTGTTGATATTAGGGGACCCGCCCCATGCATTGAAATAGACAGTCTGACCCTTTGCCTTTTTTGCTAGCATGTCCGTGTCACCTGCCATCACGTCTGAGGCCGTAACACTTACACCGCCTGCCACAGCCAAGATAGCCAGCATATGTTTGCCTAGGCTAGATAGGCGATGTGTGATATTCTGTGCATCTGACAGTTTGATGCCAAATATTGTCATGATAAAGCGCTCCTAAATTTGGCCATCTGACCGTGAAATTAGCCTTATCATAAGAAATCATTCTTAATAAAGAATTAACATGATTTAATTTTTTTATCCTGATATCTGCCTAAAAATCAGCCCTTGTAAAAGAGTATGAAAGATGCGCATAACCATGTGGCATGCGAAGGTGAAACGGAAAGGCATACTATGCTTGAAGTGTCAGAGGCTAGGCTCAGCTTTGATAAGATGGTGCTTTGCCATCAGCTTAGTTTTGAGATTGCCGCCTCTCAGATTGGGTTATTGATGGCGCCAAGCGGTGCAGGAAAATCTACCTTGCTAAAATGGATTGCAGGTATTGAGGTGCCTGGCTTGAGCGCATCTGGCACTATATTGCTATCAGGCCAGCCGCTAGCTCAGATGCGCGCAGAAGACAGGAAGATAGGATTTTTATTTCAGCAACCCTTGCTATTTCCCCATCTAAATGTTGCGCAGAATATTAGCTTTGGTCTTAGTCCCCAAATTACTGGCTCTGCGCGCCAGAACAAAATATCTGCTATGCTTGAGCAGGCTGATTTAGCTGGATTTGAACGGCGCGATCCAAAAACGCTTTCAGGTGGTCAGCAATCTCGCATTGCATTATTGCGCGCTATTTTGGCAAACCCAAAGGCACTTTTGCTAGATGAGCCATTTTCTAGTCTGGATGATGCACATCGCTCAGATATTCTGGCCTTATTGGTAGGGTTTATAACAGCGCTGAACATCCCTGTTATTCTGGTCAGCCATGACCCAAGAGATGAGACACTGGACCAGCTTATCTCGCTCACACGTATCAACTTATAGCCCTCTAATTTCTGGGCTAATTCCGCAAACTGCCTTTGCCAGACAACATATGGTTAATCCTGTCTGCGGTTGAGGTGGTACGTGCCAGATGAAGAAATGCTCGGCGTTCGCGATCATATAATTTTTGTTCATCACAGCCTGTATCATCTGCATTATCGGCAACCATAATAGAGGCGATTGCCATTGCAACCACCTTGTCATGGGCAAAGAACTGGCCTTTTGCAATCCCGTCATCCATGAAGGCAGACATTTTTTCAAGCAGATTATGAGAGGCAAGCTGAGGGATTGGCGCTTCTGGCGGCTGATAGTCTGTGGCTAGTGATGTCACCAACTCAATGGCTGTTGGTAATAGCCTATCCCTATTCATCACAGCCTGATCATGCCCTTCATTGAAATAGCGATAACGTGCGGCTAATTGAGGAGATGTGCCTGTTGCCGCAAAGCCGATCTGCATCCAGCTTTGCCATGCTGCTTCTTCCCAGTCAGCGGTTTTTTGATACCAGCGCAAATAGCTTTCCTTTACCCCGCCACCAGACGGCACAACCCCTACCGCAGCTTCAACAAGACCAAGCGTGCAGTTGGTATGCACAACCAACCTGTCGCAATGCATCAGCACTTCAAAGCCGCCGCCAGCGGCAAGACCAGAAGCTGCCCCGATAACAGGCACGGGACAGTATTTTAGCTGATATACTGCCTGCTGAAAGCGCGCTAAAAACTGGTCCATCTCGGCAAATTGTTTTGTTGAGATAAGATGGCGGAAATGGGTAAGATCAACCCCCGCAGAAAAATGCTGTGCATCATTATGGATAATGATCCCCTTACCATGATGTTGGGCAGCAAAGCTAACCATTTCCATCGAGAGATCATTCAGCGCATTTGCCTTGCTATGAAATTCAACCAGCCTGATATCATCGGCTAGCGCATAGACAGATGCCGCATCATTTCCAGCTAGCTTTTGCGCATATTGGCGCATCACCGAAAAGCGCATTACCCCTTCTGGCAAGCTAATAGGCTGATAGCCTGCTGCGTCTATATCCACTAGCAATGCGTCTGATGAGACCTTGTAATAAGGCGTGGTGCGCGTTATCAATTGCGGGGGAAGCGTTGCACCAGCATCGCCTGCCATTTGTTTCAGCCGTTCCAGCCCAATAGCATCAATCAGCTCAAACGGGCCTCTTTGCCAGTTAAAGCCCAGCTTCATCGCATCATCTATATCTTGAGGCGAGCTGGTAATGTCAGGGATCAATGAGGCAGCATATCCCAAAATGCCAACCAGCACCTTTCGTGCAAATACGCCTTCTGGCGAAGGGTCTTCCAGAATAGGGGTGAGCGGTTCTTGCTGGCGGATAGCAGCTTCTGCAGATGCCTCAACTGGCATTGGCATATCTGTTATAGCAGCCCGCCAGCTATGGCCATCACCGCCATGCTCAATATTCCGCACCTGTCTGATGCCATCATCGCCAGTGCGATAGAAACCACAGCCAGATTTATTACCAAAATCACCTGCATCGATCATCTGGCGCATCAATTCAGGATCATGTCCGACCGCATGAAACGCATCATCAGCTGGCAAAATAGACCGAAGAGAACTGGCAACATCACTCATCAAATCAATGCCGATCAGATCATATAATCCAAAAATCCCTGTCTTTGGAATACCAAAGGGGCGACCAATATACGCATCTGCAACATCTATTGCGATCTGCGATGATAGGGCGTGATGCAGGGCAAATTGCAGGGCAAATACCCCAACTCTGTTACCTAGAAAACCTGGCGTATCTGCACAGCGAACAACCCCTTTTCCAAGCACTTCATCATTAAATCTGGCCAGCCTGTCTATGACCGCATCATCTGTATCTTGGCCTCGTACCAGCTCAAGCAAGCGCATATAGCGCACAGGGTTAAAATAATGAGTGATGGCAAAGCGTGACCTAAATGATGCGTCCATATCTTCAACCAGAAGCGATATCGGAATGGTTGAGGTATTTGAGGTAACAATACAATCAGCCGATATTACCGTCTCTAGCCGCCGATAAAGCTGTTTTTTTATATCAAGCCGTTCAATCACAGCCTCAACAATCCAGTCACAATCACTCAGCGCATCAAAATCATCTTCTATTGTGCCTGTCGTTATCAGGCTGGCCACAGATTTATGCATCAGCTGGGGCGGTTCTGAGATACGCAATTTTTCGATTGCCAGCTCAGCAGGTGTTTGCATGTTTGGCGAGCTGGCTGGCAAATCAAGTAACAGCACCTTATGGCCAGCATTCGCAATCTGGGCGGCAATTCCTGCGCCCATTGTACCAGCCCCGATTACCGCAATAGAAGAAAATGACGATGACATAGACTAAACCTTTATTAAAAATCCTGCGTTATGAGCCTGCTATCTAGCCGTGCAAAAACACACGCAAATGCTGATTAACTTCATCTGGATGTTCTGATGGCAACATATGGCCAGCCTTATCGATGATAACCAACTTAGCATCTGTGATTAGCTCTGCCAGCTTTTTGCCAAATTTTACAGGTGTCATTTTATCTGCCTCTGCGAGGATCACCACTGTTGGCGAGGTGATAATGCTGGCTGCCTCTTTGCCTGATTGATACTGGTTACAGGCGTTCAGATCAGCATGTAATGCCTGTTTGTCATTTGCTGCCATCAATCTGCGCCCAAAGCTAAGATGAGAGAAACCTGGCTGAGAGTTTTCATGCTTATGTCCTCGCAAACCATGCCCCCACCCTGTCATCATCTTGATAGCGGCATCCAGCTTATCGCGTGATGCTGACACCAGAAACTCATTCACAGGAATGGCGGCCGCACAGGCTATAAGCGCCAGCTTGCTAACCCGCTTTGGGTTGCGTGCAGCAAGCTCTATTGCTACCAAACCACCTTGTGAATGGCCAGCCAGCATGAACTGGTCAACCCCCAACCCATCCGCAAGTGCCAACACCCACTCTGCCATCTCTTCTATGGTTTGAAGAGGCTGTCCTTCAGACAGGCCATGTGCTGGAAAATCTGGTGCGATAACATTAAAGCCATCATAGGCCAGAAGCCGCGACTGAAGCACCCATGTCAGATGGCTTTGCCCGCTTCCATGCAATAAGATGATATAGGGCTTATGTGACTCAAACTCTCTGCCGCCAGTGGCAATGTGAATCTGATTCCCATCAATTAGTTGTTTCACTGGTGCGCTCCTCAAACAGATTCTAGCCGTGATGCTGCCTTAAACCCTATCTCAAAATCAGCCTTTATATCTTTGATATCTTCAAGCCCGACCGACAGGCGTATCATATCATCACTTAGACCACCTGATTTCATCGCCTCAGCATCAATATGAGAATGGGTAGTGCTAGCAGGGTGGATAACTAGCGTTTTTGCATCACCTACATTTGCAAGATGTGATGAAAGCTGAACTGCCTCAATAAAGGCACGGCCTGCATCACGCCCCCCCTTAACCCCAAAGGTGATAACAGACCCTGCCCCTTTTGGCAGTAGCTTTTTGGCAAGCGCATGATCTGGATGGGACGGCAAATCTGGATGTCTTACCCATGCCACCTGTTCATGTGCTTCAAGAAATTCTAGCAATTGATGGGTATTTTCCATATGGCGCTGCATTCTCAGCCCTAATGTTTCCATGCCTTGAATAATATGAAAAGCATTAGTCGGCGACAGGCAGGGGCCAAAATTATACATGGCTTCGGCTCGGAATTTTGCGGTAAAGGCTGCTGGCCCAAATTCTTCATGGAAGTTGATTCCGCCCATTGAATAATGAGGCTGGGCGATAGTTGGGAATTTATCATTCTGACCCCAATCAAAACGTCCTGCATCTACTACTGCACCTGCAATCGCAACACCATGACCGCCAATCCATTTCGTCAGAGAATGGATAATAATATCTACCCCATGCAGACAAGGACGCATCAGATAAGGGGTATTGAATGTGGCATCAATCATCAGCGGAATACCAGCCTCATGGGCAATGTTACTAACCGCATCCACATCCATGATATCCAGTCCTGGATTGCCAATCACCTCTCCAAAAATGACTTTGGTGTTTGGGCGGATAGCAGCTTTCATCGCCGCTGGATCAGTAGCAGAAACAAAGCTGGTTTCAATGCCAAAACGTGGCAAAGTATATTTCAGCAAATTCACATTAGCGCCATAAAGTTGGGCAGAAGCAACAATATGATCTCCTTGCGAGCATATCGTCATTAGCGCTGAGGTTAGCGCGGCCATCCCTGATGATGTTGCTGTGGCTGCAACACCATCTTCAAGCGCGGCAAGACGCTGTTCTAGCACTGCTACAGTCGGATTTGAAATGCGCGAATATAAATGCCCGCCAACTTCCATATTATATAATGCGGCCGCATGACGTGTATCTTTGAACATATAAGATGTTGTTTGATGAATGGGTACTGCACGCGAGCCATGCGCATCATCTGGCCAATGCCCTGCATGCAGGCTCAAAGTATCAAAGCTGTAATCATCACTCATTGCTAATTGCTCCTATCTATCTGCCCTGACTTTCAGGACAGACCATGCCAGCTAGTAAATATGAGCCCTATCTTGGCTGGTACACTTACTCTATCTTATTTGCTTTTACATTTTTGCTCTGAATTGTTCCAGAAGCGTTTTCAAGGTCTTGCTTGCTAGATCGAAACTGGCCTGTCTTACAGGGCCAAAGCCCCGAATATCTTGTGCAATATCTGCAATATTGACAGCCAGATCATAATTATCCTTATTCAGACCCTCACATATTTCAGCCAGTATCTGCTGATAATTCTTACGCCATTCACGTTCCAGCTTTCTTTCCGAGCTGTACCCAAACAGATCAAACGCGCTACCCCGAAGCCATTTCAGCTTTGCCAGCACTGCCATTGCGCCTATCATCCAGCCGCCATATTCCTGTTTCATTGGTCTGCCTGTGCGGGCATCTAGCTTTGAGAATATAGGGGGTGCTAAATGCAATCGAAGCGAGATATTGCCATCGAACTGCTTGGCAAGCTGGTCTTTGAACTTTCCATCAGTATATAGCCGAGCCACCTCATATTCATCCTTGATTGCCATCATTTTATATAGCCCCTTAGCAGCGGCGATGCTAAGCCTGTTACTATCTTCAAGATCATGGCGGATAAGGGTTTGCATCAGGCTACGATACTGGTCTGCATAGCGCCTATCTTGATAGGCTATTAGCCGCTGATATCTATCTTCTACCAGCGCTTCGGCTGTGTGCGGGCTTTGAGATGTTTCTGCAGGCAACATATCTGCCAGCAATTCAGGATTAGCGACATATATTCTGCCCCATCTAAATGCCTGCTGGCTTTGCGCGACAGCCACCCCGTTTAGCGCAATCGCTTTTTCAATGGCTTCGGCACGTAATGGGATCAACCCTTTTTGATAGGCAACCCCCAGCATAATCAAATTTGACGCAATCGCATCACCTATCAATTCCAGCGCAAGCTGTGTGGTATTCACAAAGCTGGCATGACCCTTAGCCACGCTACCAGACAGGCTATCTGCTACCTGTTTTGCTGGAAATTGCTGGTCAGGGCGGCGGGTAAAATCACCCGTTGGGGTCTGGTTTAGATTGGCTATGATATGCCCTTTTGGGTTCATCAATTTTAGCTGATATTGTTCTGCACCTACCAGACTGTCACACCCAAGCATCAGGTCAGCCCCGCCAGGCCCTATGCGAATAGCGCTAATATCATCTGCATTAGGTCCAATTCTGATATGGCTGGTAACAGCGCCCCCTTTCTGAGCTAGGCCTGCCATGTCAATAATGCCGCATCCTTTATTATCAAGATGGGCAGCCATACCCAATAGCGCGCCAATCGTAACCACGCCGGTACCACCCACACCTGTCAGCAATATTGATTGCACTTGGCTATCATCAATCACCTTAGGTGGATCAGCGATAGAAAAATCATCCGATAATGCAACAGGTTTTGGCGTTGCCAAGGCGCCGCCTGAGACTGTTACAAAACTAGGACAAAAGCCATTTACACATGAGAAATCCTTGTTACAGGCAGACTGGTCAATCTGGCGTTTGCGGCCAAGCTCTGTTTCAAGCGGCAATATCGCTACACAATTTGACTGCACACCACAATCACCGCACCCTTCACAGACTTCAGGATTGATGACCACCCGTTTATCTGGGTCTGGCATCAAGCCTCTTTTGCGACGACGGCGCTTTTCTGTTGCGCACGTCTGATCATAAATCAGCGCCGTTGTGCCTGTAATATGTGACATTTCTGTCTGCACAGCCTGCAATTCTAGCCGATGATGAAAACTTGTTTCAGCAGGATAGTCAGATTTAGTGTGTCGGCTTAGATCGTCTGTAACCAATGCCAGCCTGTTTATGCCAGATGCGGCAAGCAAATGGGCTATTTGTGGCGGGGTTAAATCACCTTCATGGGTTTGCCCACCTGTCATAGCAACCGCATCATTATACAGGATTTTATAGGTAATATTTACCTCTGCTGCCACTGCTGCACGAATCGCCATCAGACCAGAATGGTTAAAGGTGCCATCTCCCATATTCTGGAACATATGCTTGCGGCTAGAAAAACAAGATTCGCCTATCCAGTTTGCGCCCTCTCCGCCCATATGGGTAGTGCCCTCAACTGAACGCTCCATAAATTGCGCCATCCAGTGACAGCCAATGCCCGCATAGCCACGCGCACCATCTGGCAGGATGGTTGAACTATTATGCGGACAGCCTGCGCAAAAATACGGCGTGCGCATTAAACCTACAGACGCAAATTCACGGCTCTGAGAGTTCCGCAATTGCTCAGATTTGGCAGATATATCAGCGCTTATCGTTTCGCCTTCCAGCAGATGATCGATAATTGCCAATGCAACTTTGACCCCGTCTATTGAGCCTTCCTGCGGCAATAATTTACTTGCGTTGGCATCTGTTTTGCCAAGCACAACTGGACGGTCTGGCACATTAAATAAAATCGATTTAATCTGTTCTTCCATCAGCCCGCGCTTTTCTTCAACCACGATCAGCCGCTCAAGCCCTGATGCAAAAGCTGTCAGACCAACAGGCTCGATCGGCCAGCTCATACCTACCTTATAAAGCGCCAGACCCATCTTATTCGCTTGGGCTTCTGAGATGCCAAGATCAGATAGTGCCTGCAACACATCCATATAGGCTTTACCCGTTGACACAATTCCAAATTTTGGCGTTGCGCCGCCTGTAAAGATAACCCTGTCAATCTGGTTTGCCCTGACATAGCCATGGGCTGCTGCTATCTTGTGATTATGCAGGCGTTCTTCTTGGTTATGGCGATGATCATTGCGCCTGATATTCAAGCCGCCTTCTGGCAGATCAACATCATTTGGCAATTTTGGCGAAAAATTATCTAGCGACAGACGCGCAGAGGATGAGCTTTCAATATTGTCTTTAACGCACTTAAGCCCGACCCATAATCCTGAATAGCGAGACATCGCCCAACCATGAAGTCCAAACTGCACCATTTCTTCAAGGTTGACAGGATTAAGCACAGGGATCATCACATCCATCATGGCATATTCGGACTGATGACACACTGTAGAGCTTTCGCCTGTATGATCATCTCCCATCAACACAAGCACACCGCCCTTAGGCGCTGTGCCTGCTAGATTGCCATGTCTGAACACATCGCCTGTGCGATCAACACCTGGCCCTTTGCCATACCAGATAGAAAATACCCCATCATGGGTATTCTCGCCATGCAGGGCGGCCTGTTGCGTACCCCATACAGCGGTTGCCGCCAAATCTTCATTCAAAGCAGGGGTAAACACAATCTGGCTAGCTGTCAATGCGGCTGACGCTTGGGCAAATTGCATATCAATTCCGCCCAGAGGCGAGCCTCGATAGCCCGTGACATAGCCAGCGCTATTTATCCCATTTTGGCGGTCATATTCAGCCTGCATCAGACACATTCTGACCACTGCCTGCGTGCCATTAACAAACACAACATCCTTGCCAAGATCATATTTATCCGCAAGGCTGACCTCGTTAAGCCTATCTAGCTTAGTTGCCATATCCTGAGAATTTTCGTTTGAACCATCCATGAAAAAATATCTTTATCCTGATTACCCTATCGAGATAGCCTGTTATCCTTACTAGCAGACCTTACGCCATGATTTATGTCAAACTAAACCCTATCATGAACTGTCAAAAGACAAAATAGTGACATTAGCTGTAATTTACCGCATGATATAAAAATTATGACATCATTTCACCCCCCAGCCCTAATTTGCCGGAGGCGAATTTTATGAATGATATTGTATTATGTACCCAAAAAGGGCATATCGCTGAAGTGAGCCTTAACAGGCCAGAGGCAGGCAATGCCTTGTCTTTGGCGATGCTAGAGACGCTTTCGGAAGAGCTGGCTAGACTTCAATCTGATCCTATCACCAAAGTCATTATTCTGAAATCACATGGCAAGATTTTCTGTGCTGGCCATGATCTCAAAGAGCTTACCTCTGCCAGAAATAGTCCAGATAAGGGGCTGGCCTTTTTCACCGAAACAATGGATAAATGCGCCCAGCTTATGCAGCAAATCGTCAACCATCCTGTGCCTGTGATAGCGTCTGTGCATGGCATTGCTACTGCCGCTGGATGCCAACTTGTTGCAAGCTGTGATCTGGCTGTTGCCAGCCAGTCTGCACGCTTTGCAACACCTGGCGTACATATTGGGCTATTTTGTTCAACCCCTATGGTGGCGCTATCTAGAAATATTGCGCCAAAACATGCGATGGAAATGTTGCTTACAGGCGAGCTGATTTCTGCTGAACAGGCGCATATATGGGGGCTGGTCAATTATGCAGTTGAAGATGAAGCACTTGCAGATAAAACCATGTCGCTTGCCGAAAAGATTGCCAGCAAGCCTGCCTCAACCGTTGCGATAGGCAAAACCGCCTTTTACCAACAAGCCGAACTCCCTTTGAAAGAGGCATATGAATATGCTGCCTCAATAATGGTTCAAAATATGATGGATAAAGATGCAGCAGAAGGAATTTCTGCCTTTATCGAAAAGCGCAAAGCCAGATGGCATAGCTAGGCTGGTCAATTGGATTAGGACAAAAATGCCAGAATATCACAAACTACTAGATGATGAGATGATAGCCTTTATTGAGGCTGTTAAAACAGCCACACCAGATTTGCCTGAACACCCACAAGCAGATGATTATCGTGATGCCTACCTTGAAATGTGCCGCTATTTTGCCGCGCCTGTGCCTGATGGCATGGTGATTGAGGATGCCGAAATAGCCAGCAGACCTACCCAACATTATCGCCCAGCTACTATCGATAATGATAGTTTGATAGTCTATTTTCATGGCGGCGGGTTTGTGCTTGGCGATCTTGAAAGCCATTGGTCTATCTGCGCTGATCTTAGCCATGCAAGCCAGCTTGAACTGCTCGCAGTTGATTATCGCCGCGCGCCAGAACATCGCCACCCCATCCAGCATCACGACTGCCTTGACGTCACGCGCGCAGTGATAAGCCAGAATCCAAAGCGCCCTATCATCCTTGCTGGCGATAGTGCAGGCGCATGGCTAGCCGCAATGGTAAGCCAGTCTGTTAAAGCGGAAACAAACGCTATTATTGGCCAGCTGTTAATCTATCCAACCTTTTCAGGCGATACTGATAAAGGAAGCTATATCACCCATGCAAATGCACCGATGCTCAGCAGAGATGATGTGATCAGATATGGCCATTTGCTGTTTGGCGAGAATGCATCAGAACAGGATATACAAGGCCCGCTTCGCGAGACTGACCTCTCATCGCTACCAGCAAGCATTATTTTTAGTGCTGAATGTGATCCGCTTCATGATGATGGCCCTGCCTATTGCGATAGGCTGATAGAGGCAGGCAATAAGGCGATATGTATTTCTCAACGCGGCATGGTGCATGGCTATTTACGGGGCAGGCATCAAGTTGCCAGCATTGCTACAGCCTTTCAGGATATTGTTTCAGCCGCGCGCCATCTTAGCCGCAATGAATGGCCATATTAAAAAACTAGCTTCTTAATTTATATCCAGTTTTGAAAATCCAGCCAATGATCAGCACGCAAATAAGGCTGAACAACCCGATTGCAATCAGTGAATAATGGATAGCCACATCTGCATTATCAAAAAATGCCCAGCGAAAGCCAGATACTAAATACACCACAGGATTAAACATGGTCACAGTCTGCCAGAACGGGGGCAACATCGAAATAGAATAAAAACTCCCCCCCAGAAATACCAGAGGCGTGATAATCAAGGATGGAACCAGATTAAGCTGTTCAAAATTCCGTGCCCAGATACCTATGATAAAGCCAAGCAGGCTGAATGAAATACAGGTCAGAATCAAAAAGCACATCATCCAGATGGGGTGGGCGATCCTCACCTCCACAAAAAAAGTAGCTGTTGCCAAAATAATCAGCCCAATCATAAGCGATTTTGTAGCTGCCGCCCCGACATAGCCAATAACAATCTCAAGATAGGAAACAGGGGCTGATAGCGGCTCGTAAATGGTTCCAATAAATTTCGGAAAATAAATTCCAAATGACGCATTGCTTGTGCTTTGAAGCAATACTGTCAGCATGATAAGACCTGGCACGATAAAGGTGCCATACTCAACATTCTCGATGCTCTGAATGCGTGAGCCTATGGCAGTGCCAAATACCACAAAATAGAGCGCGGTTGAAATTACAGGTGCGATAATAGACTGAACAATTGTTCTGAACGTCCTGCTCATCTCAAATTTATAAATCGCACGGATAGCATATAGATTCATGAGGTTTGCGCCTTTACCAAAGAAACAAAAATATCCTCAAGCGAGCTTTGCGAGGTCTCAACATCCTTCAGCACAATGCCCGCAGATGATAAGGCTGTTAATAGCGAGGTGATGCCTGTTCTGTCTGCATTGATATCATATTGATATAACAGGCAAAGCCCGTCTGATGATAGGCTAACTTGAAATTTGTCTAGCGCATCTGGCACTATGTCTAGCTTTTGTTGCAGATATATTTTCATCTGCTTTTCGCCCATCTGTTTCATCAAGCTAGCGGTTTCTTCTATCAGCAAAATTGTCCCTGCTGAAATCACCGCCACCCTGTCTGCGATTGCTTCTGCTTCTTCAATATAATGGGTGGTCAGCACAATAGTGACACCATCACGTTTTAATTCTTCTACCACATGCCACATATCTTTGCGCAATTCGACATCAACGCCTGCTGTTGGCTCATCAAGAAATAATATTTTAGGCTCATGGCTAAGCGCTTTAGCAATAAGCACCCGTCTTTTCATTCCGCCTGAAAGTTCCTTAATGGCATTATTGCGTTTTTCCCATAAGGATAATTTGCGCAATATCTGCTCAATTAAGGCAGGGTTTGATGGATACCCAAACAACCCTCTTGAAAAGCTGACAGTGTTTATCACAGTCTCAAATGGCTCAAGTGCAACTTCCTGAGGCACTAGCCCAACAAGCCTGCGTGAATCGCGGTAATCATTGACAATATCATATCCCCCCACCTTCACACTGCCATCAGTTATCGACACTAACCCGCAAATTGCAGAAATAAGAGTGGTTTTGCCAGCGCCGTTCGGGCCTAACAAGGCAATGATCTCACCTGCTTCAATATCAAGTGATAGGTTTTTTAAGGCTTCAAACCCGCCATCATATTTTTTTGAGAGATTAGATACAGAAATGATGGGGGTCATTTATTATGCTACTTTCTGGCTGTTTGCTATCGCCATAATATGTCAGTCCAGCGCGTTCATAAAATTTTGTGCCGCCTTACTGAAATGCGACAGCCCCTCGCCTGCGTCAAGCGCGCGTGCCATCTTTTTTCCAAGCTCAACGCCAAACTGATCAAAGCTGTTAATCCCCCAGATAAAGCCTGAAACAATAGTGATATGCTCGTACAAAGCAAGCAGACGACCAAGCGCATAGGGGGTTGTCCTATCCCATGACACCAGAATAGAGGGCCTGTTACCAGCAAAATCTTGATGTGGATTTTCAGGATCTGGCTGTCCAAGTGCAAGTGCTTCTGCCTGAGCAATGGCGTTAATCACAAGCTGGCGATGGCTAGCCTGCCACAATGCGCCCTCGCCCCGCAAATAGGGGGTGCGAGATACCAGTATATCTATTGGGTGGATTTCTGTTCCCTGATGAAGCCATTGAAAAAAACTATGCTGGGCATTGGTGCCAGGTTCGCCCCAAATAAGCGGCGCGGCAGGCGCCTTTAGCGGCATTCCGTTAATATCAACTGATTTTCCATTTGATTCCATCTCAAGCTGTTGCGCCCATGCCGCAAATCTAGCAAGCCGTTGCTCATAGGCCATCAGCCCATAGCTAACACGTCCTAAAAATTGGCGATGCCATACCCGCATCAGCCCCATTGTAATTGGCAGATTACAGGCCATTGGCGCTGTCTGAAAATGGCAATCCATATCATATGCGCCTGCCAGCACGTCGGCAAACCGCTCTACTCCGCACCCTATCATCACGGCCAGCCCTACTGCCGACCACACAGAATAGCGCCCACCGACCCCGTCAGCAAAGCTAAAAATGCGTGTCTTATCAACCCCCCACGCTTCGGCTTTATTTGCGGCGGCTGTTACAGCAACCATGGCCTGATTTGCGCTGATATTATGGGCGGCTAGCCATGACCGTGCCAGCTCGGCATTTGCCAATGTTTCTTGGGTTGTAAATGTTTTTGAGGTAACAATAAATATGGTCTGTTCTGGCGTGCAACTGGCAAGCGTATCAAACATATGGGCAGGGTCAACATTGCCTACAAAATGCAGCTTAGGTCCATCACAGCCAGGCCCTAATGCTTGTGCCAGCATCGCAGGCCCCAGATCAGACCCACCAATCCCAATATTCACCACATCTGTTATGTGAGAGGATGCGCGCACAGATTCTGTAAATGACGCAAGCGCCTGCCATTCATCTGTCTGCTGTCTGTCAGGGTGGCGCAAGCCCATATGCACTACTGGCCTATTTTCGGTCAGGTTAATATTCTTGCCTTGAAATAGCTGTTCGATTTTCTGAGGTAGCGCACGAAGCCTAGCCAATTCATACAGCAATTCAAGCGTTTCATCAGAGACAGGCTGGCGCGTTAAATCAGCAGACAAATCATCATGTCGCAATATTAACGCATCACGCTTTGGGTCATCCATCAAGGATCTTAGCGATATATCAGCCATCTGCTTTGCGTTAGCATCAAGCCTTTCTATCAGCCTATCTAATTCTGTCTGACTAGCCATAAGTTAGCTCTTGGATTGAAGCGTGCTAGCGGCGTGTGCGCGTCTGGTAATCTCAGCGAAATTTTGTGATGAGATTACATCTTGGGGCGCCAGCCATGAGCCGCCAACACATATCACATGCGGCAAGGATAGCCAGCTCGCTGCATTTTCTAGATTTATCCCACCTGTTGGGCAGAATTGGATATGCGGCATTGGGCTATGCACTGACTTCAGAAACTCTATGCCGCCAGCAGCAGAGGCAGGAAAGAATTTCATCTGATGATAGCCTTTTTCAACGAGCCGCATCATTTCAGACAGGCTTTGCGCCCCATATAGCATTGGCAATCCAATCTCAGAACAGCCCTCTATAAGGCTGTCAGTTGCGCCAGGACTTACCCCAAATTTACCGCCAGCATCTGCAACCTGCCGCGCTTGTGACGGCGTTGTGATGGTGCCTGCACCAACATGGATTTCAGGGCAATGTGTGGCAATATTTTCTATTGCCTGCAGGGCTGAAGCGGTACGCAAGGTTACTTCGGCTGTCCGAATACCCCCTGCCAGCAACGCTTCAGCCAAAGGCACAGCATCTTTCGCATCATCAATAATAATCACAGGCATCACAGGGCCTGCTTCCATAATCTTGGTGATCATCTAGAACTCTCCTCTGCACTGAAATGCATGGCAGGGTTTAAGCCAGCGCCCTGTTCTGCTGTATTGGCATGTTTGCGCATGCCAAAAAATAATTCTCTGCCAAATCCAGCCTGCTGTGTGATAATTGGTGCATTTTGCCTATCTGCAAGGGGCGCCTCGACATCTAGCCTGCCTTCTGTCGCATCAAGACATATCACATCGCCATCGCGAATTTTGCCGATTGCCCCCCCATCTGAAGCTTCTGGCCATACATGAATTGCGGCTGGCACTGAGCCTGACGCGCCAGACATACGGCCATCTGTTACCAGCGCAACCTGATAGCCTTTATCCTGCAAAATTGACAATAAAGGTGTTAGGGAATGAAGCTCTGGCATGCCTGCAGCCTGTGGCCCCTGCCCTCTTAGAACCACCACCACATCTGTGTTCAATTTTCCCTCATGAAAGGCCGCTTTAACAGCAGCTTCTGTATCAAAAACTGCCGCAGGGGCTGTAATTTTATGGCGTTCTGGTGCAACTGCTGAAATTTTAATAACGCCTCTGCCGATATTACCATCTAGCATTTTAAGCCCGCCATTTACCGCAAAAGGTGCTGTAACCGAGCTGATAATTGCACTGTCAGAAGAGTGGCTAGGCCCTGCTCTCCAAACCAGATTATTATCCTCTAACACAGGCTCGACAAGCGAATCTGCAAGGCTGTCGGCAAAGACGCACTGCGCGGTTCCATCTAGCAACCCTGCCTCAAGAAGCTGGCGCATAATCAGCGAAATGCCGCCCGCCGCATGAAAATGATTTACATCTGCCGACCCGTTTGGATAGACGCGTGCCAGAAGCGGGATAATGTCAGACAAATCTGCAAAATCTTCCCATGTTAAGATAATCCCTGCGGCAGCGGCCATTGCGGGCAGATGCAAGGTATGATTTGTTGACCCGCCAGTTGCCAAAAGCCCAATAATCGCATTCACAAATGATCGTTCATCAACCAGCTGATATAGCGGTTTCGGGGCAGGTGCCTGACGGCAAATTGACACCATATGCTGCATGGTGGCAGATATTAGCGCATGGCGCAGATCGCTATGGGGGTGGATAAAGGCAGATGACGGCATATGCAAGCCCATCATCTCCATTAACATCTGATTTGAATTAGCAGTGCCATAAAAGGTGCAAGTGCCTGCACTATGATAGGCCGCTTTTTCAGCGGCTAGCAATTCATCACGGCCAACCTCACCCCGCGCAAAGGCCTTTCTGACAGAGGCTTTTTCTTGATTTGGTAAGCCAGATTCCATAGGCCCTGCTGGCAGGAAAATGCATGGCAGATGACCATGACTTAATGCCCCCATCACCAGACCTGGAATAATTTTGTCACATACGCCAAGACAGATCACGCCATCATATACATTATGAGACAAACCAATCGCTGTAGACATCGCAATAACATCACGGCTGAATAATGATAGCTCCATACCTGGCCTGCCTTGTGTCACGCCATCACACATAGCAGGCACGCATCCTGCGACTTGTGCTGTTGCCCCATAGCTTTTCGCGGCCGCCCTCAGCAAGGATGGGTATTGCTCAAATGGCTGATGCGCTGACAGCATGTCATTATAGGCTGAAATAATTCCAATATTTGGCTTTGGCGTGCTAGCCATGCCCAGAATATCATCCTGAAATTCACCTGCGGCGGCAGCAACATGCGCCATGTTTGAACAGGATATTTTGCTTCTGTCTGAATCAGCATCATCTGCCATCAATGCCATCTGCGTCAGATAGCCTGCCCGTGTCTCAGCTGATCTTAGCCTTACCCTATCTATAATGTTGGCAATAAGCGGATGTAAGGTCATAACTCTCTCTTTTAGCCTGTTATGATAGTGATTATCTAGTTGGCATCTTCTGACGGGTCAATCCAGATAGGCTGGTCATCTGCGCCAAAATGATCTTTCGGGCCTAATGTGCCCTGACGATATAATGCAGGCGCCATTTGCGAGGCTTGCGCTATCACAGGATCAATAAATGACCATGCCGCTAGCACTTCATCATGCCGCATAAATAATGTTTGATTGCCTCTGGCTGTATCCATTAACAGACGCTCATATGCATCTGGTAGTCTGGCTGAAAATGTATCGTTAAATGACAGATTTAGCTCAGACGGAAATAGGCGCATGCCGCCAGGTCCTGGCGCTTTTGAAATAAGCTGAAGTTTCAGACCTTCTTGCGGCTGAAGCCTGATAATCAGACGGTTAGGCAAATCACCTTCGGTAGCATTATCGCCAGATTTTTTGAAAATATCATGCGGCTTTGGCTTGAAGGTAATAACGATTTCACTTGCTCTTAAGCTTAGTTTCTTGCCTGTCCTAATATAGAAGGGTACGCCTGCCCAGCGCCAATTTTCGATCCCCATACGCAACGCAACATAGGTTTCGGTATTTGATGGGCCATCAAGTTCGCGCTCATAATCCTGATATTGCCCTGTCACAATATCTTGCTTGGTGAGCGGGCGAAGCGCCTGAAGCACACGCAATTTTTCGTCTCTGACTTGGTCTGCGGTAAAATTAGAGGGCGGTTCCATCGCCACCAGACAGACAAGTTGTAAAATATGATTTTGTACCATATCACGTAATGCGCCAGCCTTGTCATAATAGGCAACGCGTTCACCCACCCCTACGGTTTCGGCTACGGTGATCTGGACATGGTCAATAGATTTGTTATTCCACTGGCTTTCAAAAATCACATTGGCAAATCGCAATGCCATAAGATTCTGCACCGTTTCTTTGCCAAGATAATGATCAATTCGGTAAATCTGTTCTTCTGCAAATACTGCTTTTAGCTGGCTGTTAATCTGCTGAGCTGATGCGTAATCATGGCCTAGCGGTTTTTCAACAACTAGCCTGCTTTGCGGCCATACCAAATCAAGCTCAGACAATAGCTGGCAGGCAGACCCAAATAATGCAGGGGCTACGGCCAGATAAAAAATCGTTGGTCTGGCATCATCTTTGCGCTCAGATATAACCGCCGCCAGCTCTGTGCCGCCCTCACCTGTCGCAATATCAATCGGCATAATGGTAATCAGCTCTGCAAAGCGTGACCATAATGCCTCATCTAGATTGTAGGTGCTGAACGCTTCTTCACAAAATGGCCTCAATTTAGCGAGAAACGCATCTAATGGCATGCTGTTTCTGGCAAGCGCTATCAGCCTTACCTCAGCGTTAAGCTGGCCATCACAAAATCGCCAAAATAGCGCTGGAAATATTTTACGAAGCGCTAAATCACCTGTACCCCCGAAAATAATATAGTCACTATCTGGCACAAGAGCGGTTTGCGGAATAGTCTTTTCCATAAGCATGTCACAATCTGATTCGGCAAATAAATAAATTCGATTGATTTATACATTAGATAGATTCAAAAGTCTTGTATAAAAAGGACTAAATTTTAACTGGCTTACCATGCGCCGTGTTCAGATATGCCTGCCGCCAGCGTTCTGTCATCACATCACATTGCTGTTGATCTAGATGCTGTTTATCCTTAAGCAGCGCAACCAGCGCATCCAGATAGCAATGATAATAGTGATCATCTTCTGAGCGTGAGCTATCTGTTGGCGTGGATGCTAGCATGTCTCCAAGTTTTTCAGAAAATTCTGACCAGATAAATATTTCTGCATCATAAAGAGCGAGTGACAGCGCAACAAGCTGTGCATGCCATGGGGCTGAAAATCGCCCTGTATCTGAGGAATACATATCTTTAAGGTCTGTCATGCGGGGGCTGGCTCAAGATAGCGTTCCCATAAATCAAGTCTGACCTCATCATTATCATTTCCGCCTGCAAATAAATCAGATGCTTTGAACGATACTGTATAAAGCGGCTCTGGTGCTTCACCTTTGAAATGGGCATGTGCATCAGGCAATATATGCGCACCATGACAGGCTGTGATAATGCCTGTTTTCAAAGCTGCATAGCTGGGCAGACGGGTATGGCCACCTGGCTGGATTGCGGTTTGCGCTGGTGTCTTGGTGACGACCTTTTGGGCAATATCAAATTTTGGGGATGTGAGAAGCGGTCTTTGGGTTGGGCTACCTGTATGGATCATATCTCTGGCATTCTTGGCAGACAGGCTGGCAGGCAAAGGCGGGCGATGCTGGCTTGCTGTGCCTGCTATAAGCTCCTGCCGAGAGACCAGCCCATGCTGCACCAACAAATCTGTCAAGGCTGACACCCATTTTTCATAATAGGAAAAAGACGCATAATCCTCTGGCGATAGCAATTCTCTTGCATGGCGAGAGGCATCCAAATTCCATTTGCCATGTGCCGCCGCCGCAATCGTGACTGCCAAAGCGCGCCCATGCCATGCGTCTGTAAATACAGGCTCATCTGCTTGCACAGCGCTAAAATCATAATAGTGCCCTGTCTGACCACCTAGATCATGAGGCAAGCCTCTATTTAAGGGGTCTGGCCTATCTGAACTAGCCATTATCATTCATCTTCTGTGATAGGAGATACGGCTAGGGCTGTGCCGATCATCGCATTTCTAGATACATATTGTGCAGCCTGCTGCCAGCTTAGCCCCTCAATCCCTAGAGGCTTCATCGGCAAGACCAGATATCTTATTTCTGCGGTTGAATCCCAAACTCTGACACAGATATTCTCATCTAGCTCAAGTCCAAATTCAGCCAGCACAGCTCTAGGCTCAGATACTGCCCTGCTTCGATAGGCATCAGATTTATACCAAGAAGGGGGTATCCCCAACAGCGGCCATGGATAACAGCTACATAATGTACAGACCACCAAATTATGAATCTCAGGCGTATTTTCAACAATCACAACATGCTCACCTTGCCTGCCTGAATAGCCCATTTCGACAAGCAGATTATCTGTATCTTCTATTAGCCTTGTTTTGAAGGTTTCATCTGTCCATGCTCGCGCCACTAGTTCGGCGCCGCGATGTGGCCCTATCTTATGGGTATAGCTTTCTATGATTTCTTCGATTGCTTCGGCCTGAATCAGCCCTTTATCTAGCAGAATTTGCTCAATCGCTTTCAGCTTCAATTCTGGGTCTGAAGGGAGCAAGTGATGGGCATGGTCATGATGTTCATGTGGCATGCTTATTTGTGCCATAGATAACAGGCATACAGCAAGCCCGTTCACACTTAAACCCCGTTCACACTTAAACATAGCCAATAGCCAGCAAATGCGCTTGTCTGAAGCCTGTCCTGAGGTTAGGCTTACTTCATAGGCATATAGGAATTGGCAGATGAAAAAAGATACTGAAACAATCTCTAACTATCACGAAAAGCTTGTACAGGCAGGGGTAAGTGACGCGCTTATCGAGCAAACAAAGCAGACCAATCTTGAGCTTACAGAACTGCTACTATCAACCCCTAAACCAGAACAGAAAATCAGCATGAACAGCCTATATCGCTATTATGCAGCTGCGGTAACTTCTGATGCTGAACATGCAGAGGAATAGCAAGAGATGAGCCTTTTTGACGATATTCCCCAGATTTCAGAACATCATGTTAAAGACAGACAATCTGCCCATAAATATCTGGAAACTGTATGTGCTGAGCTAGATAGTCTTGGGCGCCAGATACAGGCAATACGATATGTCGAAGAAGCGTTCGCCCATCAGCAAATTGACCAGCTGTTTGATAATAATACAGCTGAAATAAGCCCGTTACATGCCGTACCGCTTGCGCATAAAGAGCTGTATGGCAGAACAGGTTGGCTTTATGAGGGTGGTTCCGCCTCATGTCAGGGAGAGCGTGCTAGCACAACCGCCCATGCCATTAGCTGTCTAGATAAGGCAGGCGCCATTGATTGTGGCCGTACGGTAAGTGTTGAATATGCGCTTGGGGTTACTGGCCATAATGATTATGCTGGCACGCCCTTAAACCCGTGGCATCATGATTATATTTGTGGTGGATCATCCTCTGGTTCAGGGGCGGTGGTGGCTAGCGGCATTGTGCCTGTATCACTTGGCAGTGACACTGGTGGGTCAATCAGACTACCTGCCGCTGCCTGCGGGCTAGTTGGGATTAAGCCAACCCATGGGCTGGTATCACGTGCTGGCGTATTCCCTTTATCTGTCTCGCTAGACACAGTAGGCCCGCTTAGCCGATCTGTATATGATGCGGCGCTTGTTCTCTCAAAAATAACTGGATTTGATAGCAATGATCCGGTCTCAATAGCGGCGCCGAAAATTGATTATCTTGCCCATCTGGATGGTGCGGTAGATGGTGTGAAGCTTGGGCTTGAAACAGATTATTTTCTATCTGGCACGGATAGTGATATTGCAGATATCATCAGTTCTGCCTTTGAGCAAACTGAATCATTTGGTGCCAAATTATCTGAAATCAAAATCTCTGGCATTAACACAATCAACCCGCTTAATATTTTGATGATCAGCTCTGAGGCCTGTCATGTCCATATAGACAGAATTATTGAACGCCATTCAGAAATGAACCCCCAAACCATTATGCGCGTGCTGACAGGTCTGTATAGTTCAGCAGAAATAGAGGCGAGATTATCCGCAACACGCGCAGAGATGTCTGCCAAAATGATTGACCAGATATTCGCTGAAATAGATGTGGTTGTCACACCTGTCTGGCCATTTGCCTTGCCCACCATCGCACAGAGTGATGTTGGCGCAAAACCAGAAGCAGCAGCCTTGATGCAGAATATAGGGCATAATACACGGCCAGTAAATTTTCTTGGGCTTCCCGCGATTGTAGTGCCTGTTGGCTTTGATAAAAATGGTCTGCCTGTATCTATGCAATTTGTAGGCAAACCCTATTCAGAGGCTTTGCTCATTCGGCTCGCACGTCATTGCGAACAGCATTTTAGATTTTGGGATAACAGACCGCCAGCACCCGCCAGCCAATCTTAAGAGGCAGAGAGTAGATTTTTCAGCTTGACCACAGAAACATCATGGCTTTCTTGCGGTGAAATCGTGCCTGCCAGCCTGCCATAGCTATTCAGCAGAAAAATAGTGGCTGTGTGATCATAGCTAAGCTCACCAGAAGCGCTGATAAAGGATTTTCGATAAATGCCCCAGTCAGACAGCATGGTTTCAATATCGGCCTCTGTGCCAGTAAGCCCGATAATATCCTCACCAAAATAGCCAAGATATTCAGAGAGAATTTGTGCTGTATCACGCGCTGGATCAACGGTGACAAACACTATCTGCAAATCATCAGAATCAGCGCCTATCTCATCGCGCCATACAGTTAAATTTGACAGCGCTGTTGGGCAGACATCAGGGCAATGAGTAAATCCAAAAAATAGCGCTGTTGGCGTGCCAATAAGCAGGCTTTGATCTGCCGGCTCGCCTGTCTGCGAGATAAGTGAAAATGGCGCGCCAATATCAAAGCCCGCAGGATCAACTGTTTTGCGCGCTAAATATTCAGATATGCCAAAGCCTATGGCCAATATCAAAATAAAGCCGACGCCAAAGATAAGTTTGGTTTTGACCATGCCGACACTTTCTGTAACAGTCAGGAAGAAATAGATGTATAACTCTTGCTATAAATAAGGTGTACTGAAGATGAGCACAATGTCTTTTTCTGATGATGCGACATATGATCAATATGATGTCGTGATCATAGGTGGTGCCATGATTGGCTCATCAATCGCGTGGTTTTTGACCTCAAACCCTGATTTTGATGGCAAGCTGTTGGTGGTTGAACGTGACCCATCTTATGAATTTGCCTCAACATCCAGAACAAATTCATGTGTAAGACAGCAATTTTCAACTGAGATAAATATCAAAATTTCTCAATTTACAGCTGAATTTGTCACTAATTTCAAAGACTATATCAAAACGGAAGAAGACGTACCTGAGCTGAATTTTGATAAATTTGGCTATATGTATCTGGCAGATAATCAGCCCTTTGCCCAGCATCTGATCGAATGTCAGAAACTGCAAGCCTCTCTTGGAGCAGGCACTGTGATTATGTCACCAGATGACATTCTGGCAGCCTATCCCTTTTACCAGCTTGATGACATTATTCTAGGTAGCCACAACCTCAAAGATGAGGGGTATTTTGAAGGTAGCACGATTTTTGAATGGTGGCGGCGGATGGCAATTAAGCAAGGTGCCGAATATATTCAAGGTGACGTAGTTGATATTGAGCTAGATAGCTTGGGGCAAAAAATACATTCTATAACGCTGAAATCAGGGCAGAAGATAGGGTGTGGTAAGCTGGTAAATGCCTCTGGCCCATATGCAGATATAGTCTCTCAGATGGCAGGGATCAGATTGCCAATCGAGCCCCGAAAACGCTATACTTGGATTTTTTCAGCCGAACGGCCGCTTGACCGAAAGCTACCGCTTACGATTGACCCGTCTGGCATTCATATGCGTCAATATGGCGCCAATGCTAGCAATTTATATATGGCTGGCAGCCCACCAAACCCTGACCCAAAAGTGGCCTTTGATGATTTTGAAGAAGACCCCACTATTTGGGAAGAATATGTCTGGCCGCTTATTTATAACAGGGTGCCGCAATTTGATGCCTTGCGCATAGAATCAAGCTGGGCTGGACATTATGCCTTTAATAAATTTGATCATAATGCTGTGCTTGGCCCTCATGACAACGTTACAAATTTTCTATTTGCAAACGGATTTTCAGGTCACGGGCTTCAACAGTCACCTGCGGTTGGCAGAGGCATTTCTGAGCTTATTCTTTATGGGGAATTTCGCGCACTTGATTTATCTCCGTTCAGCTATCAGCGCATTATCCAGAACAGGCCATTGACTGAAAAGGCTGTTATCTAGCGGATAAGCCCATATCCTGTTTTTTGCATCGCATCATATAGCGCCTGATAGCCAATTTTGGCATATTCTAGCGGATTTGCCTTTGCAGGATCCTGCTCTGCCTCAATGATAACCCAGCCTTCATATCCCACATCATGAAGCTGTTTCATTACCTGATCATAATCGATCATCCCATCGCCAGGTACAGTAAACACCCCCTCTAGCACGCAATCCAGAAATGACTGGCTATCTTTATTGATCTGTGCCAGCACATTTTTGCGAATATCTTTGGTATGGACATGGTTAATGCGCGAGCCATATTTTTCAATCACAGCGCTGATATTGCCACCTGCAAATACAAGATGGCCTGTATCAAGCAGCAAATGCACCGCCTCGCCAGTATGCGCCATCAGCTGATCAATTTCTGCCTCTGATTCAACAGCAGTGCCCATATGGTGATGGAAGCTTAGAGGCACACCTTTTGCTGCACAATGTTCAGCCAGCGCCGTTAGGCGCCTGCCATAGCTAGCAACATCAAAATCTGCCAGCTTTGGACGGGTGTTAAGCGGGCGCTCTTGTCTGTTCTGGACTGTTCCATATGTCTCGCCATACACAATCACGGCCGCCCCGCAATCCGCGAACAGAGCGAGCTGGTCTGCAATTCTGTCAAGCTCATCTTCAAGGCTATTATGAATCAGCGTGCCTGAATACCAGCCAGATACCAGCGATAGATCATGTGCCTTAAGACAGGCAGACAGATCAATAGCATTATTTGGGAATTTCCCGCCTGTTTCCGTGCCAGAAAACCCTGCTAAAGCGGTTTCTGCAAGACATGTCTCAAGCGATGTATCTCCCCCTAATTGTGGCAGATCATCATTTGACCATGATATTGGCGACATTCCTAACCGTAATTTCATATCTTTCACCTTAAAAATCTTTTCCAATTATCCATTCATGATCAGGATCATTATGGAATTTCCAGATTCGTTTTGGCCCTGCCATAACATTCAGATAATAGCTTTCATAGCCATGAGGCACCCCCACAGGATGATAGCCACGTGGCACTAACACTACTGATTTATCAGGGGCTGCCATCACCTCATTTAGCGCTCTGGTATCATCATAAACATGATGTAATACATGACCTTGGCTAGGATTGATACGGTGATAATAGGTTTCTTCAAGCAATGATTCATGCGGCACATTATCTGTGTCATGCTTATGCGGCGGATAGGATGACCAATTTCCAGACGGGGTGATAACCTCAACCACCAACAAGCTGTCAGCAGGTTCTGTTTCAGGCAGGATATTACACACAAAGCGCGTATTGCTGCCTGTGCCACGTTCTTCAAGTGGCATCATATCAGGGGTAATCACTCTAGGTGGATGGGCGCCTGTAATGCCTGGTGCGGTGCAAATTGCCAGCTCGCATTCTGATGTGGCGGTGACCTTCCAGCCAGTATGAAATGGCAGATAGACAGCTATAGGTGGTTGTTTGTCAAATAGTGATTTCCGACCAATAAGCTCGCCAAAATCTATCTCCCCGCCAACAATTCTGGCCGACCCTGATAGGAGCACGATACAGGTTTCATCGTGATTGCCATCAGCCTCTACCACCATATCTTTGGCTAGCATATGGGCAGAAAATCCAACATATTGCCAGCCAGCTGATTGCGGTGTGATGGCATGAAGCTGAGAATTTGTGTTATCCGCAGGCACTAATAATCTGGACATGATACAGCCTCTTTCCTATTTAGCTAAATCTATCTATCTGGCGTTTGCGCTGTTCACTATATCTATCATATAGCACGTCCATATCTTCACGTTCTGATATCGCTGGAATAGCCACATCCCACCAACAGCCGCCTGCTTGCGTTGATGGCGCAGGATCTGTAGCGATCACAACCACATTCACGCCGCCACGCGCAATACTAGCTGAAATAGCTGTTTCAAGATCTTCGAGGCTAGTTACCAGCACCGCATGCGCACCTAGTGAGCGAGCATGAGCAACATAGTCAATATCAGGCAATGTTTCATGATAGCTATCTTCTAGCAAATTATTAAAAGGTGCGCCGCCTGTTGCTGCTTGTAATCTGTTAATACAGCCAAAACCGCGATTATCTGTGATCACGAGGGTAAAGCTTAGCCCCATCATCACAGCGGTTGCCAGCTCGGAATTATGCATCAGATAAGAACCATCACCTGCAAACACGATTGCTGGTCGTTCAGGACAGGCCATATTCACCCCCAGACCAGCGGCCACCTCATATCCCATACAGCTAAAGCCATATTCCATATGATAGCCATCAACATCACCTGTCTGCCATAATTTATGCAACTCGCCAGGCATAGACCCTGCTGCCCCAACCACAATCGCCTGTTTAGGAGCCGCACGGTTTACAGCGCCTATCACCTGACTGTCGCTTGGTAATTGGCGTGTCATTTCAGCAGAAGTAACCTCTGCCACCGCCGCCGCCCATTCAGCGCGTGCATGCGCAATTTCATCCTGATAATCCGAAGAGGTCTGATACCCCATTAGCCCAGCCCCAATTTCCGCTAGCCCTGTATCTGCATCACCTACCAGCCTCAAGCCAGAGGCCTTTACCGCATCATGTGACTGGATATTGAGCGAGATAAGCCTGCCTGAGATTAGTGTATTAGACCCTGTAGTGAAATCTTGTAATCTGGTACCAATGGCGAATATAAGATCAGCCTTTGACAGCAAGCTATTTGCGGCTGAACTGCCAGTTACGCCTGCAGCCCCAAGATAAAGCGAATCATCTTCAACCAGAACAGATTTGCCAGCTTGTGTTGCGCAAACTGGAATCGCATGAGCCTCAGCAAAGGCTTTTAGCCGCGCTTGCGCCCCTGAATATTTCACGCCGCCACCTGCTAATATCACAGGACGGCTAGCAGATGATAACGCTGTGATAGCCTCTGATATCGCCATCTCGTCAGCCCGTGGGCGCGCTATCTCCCATATGTTCGGGGTAAAAAACTGTTCTGGATAGTCAAAGGCTTCAGCCTGAACATCCTGACACAGGCTGAGACAAACAGGCCCGCATTCTGCCCCGTCTGTCAGCACAGACATCGCCTTTGGCAAGGCTTTTAATAGCTGTTCAGGGCGGGTGATTCTATCAAAATAGCGGCAGACAGGCCGAAAACAATCATTTGCAGAAATCGTACCGTCAGAAAATGATTCAATTTGCTGTAATACAGGGTCAGGCCGCCTATCTGCAAACACATCACCTGGCAGAAATAAGACAGGCAATCTGTTTACATGTGCTAGGGCGGCGGCTGTCACCATATTGGTTGCACCAGGCCCAATAGATGAGGTAACCGCCATCATTTGGCGGCGTGATTTTTGCTTTGCATAGGCAATAGCGCTATGCGCCATTGTTTGTTCATTATGCCCGCGAAAGGTAGGTAGCTGATCCCGAACAGCATAAAGCGCCTCGCCCAATCCTGCGACATTACCATGCCCAAAAATTGCCCACACGCCCGCAAAGGCAGGCTGGAGACTACCATCAAATTGACGGATCGACTGCGCCGCCATCCATCTGGTCAGAGCCTGTGCCATAGTTAGTCTGATTGTTGGCATAAGATTATCCTCTATTTCGTCATCAAATATATTATCTGCTGGTTTTTGTTCTGCCTGTTTCAATAGCCAGATGCTGGCATAACGAAATGGTTGCGCAAATAGACTTAAACCCCTGAAAGGCGCTTTCAAAAACAAGCAAACTATGGTCATCATAAAGCGGGCTGATTTTTGTATCTGTAATAGACACAACACAGATATCTTGCTTTCGGGCTTGGGCAACCAGCGATACGGTAAGCTCGCTATACGGGGCAAAGCTTGTGGCAAGCATAATTTCACCTGCCCCCACCAGATGAAGTTGGTCAAAGGCAAATTGGGGAGCGGTTGACATAATCTGGTTTCTGATCCCCATTCTGGTAAACATATAAGATAGATAGCTCATCGCCGCCATTGAACGCCCATTACCCACAAGCCAGATCATCTTTGCCTGCCGCAAAGTGTCAATCGCTGTATTAAGCCTGCCCCTATCCATCTGTTGATGCGATTTCAAGATAGATTGTGCCGCCGCCCCTGATAAAGCTTCAAAACTTTCTTCTGACGATAAGGCATCAAGTTGCGAGATACGGGCGCTATAGCTTGACCATTGTGATGTTAGGCTGTGTTTATAGACTGCCTGAAGCTGGCTAAATCTGGCAAACCCCATATATTTGGCAAAGCGCACAAATGCAGAGCTATTGATATGGGTGCGTGATTCCAGATCAGACAAGGTAGATAGCGCCATTGTTTCAGGATACACCAGCGCAAAATTAGCAATTTCCTGCAATTTTTTCGGCATGGTTTGATAGCGTTTTTGTATCCTCTCTCCTAAGCTGTCTAATTCGCTTTGGTAGGCACTATCTTTGAGTTCATTCATCTGCCAGCCTTAATCACGCCCGACATGCGTGTGTCAAATAGCCAATTCCTTTGCGAGATCACCTATCTTCGCACCACCTGCCATCAGACGTTTAATATCGTCGCCTTCAAGGTCTTTTGCTGTGCCTTTGCCGATCACTTCACCAAGAGATAGGAAGGTGAATCTATCTGCTATCAGACGGGCATGAATTTCATTATGCGTGATAAGAATGATCGCTATATCACCAAGTTTCTGCACACGCCTAATTGTCTTTAGCACTTCCATCTGCTGTTTTTGACCTAAGGCTGAGGTTGGCTCATCTAAAATAAGCACCTTTGCGCCAAAATAGATAGCGCGCGCAATTGCCAATGTCTGTCTTTGGCCGCCAGACATTGTACCAACTGCCTGCTGAGGATCAGCGATATTGATTCCGATTTTTGCCATCTCAGCAACCGCTATTTCATGCATTTCGTCCATTTTTAACAAGCCAAAGGGCGAATTAAATGTGGTTAGCTCGCGACCAAGAAAGAAATTTCTGGTTACTGAGGTTAGCGGATTAAGCGCTAAATCTTGATAGACAGTGCCAATACCTGCATCAGAGGCATCTCGAGGCGAGGCAAAATTTACCAACTGCCCATCTACCTTAATCTCGCCTGATGTAGGGGGAAACACGCCAGACAGAATTTTAATCAAGGTTGATTTACCTGCCCCATTATCCCCAAGCAAGGCATGCACCTCGCCAGGATACACCGACAGATCAACACCATTTAGTGCGGTAAAGCTGCCGAATTTCTTTGCCAAATTTGACGTTTCGATTAGTGGTTTTTGCTGAGTTTTTGCCATCTTATATCGCACCCATAATACGTTTTCGTATATTTTCGTTCAGAAGCGCTGACGCAATAATCACCAGCCCCAGAAACACACGATAGAAACTGCCATCAATGCCCGGAATATAGAAAAAGGCTTCTTTGGCTATGCCGAAAATAAAGGCGCCAATGATGATCCCCATCACCGTGCCAAACCCACCTGTCATCACAATTCCGCCAATTACCGCAGCTGCGATCGCTTCTAGCTCTTTAAGGTTGCCTTTGGCCGCATCAGCAGTATTCACTTCAAATACCTGACACGTCGCAAAGATGGTGGCGCAGAACGCTGAAAATATAAACAAAGATATTTTCACCTTATTGGTAGGCACCCCATTTGCCTTTGCAGCATTGATATTGCCGCCAGTAGAATATATCCAGTTACCCGCTTGCGTGCGCGACAGCACAATATAGCAAGCTAGTGATAAAATCAGCCAAATCATCACACAGGAATACAGGCCAGGCGCAAATTGATTGCCAAAATTATTCACGTTCCAGTCAACTGGATTATACAGCCAGCGAAATACAGGTTCCATAATATCACCGCCAAAGAAATTCGCGACTGGCTTTGCGGTAATCAGAGTATCAATATAGGCTTTTGCAATATCAAGATCAGTAACCGTCTTGGCAATAACAGGTTCAATTGAAAAGCTTTCAATTCTGTCGCGAATGGTATTTGCCATAAAGTCATTACCGCTAGCAATTGCATTTTCTAGGGCACGCTCAAGCGGCTGTACACCTTTTTTAACAAGCAGTTCGGTTTTTGCATCGGCTACCCGTTGATAGGTATATTCAAGCTGGGCTGATAAGCTAGAGACAAGATCATCTGGCAAGCTATTTTTTAAGGCCACCAAATCTGCTTCAGGCAATGCCATTGCCGCCTCTCGTTCCATCTCACCATGACCAGGCACATCAACAATATTCTTAATATCTGGAATTTCAGTAACAGTAGTTGCACCTTTTAGCTGGTCTGGGCGGTGGTTAAAGGCACGCAAGCTAACCTCTGTCAGGCCTCTTAAGAAAAACAGCCCGCCAAGCGTGACAATAAAAGAAGGCAAGCCAGAACGCACCACGATAAATCCCTGAAGCCAGCCGAAAAATAGCGTAAAACACATGGTTATCAGTATCGCGCCAATAGGCGATACATCAGAGATATGAATCAGCGTGAAAAATTCGATATGAACCCCGCCTTCAAACGAGATATAGGGGATAATAATCGAAAACCCCCAGCGCAATATCATGGCCATCGTTGCGCCCGCAAAGCCAATCATAGAGCCAATAGACAGGTCAAATTCGCCTGCAATAATTAACAGCCCTGCCCCAAGTGCAATAATACCTAGCTGAGAGATCACCCTGAGATTATTGCGGATGCCAAGCGCGTTAAAGCCTTCACCTGCAAACGGGTTTAATGAAAATTCGCCCGCAGGGATTGAAAAATATCCAAGCATGCCAAACAGTAACAGCATCACCCCGATTGGCCCGATTTCAGGTCTTGCCAATAAGCCCTTAAGCCAGCCTTTTTGCTCTAGCCTGTCAGTTTCTTTTCGGGATGCAGAATTGGCGGCAGAATTAGCGTTAGATGCCTGTGACGATACCATGAATAATTCCCTCAATCTGGGCACGGCATATAATTAGGTATAGTTCAGCCGGCCATGTTTATGGTCATGCACATAAATAAAGAAAGGTGGGGGTGGCCATATGTACTATGATAGCCACCCCGACCCGTTATTATCCTGAGATTTATCTGTCGATACCTGCTAATGCAGAAACAGATGATGCATTTGACTTATCCACAAAGCCTGGACCTGATGGAATATTTGCACCTGGTAGAAGACCTGCACCATTATTATATAGATGCATCACAATAATAGGCATATAGCCCTGCAAACGCTGCTGCTGATCAATTGTGAACTTCACCTTACCTGCATTGATCATGTCCATAACTTCAGGGCTTAGATCAAAGCATGAATGGTGAACTGACATACCAAGATCATCAATGGCTTTCTGAACACCAGCACATACATGCGGGCCAACTGACAATACAGCATCTACATCTGGATTTGCCTGTAGACCAGCTGCAGCACGGGTTGGAATTGTAGCTGGATCGTTCGAGCTGTCTATCAGCTTAACAGGCACAGCTTCACCATAACCATTACATCTGTCATTCAGCGCTGTGTTATAGGCTTCCTGAATCATACAAAGCGCTTTCGTCGCGCCTTCTGATTTTGCTCTATTTCCAGCAGCCTGACCTGCCAGATATTCTGGCTGGCCAACATGCATCAGCGCACCAAGACCTGCTGAGCTTTCAAGACCAGAATTCATGGTAACAACAGGAATACCTGCGGCAACCGCATCTTTAATCGCGCCGCCCAAAGCATCTGGATCTGGTAATGAGATGACCATGCCATCTGGCTGTGTTGCGGCAGCCGCTGCAATTGACTTTGCCATATCACCCATATCACCTGATGGATTGAAAATATATTCAAAATCAGCGCCTACGTGACGCGCAGCATCTTCACCACCTTTTTGCACAACTGGCCAAAATGGATCTTTACCTTCACCATGTGTGACCATCACATACCGTTCTGCTTGTGCAGCCCCTGCCATCAACATCGCAGCTGACAAAGCGAGTACAAATTTTTTCATCATTTCCTCCAATTAACTAATGAAAAGGGAAGAATCCCGTAAAAACGATAGAATGAATCGTATTTTTTGCAAACTAAAATTTTGACATTTTTATGTCAAAACGAAAAACGTGGCTGTTTCTCGAAAGAAATAGCCAAAAATCTCAAATAATAGCTAATGCTAAACCCAGCCACCATCAACGATATAGGTTTGGTTGGAACAGGCGCTGGCCTCATCAGAGGCCATAAAAAGCACAAAACGCGCAATATCATCAGGTACAAGCTTGCGCTTTACACATTGACGCTGCATCAATTCTTTTTCGCTTTCTTCGGTTAGCCACAGGCTGATTTGACGTTCTGTCATAATCCAGCCAGGTACAACACAATTCACCCTGATATGTTTTGGCCCTAGATCACGCGCTAGCCCGCGCGTTAGCCCCTGAACAGCAGATTTTGCCGTCGTGTAGCATGGCATCCCCCCTTGACCTATCATCCAGCTTGTTGAGCCAATATTGATAATAGACCCGCCCCCCGCAGCCTCCATATCTGAGACAACTGCCTGAGAGGCAAATAGTTGATGCTTTATGTTAGTGGCTATCCGCTCGTCAAAATATTCTGAGGTAACTGATTCAAGACTATGCCTATCATCTCGTGCCGCATTATTTACCAGCACTGTAATCGGGCCTAGCGCTGTGCTTACAGCCTGCACAGACTGCTTAAGCGCATCAATATCTCTGATATCACAAAATTCAAAATGCAGCCTGTCACTGGCCAGATCATCTACTAGACGTGATGACGCCTCTTTATCATAATCAAGAAAGCCAACCTTGCATCCTTGAGCAATAAATGCACGTGTCAGCGCCTCTCCAATTCCAGAACCACCCCCTGTTATCAAAACTGTTTTGCCCGCCAGTGACGGGTAATGTGTGATATCGGCCATCTTGGTTTTCACCCTCTCATCATCAATCAGTATGTCCCCTATTCACAGGGTACATCAGCTTAAACATAATTGACAAAGAAGGTAAAGCGGCTAGATGATAGCATAGCTTCTTACCAGCAAAGCATGGGCAGATCATTCGGACAGGCAACAACATGGCATCACACACCCCCCACCCTGAACCCCTTTTCACCGTTAGAAATGAATTAGGTGAAGGCATTATTTGGGATGAGCAAACAGAACAGCTAATTTGGTTTGATATTAACCTGCACAGATTATTTATCGGCTCGCCTGAGCGCCAAAGTTTTCAGACTATTCAGTTTGATGACGCTATTGCGGCTGGCTTTCTTACCAACTCTGCTGAGATGCTGATTGCCTCTGCGTCAGGGCTAATACGCTATAACATTGATACAGGTGAGCATGCGCCCTATCTTGCGATTGAAGCAGATAATCTGGCCACCAGGTCAAATGACAGCCGGACTGGCCCGGCCGATAGCATCTGGTTTGGTACAATGGGCAGAAAGCTTGAAACAGGGGCAGGGTGTGTTTACCACATTAAGGATAAACACATCACCACCATCTTGCCAAATACGTCAATTCCGAACGCAACCTGTTTTTCCCAAGATGGCAAGACAGCCTATTTTGCTGATACCCCTACCCAAGCCATTTACAAAATAGCACTTGATGAGGCAACAGGCCTGCCAATCGGCGATAAAGAGCTATTTGTTGATCTAGCGCCTGAAAATCTGAATCCAGATGGGGCGGTGCTAGATAGTGCTGGCCGATTATGGAACGCACAATGGGGGGCTGGAAGGGTCGCCTGTTATGATCACAAAGGCATCTTTGTTGAGGCGATTACCCTGCCTGCCAGCCAGATCACCTGTCCTTGTTTTGGAGGTGCTGATCTGAAAACCTTATATGTGACCTCAGCCTATGAAGGGCTGAGCCCAGCAGCCCGCGAAGCACAGCCAGAGGCTGGCGCTGTATTTGCTATAGAGATGGAGATTGCAGGGCTTCCTGAAAGACGGCTTAGTGTGATTTAATCACCTGTTACTCATCAAGGGTTGGATCAAAAACAATTCTGCCCACTACCTCGCCTTTTTGCAAAGAGGCTACGGCTTCATTTACAGCACTTAACGGCTTAGTGGTCACAGGGATTGGGGTTAAACGCCCTTCTCTGAACATATCAATCAATGCTCTTAGATGTCCGCTATTGCCAACATGCGAGCCTCTGACAGTTAATGCTTTCTGAGGAAGCCAGACTTGCGGCATCTTGAAATCACCACCATGCTGGCCAACAACAACATATCGCCCTGACTTTGTCAAAGCTGATACTGCCAATGTGCCTGTCTGCTCGCTTCCAAAGGTATCAAGCACCCCAAATAATGTGTTCTGGGTAAGCGATAATAGTGCCTCAAGCGCATCACCTGTTGCCGAATTTAGCACAGCATCTGCGCCCATATCTTTGGCTGTCTGTAATTTTTCATCATCAATATCTATTGCGACAATATGTTTGTATCCCATCGCCTTTGCAATAGCGATACCATTTAGCCCAAGCCCGCCAGCCCCAAGCACAGCTAGCCATTCATGATCCCGAAGCGCGCCAATTTTGCTCAACCCATTATAGACCGTTAGCCCAGAACAGGCATAAGGCGCCACAGTTGCTGGATCCATGCCAGTAATATCAATTACAAATTTTTCATCATCAACAACCACATGGCTAGCAAAACCGCCATTTCGGTGAATCCCAATAATCCGCATTGAGGTGCAGTCGCTTTCCCTATCTTCTGAACAAGCAAGACAGTCCCCGCATCCAATCCACGGAAACACAATCACCTTTTGCCCAACTTCAAGCGTGGTGACATCAGGGCCTATGGCTTCTACCTCGCCAGCTATTTCATGCCCTAGCGTAAGTGGCAAGGTCGCCCCTCTTTGCACAAAGGTCAGCTTGCCACGTTCACCCAAATCCATAAAGCCTTTGCGGATATGCAAATCCGAATGACAAAGGCCAGCTGCTGTCACCTTGACCAGAACAGCATTGCCTTGCGGCTGGTCTATTTGATAGGTGTTTTTCTTAAAATCTTCGCCCCATTCAACAAGGTCATAAGATGTGCAATCTGTCATATTTATCTCCTTTTCGCTACTTGACTAGTAGGATCTGTCCATCCCTAAAACATGTTCTGCAATATAGCTAAGTATAAGATTAGTTGATATTGGCGCGACCTGATATAGCCGTGCTTCGCGATATTTGCGTTCAATATTATATTCAGCGGCAAAGCCAAATCCGCCAAAGGTCTGGATACAGGCTTCACCTGCTTTCATTGCGGCATCTGCTGCCAGCATTTTTGCGATATTGGCTTCTTCACCTGGCGATTCCCCTGCCTCATATAGGCGCAACGCGTCTGCAACCATCAATTCAGCAGCACGCATTTCAGCATAGGCGCGCGCAATCGGAAATTGCACCCCCTGATTTTTGCCAATAGGCCGGCCAAACACTTCACGCTCACCTGCATAGCTGGTTGCTTGCTCGATAAAGAATTTTGCATCGCCGATTGATTCTGCGGCAATCAACAAACGTTCTGCATTCATGCCTGATAGAATATAGCGAAACCCCTTGCCTTCCTCACCAATAAGATTGGCGGCAGGCACAGGCATATTATCAAAAAATAGCTGCGTTGTGGCATGGTTCATCATGGTGCGTATCGGGCTGATGGTAAGCGATGAGCCAACTACCTCACGCATATCTACTAAAAACACACTTAACCCATCTGTCTTTTTGCTTGTGTCCTCTTTTGGGGTAGTGCGCGCCAATAACAGCATAAGATCAGAATATTCAGCCCGTGATGTCCAGATTTTCTGACCATTTACAATATAGTGATCTCCTTGCTTTACGGCTGTTGTGCGCAAGGCTGTGGTATCTGTGCCAGAGCCAGGTTCAGTCACCCCAAAGGCCTGAAGCCTAAGGTCACCTGACGCAATGGCAGGCAGATAATGTTGCTTTTGCGCTTCTGAGCCATGACGTAACAGCGTGCCCATGGTATACATTTGTGCATGACAGGCCGCCGCATTCCCCCCTGATCTGTGAATTTCTTCTAAAATTGCTGCGCCTGCGGATAGCGGCAAACCAAGCCCGCCATACGCCTCTGGAATCAGTGCAGACAAATAGCCTGCTTCGGTTAATGCCTGCACAAATTCGCTAGGATAGGCATGTTGCTGGTCACAGCTTTGCCAGTATTTACCGTCAAATTGCTGGCATAGCTTTATGATACCGTCTCTTATGTCGCCATGTGATAGCCTATAGCTCATGCTGATTTATCCTTATTGGTCGTATGATAATAATTCCCTATAAAAGAAGAATTTCTAGGATGAAAATTCGGCGCGTATCTGCTTTGAATGTTCCCCTTTTAAGGGCGCTCGTTGCACACTGCCTTGTTTTCGCCTGACAGGTAAATCAGCAATATCAATCACAGCATCTCCCATCGAAATCTGGCGCTCTTTCAAAAAGGGGTGAACAGATACTTCTTTCACTTCATTCAGAGTGGCACAGGCAATTCTAGTGTCATCCAGCAAGCTGATAATCTGCTCAGGTAGATAGTTGGCAAAACACTGATTGATAATATCTGCTAATATTTCGCGATGAATATATCTATCTGTATTATGGATAAAGCGTGGGTCTTCTCCTAGCTCTGGCTGTTGCAATACATCATTACAGAAATCAACCCATTCTCTGTCATTCTGGATAGAAAGCAACACCTGCCTGCCATCTTTGCAATAATAGCCGCCATAAGGCGCAACAAATGAATGTGTCAGGCCTGTGCGTTCTGGCGCACCACCAAAATAGCGATAACCACATAGCGCCATATTCATCCAGTCTGTCATCACATCAAACATACTAATTTCTAGATCAACCCCCATGCCCGTGCGATAGCGCATATGCAAGGCGCGCAAAATTGCTGAAAAGGCTGTCAGCCCCGTTGATAAATCTGTCAAAGATACCCCGACTCTGGCAGGTTGTTCTGGCGTGCCCGTTACCGCCACCACGCCACTTTCGCCTTGCACCAGAAAATCATATGCCTTTTTCTTTGCAGCAGCCCCTTCTGAGCCATAGCCATTTATTTTACAGGTGATCAAACCTTGATTAGACTGGCGCAAGATATCGCCAACAAGCCCCATTTTTTCGACCGTACCTGGCGCAAGGTTACTTACCAGAATATCCGCCTTATCTATCATTTGTTTCAACAAGGCCAGATCATCTGCCTGTTTAAGATTGAGGCAAATAGATTCCTTTCCCCGATTGAGCCACATAAAAATAGTGCTATGACCATTTGCGCCGTTATCATAGCCACGTGCAAAATCGCCTTCAGGGCGTTCAATTTTGATCACGCGCGCGCCAGCATCAGCCATCAACAACCCGCAATAGGGCGCAGCAACTGCCTGCTCAATGCATATTGCTGTGATACCGCTAAGCTCGTCCTCTAATCCTGTTGACTGCATCTGACGCCTATTTCCCTGTAAAATTACATGCTTGCCATTTCAATATATCAGCAAACACTGCAAAGCTTGACAAGGCTAAAACACATTCGTCACTGTGGATAATAATATCAATCCAAGATGGTCTGCTGCCTAGCTTACATAAGATAACAGGCATACATGCGATAACAGGGAAAACGAGTATGATTATGGACATGACATTCAAAACCCTAGCCTGTGAGATGCTTAGCCCGCATATTTTGAAAATAGAAATGAGCCGAATTGAGGTGTCTAATGCCTTCAATACCCAGATGGCAGAAGAGCTAGTTCAATCTTTTGAAGCGCTTAGCATGACCCATCATCACCCCGAACAAGACATCAGAGTAGTGATCCTTACAGGGGCTGGCAGTAAGGCATTTTGTGCAGGGGGCGATCTGAAAGAACGAAACGGGATGAGCGATGCTGACTGGTTTGCCCAGCATCTGGTCTATGAACGGATGGTAAGGGCGATTATGGGATGCCCGATTGTGGTTATTGGGGCAATAAATGGCGCAGCCTATGGCGGCGGATGCGAGCTTGTATCAATGGTTGATTTTGCCTATGCCGCGCCTCATGCCCGATTTGCCCAGACAGAGGTGAAGCTTGGCATCATTCCAGGCGCTGGCGGCACCCAAAATCTTGCCCGTGCAATAGGCGAAAGACGCGCCAAAGAATTGATCCTGACAGGTGCCGTCTTTAGTGCAGATGACGCATATCAATGGGGGCTGATAAACGGGGTTATCCCAGCAGACCAGCTATTACCAGAAATAGTCAAAAAAGCAGAAGCGATTGCCGCAAATGGTCCAATTGCTGTAAGACAAGCCAAAATGGCTATTTCGCGGGCGCATGATCTATCGCTTGCAGAGGGGCTGATGTTTGAAATTGAAGCCTATAATAGATGCGTATCTACACAAGACAGGCATGAAGGCATTGCCGCATTTAACGAGAAACGCCCGCCAAACTTTATCGGATCATAGCCTTGCTATAACAGCCCTAATGCAGCTGCTTTCTCAAGCACAGTATGCGCCTGAAGCTGAACTGGTTTTTCGATCAATTTGCCCTTAAATAAGGCTGCGCCACCTTGCGCCTTATTACAGGCATCAATAATCTCTAAGGCGTGTTGAATCTGTGCGTGGGTAGGGCTGAATGCATGATGAATTGCCTCAAGCTGGGCTGGATGGATAGCCGCTTTTCCCGTAAAGCCTATCTCGCGGGCATCTGCTGCCTCTTTAGAAACTGCCTCAATATCTGTGATATTTACATTAGGCATATCTAATATATCTAGCCCAGCTGTCACCGCCCCATGAATCGTGCGCTGGCGTGCATATAATAATGCCATCCAGCTCATCTCGCACCCTAGCTCGGCGGCTAGATCAACACCGCCAAATAAAAACAGGCTAAGCCTGTCTGTTGCATCTGCGATTTCAAAAATATGTTCAAGCCCTGTTGCGGTTTCAATCAGCGCCATTATTTCACACGAAATCCCTGCGGCCTCAAGCTGATCGGCAAGCCCTGATAGCTGGCTGGCATGATCTATTTTCGGTACTAATATCGCATCTGGCGCTAGCTGATGCTCACAAATTGCCTGAATATCTGCGTGCCCATCTTCTGTGTCCAGCGCATTGATGCGCACAATCCGCTCATAATCAGATGCCCCCTCAGCACGGCTAGGCGGCGGGCTAGATAGCAAATGTATCATCTCGGCGCGTGCGTCTGCTTTATGCTGCATAGGCACCGCATCTTCACATTCGATACAGACCAGATCTGCGCCCTTTGCCACCGCCTTTGAGAATAATTCAGGGCGATGGGCAGGCGCAAATAACAGGCTTCTTCTAGCAGATTTTGGCATTATCACACTCCTTGGCTTGCTATCGCCATCAGATGATAACAGATGCTGGCAGCAATGAAATCACTTGGCGGATGTGCAGGATCAGGGGCAAGCTCGACAATATCCATACCAATAATTGTCCTGTCTTTTGCTGCTGACGCTACCAGATCAAGCGCCTGATAATAGCCTAGCCCGCCTGGCACTGGTGTACCTGTTGCTGGCAAAATTGATGGATCAAGCCCGTCTAAATCAAAACTGATATACAGCTTTTTTGGGAAGCTTTCTGGCAAATTGATAGATGAGATATTCCCGCGTACCAGCTCAGGTCCGTCGCAAGAAAAAATCTGATAGCTATCTCGTGCCGCCAACTCTTCTGCACATATTGCCCTCACCCCAAGCTGAGCAATTGCAACCCCTTCATTGGCAAGCAGATGCATCACGCTAGCATGCGAGTAATGATGCCCTTGATAGCAATTTCTTAAATCAGCATGCGCATCAATCTGGATAATGCCGATATCTTCATCGTGATATGCCTGCATAACACCCTTTACTGCGCCATAGCTTAATGCATGCTCGCCCCCAAGCGTGACTGGAATTCTGCCGCTTGCAGCTATCTGTTCTGTTGTGCGCGCAATCGTGCGCATAATATCTTCGGCTGAGCCTGAAAGATCAATGTCTGGATGGGTGTAAATACCTCTTAAAATCGGTTCATGCCCATCAATAAGCCGTTCTAGCTGATGGCTGGCCGCGATAATTGCGTGAGGGCCATTTGCTGTGCCCGTGCCATAGGATACGGTCTTTTCCAACCCGCATGGAAGCACATGAAACAGCGCTGTCTGCGCATCCATTTCATCTGGATTTAGCTCTTCTCCTAAAAAGAAATCTTTTGCTATCATGACAATCTGCCCTTGAAATCTTCATAGTCAAATTGGCGGATAATATCGACAGAATCAGTCTCAGAATCCCAAATCGCAATAGACGGCAGAATCATACCATTAAAGCTAGTTGTCTTTACCATCGAATAATGCGCCTGATCTAGAAAGGCTATCCGCGTGCCAGCTTCTGGTCTTTCGGAAAATAGATAGGTACCAATTCTATCTCCTGCCAAACAGCTTGGTCCGCCAAGCGCAACCTCAACCCCCTGTTTTGCCTCGCCAAGCAATGCAGGGCGGTACGGCGCTTCTAGCACATCAGGCATGTGGCAGGTGGCGGAAATATCTGTTATCGCAACAGCACCATCATTCTCTATCACATCCAGAATTTCGCCAACCAGAATACCCGCATCAAAAGCAATCGCTGTTCCTGGTTCAAGATAAATCTGTGCCGCATAATCTGTTTTTAGCCTGTTTAACAAAGCAATTAAGCTGGCACGATCATAATGAGGATGGGTCAGCATATGACCGCCGCCAAGATTAAGCCATGAAAAATCGGATTTCGCCATATCCAATGCAGGGGTGATATGATCTATCAAGGCTTGAAGCGGGGCAAAGCCCTGCTCACATAGGCTATGCATATGCAAGCCGCTAATCTGTGCCATACCGCCATCAGCAATAAATTGGTTAAACTGAAAAAGCGGCATCCCAAGACGCGAGCCAGGTGCAGATGGATCATATTTAGCGACTTCCCCTAGCACCAATTCTGGATTTAACCTTAAGCCTATTTCGGTGTTATGAGAGTGCGCTATCTGCGTTATATGCTGAATTTGCGCTGCTGAATTGGCGATAAGATGATCTGATAATGACGCTATTTCATCCAGCTCAGACAGCTTATATGCAGGCGAGAATGTTGATAGCATGCCGCCATAATATTGCCGTGCCAGCTTGGCTTCCCATAATCCAGACGCACAACAACCAGACAGCACTTGTGAGACCATATCACCAAGCGACCAGAGTGAAAATGCCTTTAAGGCGAGCAAAATTCGGCTATCCGTCTGTGCTTGGATAGACCCTAAAATTGCCAGATTTTCAGCAATTTTCTGCTTATCAATAACAAAACATGGGCTAGGAACAGCATTGAGATCAAAATCGGCAAACCGGCCTGCGCCTGCTGTTTTGGTTTCCATATCCTTGCCTTAGAACGTAACAGGGCTGTCAAGAGACGTAAGCTGCCATGGCAGACCATGCAGGTTCAGCATTTCCATAAAGGGGTCTGGGTTCATCTGTTCCATATTCACAACGCCTTCTGCCCGCCAGCGCCCATCTAGCATCAATGATGCGCCTATCATGGCTGGCACACCTGTTGTATAGCTTACCGCTTGCGATCCTACCTCTGCGAAACAGGCTTCATGATCACACACATTATATAGATAGACAGTTTTTTCTTCGCCTTGCTGTGTGCCTGAAATAATCGTGCCGATACAGGTTTTGCCCGTAGTAGATTTGCCAAGCGTTTCAGGGGCAGGCAATACCGCTTTCAGAAATTGCAATGGCACAATTTCCTTGCCTTCATAAATAATCGGCTCAATTGAGGTCATACCAATATTCTGAAGCACATTTAGGTGCGTTAAATAGGCATCGCCAAAGGTCATCCAAAAGCGCGCACGTTCTAATTCTGGAAAATGGGTTGATAGTGATTCAAGCTCTTCATGATACATCAGATACATATTGCGCGTGCCCACTTCAGGGAAATCAAACGCAATTTTATGGGATAGTGCTGGCGTTTCTACCCATTTGCCATGATGCCAATGACGCGCTGGCGCTGTCACTTCTCTGATATTTATCTCAGGATTAAAATTGGTGGCAAAATGCTGGCCATGATCACCGCCATTGCAATCCAGAATATCCAGCGTTCTCATTTCGGCAATATGATGCTTGCGAATATAGGCCGTGAACACATTTGTTACGCCAGGATCAAAGCCTGAGCCCAAAAGCGCCATCAGCCCCTGTGCGGCGAATTTTTCCTGATAAGCCCATTGCCAGTGATATTCAAATTTTGCTTCATCTTTAGGTTCATAATTTGCGGTATCAAGATAATCAGCGCCTGCCTTCAGACAGGCATCCATAATGGTCAAATCCTGATAGGGTAATGCTAGATTTACAACCAGCTTTGCCCCTGTTTTATCAATAAGGCGTGCTGTGGCATCTACATCATCTGCATCTAGCGCTGCTGTAGCAATCTGAGTGCCTGTGCGCATCTTTACAGAATGTGCAATTTCATCACATTTGAACTGGCGGCGAGAGGCAAGCGTAATCTGGGAAAATTGCTCAGACAACATTGCCATTTTATGCGTGGCAACAGAGCCTACCCCGCCAGCACCAATTACAAGAACATTAGACATATCTGACCTCACCTAATTCTATTATCAACGCCCACAACATCACCATCTAGCGTCAAAAAATGCTGAATATACCTATGATTCCTGATGCTCAAAATAGGTATAACCATTCATGCTATCTGTGTAGCATTTTATCATTCGGCGCCGTTCAGCGGGGCTTAACCTACCCTTTTTTACAGCTGTCTCAACAATCGCCTTAAATGCATTTATCAGCCTTTTAGGCTCATATTCAACATAGGAAAGCACTTCAAAAATTGTATCGCCATCCTGTTCTTTGATAATCTCAAAGCCGCCCTCTTCTAGCAATCCGATTGTGACCACATTCGTATCGCCGAATAGATTATGCAAATCACCAAGTGTTTCTTGATACGCACCAACAAAAAACACCCCGATAAAATAATCTTCCTCTTCGTTCAGATCATGAACTGGCAGAATTGAAGACAGCCCCTCTGCCAAAATAAATTGGTCGATTTTGCCGTCACTATCACAGGTTATATCACTTAAAATTGCATATCGTTCAGCAGGCTCATTCAGCCTTTGTATCGGGGCGATGGGATGAATCTGATCAATCGCCCATATATCTGGCAGGCTCTGGAATAATGAAAAATTACAATGATAAATATCTGCAAGCTGGAATAGCGCTTGCTGGACATCTTCTGTTGTGGTGTCAGATGCTTTTAATAGCGCCTTTATATGGTTCATCATATACAGATAAGCCTGTTCAATCCGTGCTGTCATCGCAAGGCTTATCTGGTTTCGCCGAAATAGTGCGCGTGCTTCATCACGATAATATTTCATATCGTTCCAGCATTCCTGAATCCTGTCTTTGGTCAGATAGCTTTGAATATCCAGCATTTTGAGTAGCAACGGATGGTCATCTTTTGTTGCTATTATTTTTTCATCACTATCATAATGAGTGGCATCAAGCACATTAAAGACAAGCATAGAAGATTGCGCCACACATGCCCGCCCGCTTTCTGTTATAATAACAGGGTGCGGCATATTGTTTTCATCCATGATATCTTTCACAGTTTCAATAATATTCAGGCAATATTCTTGTAAGGTATAATTGATTGAATTGGCTGTTGCATTATGCTCGCCTGTATAGTCAACCCCAAGACCACCACCTAGATCAAGATAGCGCAAGGGCACACCTTCACGCCTTAATTCCGTGAAGAACTGGCAGGCCTCCTGCGCTGCTTTTCTGATTTCAATGATTTGTGGTACCTGACTACCAAGATGCGAATGTTGCAGGATAAGACAGTCAATATAGCCTGTCTGTTTCAGCCTGTTCACCACATCCATAATTTGCGATATGGTCAGCCCGAAGGTTGATCTATCACCAGAAGATTCAGCCCATTTTCCGCTAACCGTATTGGTAAGCTTGATGCGCATACCTAGCTGCGGGCGAATATCTGTGCCTGCTACCGCATCAAGCACCAGCTCAAGTTCACGCGGACTTTCCAGCACAATGAAGGTATTAAAGCCAAGCTGAAGTGACATAATAGCCAATTCAAGAAATTCACTATCTTTAATCCCATTGCAAATAATGGCTGTGTCAGCATGAAGATTAAGCGATAAGGCTATCAATAATTCTGCTTTTGAGCCTACCTCAAATCCAAACCGATACTCATCACCATATTCGGCAATCTTGTCTATGACCTCTGCCTGCTGGTTTACCTTAATCGGGAATACGCCCTGATAGTGCCCTTGATAATCAAGCTCGTTAATCGCCTGAGTAAATTGATTGTTAATTTCATCAATTCGAAATTTCAGAAAATCTGTAACCCGCAATAATACTGGCGTGGTAATGCCCCGTTTCTGCAAATTATCAACAATAAGCCGTAAATCTGTTGGGGCGCTGTGCGTATGAAATGGATGACATAAACCAATATGGCCATTATCCATAATCGTGATAAGCTCACTTCCCCATTGCCCAACGCCATAAATATCGGATTGAGACATGTCTGAGCTGCTGGACATAACCATTCCTCATAGTATAAAGCCGTGTTGCCTATGGCTAGATGCTGGTATAGACAATCTGCGCCAACCAAATAGCGTATCAATCCCGCCTAACTGACCGTATTTGGCAGAAAAATCAAGCAAATTCATCTATTACATAGAGAAATAATATTCTGCTCAATCCCAATCTGGCGCAATCGGCATTCTGTTTTTATCTACAATCCTCAGATTATGCACTCCTAGCTGGTCAAGCGCAAACATGTCTGCGCCAGACAGATTGAAGCTAAGTGCATCAAGATTTGAGCGTAAATTGGCTTGTCTGGTTGACATTGGGTTGGCTGAAACCCCGCTTTGGATAATCCAGCGCAACACAATCTGCGCTGGCGAACGCCCATAGCGCTTGGCAATATCACCTATCACAGGATCATCTAATATCTGACCCTTTGCAAGCGGGCAATAAGCAGACAAGCTTACCCCCAGACCATCAGCCGCCGCTTTCAATTTTGACTGATCCAGATAGGGATGAAATTCCACCTGATTACAGACAGGCATTACATCAAGCACCCTTACTGCCTGCTCCATCATGGCGATAGTGTAATTGCTGATACCGATATGTTTTGCAAGCCCCTTATCATATGCCTTTTGAAGCAGGCTAAGCGCCTCTTCATTATCTCTATCTGGGTGCGGCCAATGCAATAGCAATACATCAACATAGTCTAGCCTTAATGCCTTAAGAGACTGCTCTGCAGAGGGGATAAATTTATCTGCGCCTAGATTATCAGGCAGGATTTTGGTGGTGATAAATAGCGTGTCCCTATCTGCGCCAATATCGGCAAGCGCCTGTCCAAGATCAGCTTCATTCTGATACATCTGAGCGGTATCAAAGCTTCTAAAGCCTTCATCATAGGCTAGCTTTACAGCATCTACGAGCTGGTCAGCCTTAAGCGGAAAGGTGCCCATCGTCATCTCGGCACCTCGTTCAAAATAAATACTCATCTGATATTATTTTCCTATCGCTTGGGCAAAAAACATAGTTAACTATCCTAAGCAAAACAGGTCTTATAATATCTTGTCAATTATTTACATCCAAGAATTGAGACAATCTCGATGATCAGCTTTTTTCGCTGGTGTTATGCGCAAGCGCCATTATTGCTATGTCTGACGACGCTTGGCTGGGCAGGAAATGCCATCGCAGGCAAATTATCTGTCAATGAAATCTCGCCTATGGTTGTGGTTTGGATGAGATGGATGATTGTTGTTGGCTTGCTGGTCTCTATCAGACGGCGCAAACTAATAGATGATTTCCAGATTCTAAAATCCAGAATAATATGGCTAGTGGTGATGGGAGGGCTTGGGCTAACAGGCTTTAATGCATTATTCTATCTTGCGGCTCATTATACCAGCGCAATTCATCTAGGGCTGATTCAATCCATCATGCCAGCTTTGATCATTTTTGGGGTCGCTATCTGTTTTCGTGTACCGCTGTCGCTGATTGAATTGGCAGGCTGTAGCTTGACCATCTTAGGGGTGATTATCATTATTACCAAAGGCGATTTGCTTGGCTTGCTTGGGGCAGATATTGGCAAGGGCGATCTGTTTATGCTGTGCGCCTGTATCCTGTATGCTGGATATACGGTCGGGCTTAGAATCAGACCAGAGCTAGATGGGCTGGGTATGATGACATGGCTTGCCATTGTCGCGTGGATAGGCTCATTTCCGTTGCTTGCGATAGAATATAGCTATGGCACAATTCAGTTTCCGTCAGGTAGCGCATGGTTCACAATTCTGTTTATCGCGATTGTGCCGTCATTTTTATCGCAATTATTTTATATGCGAGCAGTTGACCTTACCAGCCCAAATATTGCTGGCATCTATACCAATATGGTGCCGATTTATGTATCTGTGCTGGCAGTGCTTGTGCTTGGCGAGCGATTTACCGCCGCTCATGCAATCTCTCTATGCCTTGTAGGCACTGGGCTATGGCTAGCGACCATTATTGCGCCAAAATATAAAGCACCAGAAAAAACGCCAAAATAAAAGGGCGCACCTAGATGCGCCCTGATACAGAAATATTCGCTAACAAGCGGTGTGATTAGTGGGTTTCGCTCATGAAGCGCGTAACCAAAAAGGCTTCAAGACCTTCAATCCCGCCTTCTGATCCATATCCGCTATGTTTGATGCCGCCAAAAGGTGTTTCTGGCGTGCTTACCACAATCGAATTTATCGCAAGCATACCTGATTCAACATTATCTCTTAGCTTGTCAATAATGGCTGGATTATGGGTAAAGGCATAGGCCGCAAGACCAAATTCAAGCCTGTTTGCTTCTTCAATAACCTCATCAACATCCTTAAAGGTAGAAATAGGCGCGATTGGGCCAAATGGCTCTTCATTCATAATCATGGCTGATTTTGGCACATTATTCAGAACAGTTGGCGCATAGAAATAGCCTGGTCTGTTCATCCTGTTGCCGCCTGTCTTTAATTCAGCGCCCTGTTTGGTTGCATCATTTACAAATTGATCCATCACATCAAGGCGTCTTTCACCAACCAGCGGCCCCATATTGGCACCATCATCTAGACCGCTTGTTACATTCATTGCTTCCACACGTTTTACAAAGCTATCAACAAACTTGTCCTGAACTGATTCCTGAACCAGAATTCGGGTTGGAGAGACACATACCTGACCTGCATTTCTGAACTTGCTACCAGCTGCGATTTCAGCTGCTTTTTCAGCATCAAAATCATCAAACACCATCATTGGCGAATGACCACCAAGCTCCATTGTGCATTTGATCAGATTATCTGCTGCCAGTTTCTGCAGATGCATACCAACTGGCACACTGCCTGTGAATGACAATTTGCGCGGCACAGGTGATTTGATCAGATGTTCTGATACCTCTGCTGGTTTGCCAAATACGATATTCAAGGCACCTGCTGGCAACCCTGCATCCATCAACGCACGCCCGATCGCCACTGCTGTGCCAGGCGTTTCTTCACTTGGCTTAATGGTGATAGGACACCCTGCGGCAAGGGCGCCATATACCTTGCGCACCACATTCACACATGGGAAATTCCACGCCACAAACGCAATCACAGGGCCAACAGGGCTTTTCATCACTGTCTGAGTCATGCCAGGGATGCGAGATGCAACAACACGGCCATAGACCCGCTTGCCTTCTTCGCCGTACCATCTGGCAATATCAATGCCCATTTGCAATTCAATTTTTGCTTCTGCCAGAGGCTTACCCATTTCAATGGTCAGATTCTCAGCAATTTGCTCAAAGCGTTCTTCAAGAATGCGGGCTGATGCTTCAATAATTTTCTGGCGAGCAAGCGGGGTCATGCTTGCCCATTGTTTATTCACTCTGGCATTTGCAGCCATCGCCATATCCAGATCAGAAATGCTGGCATGAGGTACATCTGCTATTACCTCGCCTGTCGCAGGATTAAATACAGGTTCTGACACCCCGTCTGACCCTGCGCGCCATTTTCCATCAATAAGAAGTTCTAATGTCTCATATGCCATTATCTTAGCCCTTTCATTGCCCGTTAATTTCGCGCTATTTTCATATCTGGATAATTAGCGGGGCTGTGTTTAATGTTAGGATTACAGGATTGAGCGTATCTTTGCAGTATTACATGAAAGTTTTCGAATCTGATGATCCCATAATCTCAGATATAAGGTGAAGCAGACACGCTGTCAGCAAAAATCTGAAACTTTCTGCATCGCAATGATGGTACAATGCAATTTAGATAATCTCCAGCCACATCTGCACTAATTTTCCATATTGGTAAAAAAGCTATCTCACCCCCCTTTTTTATGCTGTCATTTCATGCTTATCTATGGGTCTTACTAATCTGATTAAGCTAGAGGTTCAATGTTAACATCTGAAGAAAAACAGGCTTGCACTGATATGTTAGATGTGGCTGTTCACAGAGGCGGCGGCAATATGCCCGCCACTATTCAGCACTATCAAGTGCCACGTCAGGACAACCAAACTGTGCTGGATATTGTCTCTTATATTCAGCATTATATTGATCCTAGCTTAAGCTATCGGTTTGCCTGTAGGGTGGGCATGTGCGGGTCATGTGCAATGATGGTAAATAATGAGCCACGCTGGACATGCCGCACCCATATTGACAAGGTTGTTGCCAACAATAAGATTGAGATTGCCCCGCTTCGCAATCTGCCTGTGATTAAAGATTTGGTGCCTGATCTAGATCCGTTTTTTGATAAATGGGTGAAGGCAGAGGCAAAACATCACCCCTCAGCCTCACGTCATCAACCAATGCATCTTCAATCGCCTGATAGCCCTGAGCGCAAGCGTGCAGATGCCAATATAGAATGTATCAACTGTGCGGTATGTTATGCAGCATGTGATACAGTAACAAACCAGCCAGATTATCTTGGACCTGCCGCTTTACAACGCGCATGGACATTGCTTAATGATGCCAAAGATGCTGATAAGCAAACTATCTGGAATGCTGTATCTGGCAGTGATGGATGCCATAATTGTCATTCTATCGGAAGCTGTTCGCATTATTGCCCAAACGAGCTTAACCCGATGCTTGCCATTGCAGGGCTGAAACAGCAAACCATAAAACAGGCATTCTCGCTTACATCATTGCTGGAACAAAGTAATAAGCATGATCGATAAAAAAATATATATCTGGCAAAGACTGTCAGCATTAGTCATGGTGCCACTTGTAATAGGGCATTTGGCAGTGATGATTTACGCTATCAATGGCGGGTTAAGTGTGGCTGAAATACTTGGCCGCACCCAAGATAGTATTGCGTGGCTGTTATTTTATGGCAGCTTTGTTCTAGCAGTATCTGTTCATGCATCACTGGGGCTAGCTGTTATTTCTGCTGAATGGTTCGGGCTAACGCCAAAAATAGCATCCTATCTAAGCCTAATTATCGGGCTGGTACTGCTGGCTATGGGCAGTCATGCTATCTGGGCTGTAACCTTTGCATCTCACTAATTTAGAACAAAGAAACAAGACTATGATCAAGGAATATGCGGTAAAACAGACAACAGAAAAACAGCACCGCCATGCCCGAACGCGAGGCCAGCCCTTGCGGCTTGCCTTTATATTACATCGGCTTTCTGGGGTGTTGCTGGCGCTGTTTTTGCCTGTTCATTTTTGGGTGTTATCACTTGTAATATCAGATGCAGACAGGCTGACACTATTTCTGGAATTAACTGAAATGCCGCTCATTAAGCTGGCTGAAACACTGTTAGTATGCTTGCTTGCAGTGCATTTTTTTGGCGGGTTACGGCTGATGGCCTTTGAATGGTTTAGCTGGCCTTCACATCAGAAAACATCTGCCGCAGTAGCCGTATCTATGGCTATATTGATTGCCATGCTGTTTTTTTTAAGGACACTTTAGATGATAGATCAGATTGAAAGACATGATACAGATATTCTGATTCTTGGTAGTGGCGGCGCAGGGTTATTTGCCGCCCTTCATGCCTTGCAACAGGGCAATGAGCATACCCGCATCACGATCGCTGTCAAAGGGCTTATCGGTAAATCAGGCTGCACACGGATGGTGCAAGGCGGCTATAATGTTGCGCTTGGCGGCGGAGATACAATCGAGCGGCATTTTATGGATACAATACAAGGCGGCAAATGGTTGCCTAATCAAGATATGGCATGGCGGCTATGCAAAACTGCTGTTGAGCGGATTCATGAGCTGGAAAATGAAATTGGGTGCTTTTTTGACCGTAATCCAGATGGCACAATCCATCAAAAAGCCTTTGCTGGCCAAACAGCTGATAGAACTGTGCATAAGGGCGATTTAACAGGGATTGAGATTATCAGCAGGCTGATGGAACAGGTGCTTGCCCAACCTGTTGAAAAATTGCAAGAACATCGCGCTATTGCCTTTATTCCCACTAAGGATGGCACTGCTATCTCAGGCGTGTTGTTTATAGATATGCGCAAAGGAACATTTCGGTTTGTGCGGGCAAAAGCGGTTTTGATGGCCACAGGTGGCGGGCCAACCATGTATAAATATCACACCCCTTCTGGGGATAAATCAATGGATGGCCTAGCAATGGCATTGCGCTTGGGGCTTGGTTTACGTGATATGGAAATGGTGCAATTTCACCCCACTGGCCTGCTGGCAGGCGCGCATACAAGGATGACAGGAACTGTCCTTGAAGAAGGGTTAAGAGGCGCAGGCGGGCATTTGCTAGATCGTAATGGCAGACGTTTCATGTTTGATTATGATGAAAAAGGCGAACGTGCCACCCGTGATATTGTTAGCAGAGCTATCTATGCTGAAATGTCAAAAAGCAACAGCCCAGAAGATGCAGGCGTTTTTATCTCGATGAGCCATCTAGGTGCCGAGCATGTGGCTGAGAAATTCAAAGGCATGGTAAAACGTTGTGCTGATTGCGGATTTGATCTGGCCGCAGGTCAGGTTGAGGTTGTGCCTACGGCGCATTATCTGATGGGGGGCGTGATTGTCGATGTAGATACCCGCACCGAAATTGAAGGATTATATGCAGCAGGTGAAGATGCAGGCGGCGCGCATGGCGCAAACAGGCTAGGCGGAAACGGGGTTGCCAATTCAACTGTGTTTGGCGGTATCGCAGGCGAGGTAATGGTCGCTGATATCGCTAAGATCGCGCATCATCGCGAGCCTGATGAAATGGTGCTTAGTAACGAGATAGAGCGTGCCTGCTTGCCTTTCACAAAGCCAGCAGAGCCACTTCAGCCCTTACGTCAGAAGTTGCAGGATATTGCGTGGGAGGATATTGGCGTTATCAGAGACAAATCATCTTTGAAGACAGGGCTAGAACGTGTCTCTGAATTATCTGAACAGATGGCTGAAATTGGTGTTGCAGATGGCAATCGCGCATTCCATCTTGGCTGGCATGACTGGCTGAATCTAAGATCGCTGATTGACACTACACTGGTTATTGGGAACGCCGCACTTGCACGTGAAAATTCACGAGGCGCGCATTTCAGACAGGATTTTGCCGACACAGGCGCATTAGAAAGCTCATATTTCACGGTTGCGCGACAAACCTCTGATGGGGTATCGGTTACACGACAGGATGTAGATTTTAGCATTGTCAGTCCTGGAGAGACAATTCTAGCTAAGGACGAGCCTGAAACGCTTGTAGCGGCACAATGATTTCATCTGCACTTATCGAACAGACAGCCGAAACCCTGATGGCAAAGGCAGCGATTGAGATTCCTGATGATTATCTGGCTGGCTTGAAACAGGCTGCCGCCTCAGAAGATGGCGAGCTTTCTGCCTTTGTACTTCAAGCGATGCTGGATAATTATGATGCTGCCAAAGAAGATAGGCGCGCTATGTGCGGTGATACAGGGGTGCCGCGCTGGTATGTAAAAATGGGGAATGAGGCTACCATCGAAGGCGGACCAATAGCATTAGAGACAGCCTTGCGGCGTGCAACCGCTACCGCCACTAGGGAAATTCCGCTTCGGCCAAACAGAGTGCATCCGCTATGGCGGACAGATCATGATAATAATGTCGGCATTGGCGCGCCTGAGATTGAATATGGCTTTGAGCCTGACGGCGACTGGATTGACCTTGTCACTGTGCATAAGGGCGGGCTGTTTGGAACAGATTATAGGATGCTATTCCCCTCTGATGGCATTGAGGGCATAAAGCGGTTTTATCTTGATAGTCTGGTTGCCTTTGGCAAAAGAGGGCTTGCCTGTCAGCCTGCGATTATCGGTATCGGGCTTGGCGGCTCGAAAGATAGCTGTATGGTACTTGGCAAGCGTGCTGCCTGTCTTAGGCTGGTTGGTGATAGAAATCCAGACCCGAAAATCGCCGCACTTGAAGATGAGCTTAAGATACTTGGCAATAATATCGGCATGGGCGCGATGGGATTTGTTGGCAAACATATGGTGATTGATTGTCATATTGAGGCTGGATATTGTCATACGGGCGGCATGCAAATGTCTGTCCATGCATTTTGCCTGTCATCACGTCGGGCGGTAGCCAGAATCACACCAGATGGTCAGGTGCATTACCGCACAGACCCAGACTGGTTTACCCCCTATCAAAGAAGAGAGACCGTAGAATGGCCACGCCTTCAGGACCAAGACAAATCAGCCTAAGCACTACGCCTAGTCAGGATGATATTAACGCGCTCAGATTAGGGGATATTGTTTATCTTGACGGGCTTTTATATACCGCCCGTGAGGGGGTATATATGCGCGCATTAGAACAGAATGCCAATGTGCCTATGGAATTGCCGCAACAAAGTGCCGCCAATTTTCACTGCTCACCTGCTGCTACTATCAATGCAGATGGCAGCTTTTCGCTTGGGGCTGTTACCGCTACTGCGTCCTTTCGCTTTGCTAAATGGCTTCCTGAATGGATGGCACGTTCGGGCGCAAAGTTGATTATTGGCAAAGGCGGCATGTCATCAAAAGATTATAAAGACTATTTTGTGCCAAACGGAGCGATTTATCTATCAACTGTTGGCTATGGCACTGGCGCATTATTAGGACGCGGGGTTGAAACTGTCGAAGCTGTGCATTGGCATGAAGAGCTTGGCATTGCCCAAGCGATGTGGGTGCTTAAATGCAATCATATGGGGCCATTTATTGTTGCCTCAGATAGTCAGGGAAATTGTTTGTTTGAGCGTGAAAATGAAAAAATATCCAAAAATCTTGAACAGCTTTATGAAGGCACCAAAGCCCCAAGTCTAAAACGGTTTGGCGAGACAGATGATAGGCGTGATGAGCTGATAGGCAATGCCTTAGATGATAAGACTAAACCCTAGCCACATGGCGTGCGCAAATATATAGGTCTTATCCAGCTAATGGGCTATTTATGTGTCGGTGTTATATGAATCTGGTTGGTAGGGGGCTGAAGCAATATCGCCCAAATACACACGCATGATACCAGAAAACATCCCAGAATAATCATCAGAAAATCAGTGCCAAAATGAGCAAATATAAACCCGCCAGCAAGTGGCCCCATCGCAAGCCCCATTGAGCGTGGCAACGATATCCAGCCTTTCGCACGGCCATAAATTTCTGCCCTAAAATACAGGTTAGTCACAAACCCAAGCGTTACTGTCAGCACACCATGCCCCATGCCAAACAACGCCATAGCCAGTGCCGAGATATATAGATTATCTATGCCTGCCAGCATGATAGCTAGTGGCACTAAACTAGACGCAATCGCCCCTGTGAGCCGCGCATCAAACAGCTTACCAAAATACATTTCAACCATTCTACCAATTAGCTGGAAAGGGCCATAAATACTAGCAAGCATCACTGCGGTGGCCACATCCTGATACAGGCTGGTAAACCAGCTAATCCACATCATCGCCGCCGCGCCAAATGCCAGATATTCACACCCGCCTGCAAGCGCCAATAACAGCATTGCCCGCCTTTCTGATACACGCAAATCAGACCACCGAAATTTTGCAAATTGTGAGGAACTGGCAAGATGGTTCGCACGGTAGCGATATGCTAGCCAGCCCATTCGCACGCCAGCCACAATCAACGCTATTACCATCAGCCATAAAGTATGTTTTAGACCAAATTGGGCAAGTAAGGGGCCAGTTATCAGCCATGTGATCGAACTGGCAACCGCTCCATAAAAGGTGATATATGAGATATTGAGTCGCGCATGTTTCTCATCAAGCTGAACCGCAGAGCTGAAGGCAAGCTCATAAGTCGCACACCCCATCGCAATTCCGATAGACCCAAAACTAGCCAATAGCAGAGCCATATTACTGCCTATTGACAGCAATAAAAGTCCGATTGCGCCTGCAAAAAACCCGCCACACATCACCCATAATGCCGAATATCTATCTGCAAGATACCCATAGATAGGGGCAAGACAGGCTTGTGCCGCCAAAGTCAGGCTTAAAGCTGTGAGGATATATAGCTCAGATAGCTGATATTGCACTGAAAGCGGCTGTTTTAATTGCGCAAAACTATAAAATAATAGCCCATAGCTAATTATCTGGCCGATCCCAAGTGAATGAACAGGCACCTTTCTGAAGGGCTGTAAATTAGACGCTAACATATTCATATAGTTGAATTTTATTTCATTTATATCTAGAAAATCTGAAGCCTAACTTAAAAAAAATAGATGCGGTAGTGAACACATAGCATCACTAAGACGTAGAATAATTATTGCATCTTAAGAATGAACACTCTCAAGATGACTCCTCCCTAAACTTGGTCGCAGTTTTTCTGCGACCTTTTTTTTGCGATCCTTTTTATTGCCAGCGATATGGTTTAGCTGTCTTTGTATCACTATTATATAGCACAAGCCCTCCTGATACAGGCGAGATATTGGTAATTGCGCTAATCACCACCTGATGGGTTACCAGCAATGTTACGGGCTGTTGGGTTAGGGTCACAAGCTTTTGTTTCAACAAATCAAGTGTCTCAGCTTTATCAACATGCCCGTTGAAAAATGAATTGAGCCCGTCAAATGTGGTGAAAGGCCCTAGCGCTAGCAAGCCAGCTGTTTCAACACATCGGCACCATCTACTTGATAGAATGTGATCAAACTGGATATTTTCGGCGCGAAAAAATGCGCCAGCCTCTCTGGCCTGCCTTCGGCCTGCCTCGTCAAGATTTCTCTGGCTATTGCAATCTGTAATATCAAAATTGGCTGGATCGCCAATGCCAGGCGCTAAGGCATGACGCATGAAAATAACATTAGCCTGTATTGATTCGATTTCGTGTTTTAGCGATGCGGCACACGCTGAGCCCAGCCCCGCGCCGATGCCAAGCCACAGCGCCATTATCACAAAGGCATATCTATATGTGCTAGATTTCAGCATCAACAATCACAGCAATACCCTGACCACCCCCAATACACATTGTGGCAAGCCCATAACGCTCACCTCTTCGCTTCAGCTCATAGACAAGTTTGGTCAGAATAATAGCCCCTGTTGCGCCTACGGGATGACCTAGTGCAATCGCCCCACCATTCGGATTGACGATATCGCTATCTAGTCCTAATTGCTGGCTTACTGCACATGCCTGAGCGGCAAAGGCTTCATTACTTTCAATAACGCTAATATCAGAGGTTTTCAGCCCAGCCCGTTCAAGTGCCATCTGGCTTGCAGGTACAGGCCCCATCCCCATAATCCGCGCAGGCACACCGCCAAGCCCGTAAGATACAATCCGCGCAAGTGGCGTTTGTCCGCTTTGCGCAACTTTGGCGTCTGTTGCTAGCACAATCGCCGCTGCGCCATCATTGATTCCAGATGAATTCCCTGCGGTCACAGCCCCTTCTGGATCAAAGGCAGGACGTAACCCTGCCAGCGTTTCTGCTGTAGTAGCGCGTGGATGCTCATCTGTATCAAATTCATAGCTTTGCTTGCGCTTTGTAATGGTTACAGGCGTGATTTGCGAGGTAAAATAGCCCTGCTCAATGGCAGTGGCGGCACGCAATTGGCTTGCAAGCGCAAATTCATCCATCTGCTCACGGCTAATGCCATAATCTGAGGCAATATTTTCAGCTGTAATTCCCATATGGCCTATGCCAAAAGGATCATGCAACGCCCCTAGCATCATATCTGTTACTTCTGCATGGCCAAGACGTGCGCCCCAGCGCATTGCTGGTACTAGATGCCCGCCTCTGCTCATCACTTCAGCACCGCCAGCCAACGCCGCCTCGCCATCGCCAAGTTTCAGCATTTGTGTTGCCGACACAACCGCCTGAAGGCCGCTACCGCATAATCTGTTTACAGTAAGGGCAGGGGCAGTATCTGCCATGCCTGCGCCAATCGAAATACAGCGTGACAGATACATATCGCGTGCTTCGGTATGAATCACATTGCCAAATACAGCATGGTCAATCTGGTCTGCATCTAGCCCTGAGCGCGCAATAGCCGCCTTGCCAGCGATTATCCCTAGATCAATAGGCGTATGGTCTTTCAGGCTACCACCAAATCCGCCAATAGCTGTGCGTGTTGCCGAAAGGATAAATACATCCTGTGTCATCTTCTACCTCTTTTTAAGTGTGGCGATTAGTGCCGGTAAAGCCATTCTGATTTCATTGCCAGAACAGGATCATCTTCAGTATTGATAATATCTGCTAGCCGCCCCACATGCGGCAGACAATGGGTAATATAGATTTGCGCCGTAACCTTCTTTGCAGCCCTAAATTCAGGGGAAAAATCTTCTGCTATATCGTCAGCAAAAGCGGCTGAGCGCACCATCAGCCAGCCGCCACATAAATAGCCAAGCAACATCAGCCAATTAACCCCGCCTACCGCAGCTTTGCGAGGCATATTTGCCTTAGCCAATAAACGCTCAAGTGTAATATCTGCTTGTTCGATAGCCATATTCATAGCGGCAGACATCTCATTATCTATGGCCTGCATATCTGTTTTCATTTCAGCGAATAACGCACGCACTGCCTCACCCTGATCTCGCAAGGTTTTACGAAACACAAGATCATTTGCCTGAATAGCAGTAGTACCTTCATAGATAGGCAAAATACGGGCATCACGATAATGCTGTGCTGCCCCTGTTTCTTCAATATAGCCCATCCCGCCATGCACCTGAAGCGCATCAGACGCAAGCTCAACTGACCTCTCTGTAAACCAGCCTTTCATTACTGGCACCAGCAAAGATGCGCGGCTATCAGCCTGTTTTAGCATCTCATCACTATCTGCATGATGGGATTTATCCAGCGCCGCACCGCAACATAATGAGAGTGCGCGCATCGCTTCAATTTCAGCACGCATCACAGCCAGCAGGCGCATCACATCAGGATGATGGGTAATGGTTTGTCCTGCCTGACCTTCAATCGGTATGCCCTGAACACGGGTTTCGGCATAGTCAACTGCCTGCTGATAGGCACGTTCAGACACAGCCAGCCCCTGAAGCCCAACGGCAAAACGGGCATGGTTCATCATCTTGAACATGATCTCAAGCCCCTTATGTTCTTCCCCCACCAGATAGCCAACTGCCCCGCCTTGCTCGCCATATTGAAGCACCGCTGTTGGAGAGGCTTTGATCCCTAGCTTTTTTTCGATGGACAGGCAACGAACATCATTCCGTGCGCCCAGACTGCCATCCTCATTCACCAGAAATTTTGGCACAATAAATACAGAAATGCCTTTCAAGCCTGCTGGCGCATCTTCTGTTCTTGCCAATACCAGATGCACGATATTTTCTGCCATATCATGCTCGCCATAGGTAATATAGATTTTTTGGCCAGAAATCAGATAATGATCACCCTTCTTTACAGCTCGTGATTTTATCGCTGCCAAATCTGTGCCTGCTTGAGGTTCGGTTAGATTCATTGTGCCTGTCCAGCGCCCTTCAATCATAGGCGGCAGAAACATCTGTTTCTGCTGTTCAGAGGCAGCATTTTGCAGCGCAAAAATCTGGCCTTGTGTAAGCAAGTGACAAAGCGAGAAGCTGAGGCTAGCAGATTGCCACATCTCGTTAACTGCAGCTGAAATTACCATTGGCATCTGCTGGCCGCCATAAGCTTCGTCAGCTTCCATCGCTGTCCAGCCGCCTGTCGCCATAGCCTGATAAGCATCTGCAAATCCATCAGGTGTTTTTACATCTCCATTATCCAGCCTGATGGCAGATACGCTATCAGAGACATGGTTTAACGGTGCAATAACGTCAGACGCCAGCTTACCTGCTTCTTCAATGACTGCTTCTGCAAGATCAAGAGACAAATGAGAAAAGGCGTGTTGTGATACAACCTCGTCAAAACCAGCAAGATATTTCAAGCCGAAACGAAAATCATCAATTGGCGGTCGATAGCTCATCTAGATTATCCTGATACCAGATTTACACTTATATAAATATCCTGAGGATAGCGATATTATACAGTGATGATAATGCCCTTTTTCAAAAAATCCAGACTAGATAGATGATAACCTCATTATCTATCTTGTGTCGCCAGCACCATATCACCCTATAGTCAGCTGATATAAACCGCTAATATCCTGCAAAATCTGGCTATGCATACTGGCATTTTCTGCGCTATGGTCTGGCCAGAGCAGTATAATATTAGATATTGCGAGATTTTTTGAATGAGCGATTTAGCCATGACTGAACATAGCCCCCTAAAGGCTAAGCTTGAATTATTATGTATTGGCGAAGCAATGGCAGAGCTTAGACGTGATGAGACAGGCGGCTTTGATGTCAGCTTTGCAGGTGACTGTTTCAATACAGCTATCTATGCAGCACGACTGTTTGGCACTCCAGATACGGTTGGCTTTGCCTCGCTTATTGGGCATGACCCATTATCATCTGGTCTGCTAGTGCTTGCATCTGATGAAGGGCTAAACACAGACTGTCTGATGCGTCACAGCGCCCATAATATCGGAATTTATGCAGTTGCAACAGATGATGCTGGCGAGCGAAGCTTTCATTATTGGCGCAACCAGTCGGCTGCCCGTCATTTAGGGGATGATGCTAGCTTGCTATCTGCCCTGCCAGAGGCCAACATCATCTATCTGTCAGCCATCACAATGGCGATAATGAGCGATGAGGGCAGAAATGCAATTATCAGCTTTTTAAGATCACGACAAAAACAAGGTAGCTTAATCGCCTTTGATAGCAATTTTCGCCCCCAATTATGGGAGTCTATTGAGACTGCCAGAGCTATCAACTTAGATATGTGGCAAATAGCAGATATCGCGTTGCCATCACTTGATGATGAACAGGCATTATGGGATCAGACAGCAGAGCAGGTCATTGGCCGCTTTGCTGCAAAACACTGGCATGCATGCGCAATAAAACAGGCTGAAAACGGCCCCTTTAGCTTTGAGCTTGAACAGACTATCGGCTATCCAAAAGCGCCAAAGGTGATAGATACAACCGCCGCAGGGGATAGTTTTAATGCAGGCTATCTTCATGCATTGCTAGCTGGCAAGCCAGAGGCTGAACGGCTGATGGCTGGCCACTCACTAGCGCTTCAGGTTGTTGGTGTGCGTGGCGCTTTGATGCCTCGATAATCGCCAGCGAACATTATGATTGTGGCGGCTGTTTGATTTGTTTCATGCCTGCGGGCGTGCCATCATGGAACGAGCCTGCCCATTTATCGCACCCCACTTCGGATGTGCCATAATTACATTCATAAAAGCGATGATGAAGCTGATGAAAAAAATCACCCATGCGCATCACCCGCTTTGTGCCAATTACCAGCCCCTCATAGCCAGAATGAGAGGTTACTGCGCCTAAAATAGATAAATATTGCGAAAATAATATATGCACAGGATTGCAGGCAATAATCGCATAAATAAAGGCGCCAGACATCCAGATAACATGCTCAAGCGGATGCATCGCATTTCCAGACCAAGGGCCAACAGACACATTACGATGATGCACATGATGGATAAGTCGGTATAAAAGCGGCCAATGAAGCGCACGATGAATCATATAAAACCACAGACTATTCCACCATGGCACAATCACAAATAATGCCACAAACCAAACAGGGTGGCTGGCAAAGCTGATAGTAGAGGCAACGTTATGTGCATGAAGCCAGAACAGGCTTGCTTCAATCGCTGTCCAAATAGTCACGCCACTTGCCAGCGACCAGAAGATATTATCTTTTACCTGATTGCCAAAGGTGAATCGTGAGGCATCACGATTTGCCATGCTTCTATCAAATTTTAACTGCTTCGCCTGAAGATGAAATCTATAGAGATATAAATGTAACCCGCCTGCAAGCGCCACCATCAGGCTTATATTTTTGACATAGAGTATGGCTATCCAGCCAACACCGCCTGCGGTAATTGTTGCAACATCTGGCACAATATAAAGCCAGCTCACCCATGCAAGAAGAAAAAATATCAGCCGTTCGGTCACAGGTAGCCATGATCTGGCAAACCAGCGAATAATCGCCTCAGGCCGAAAGGGCCAGCTAAAATAAGGCGAGACAGATAACGGTAAGTTTGGCCTGAAATGCCACATCTTATCTTGCTTTGCATGTGTGCTTTCATCACTCATCATCAAACCTCCATTCTGGGCAAGGAGGTGCCAAGCACAAGGTCTGCACCTCTATCGCCTATCATCATCGCGCCTGCATTTAGATTTGAGCTTAACATAGTTGGCATGATAGACGCATCTATCACCCGTAACCCCTCAATGCCATAGACTTTCAGCTTATTATCCACCACCGCTGTGGGGTCAGTATCTGGGCCCATCCGGCACGTACCCATCAGATGATAGGTTGAGGTGCCTCTCTCGCGTGCAATCTGCAATAGCTCATCATCATTCTGGCCTGCTTCAACGCCAGGATAGACCTCATGGTCAAAATAGGGGGCAATCGCATCAGAATGCATAATTTTGCGAGCCAGCTTAATGCCTGCAATACAGACCTGCCTATCCTGTTCAGCATCCAGATAATTTGGATTGATTTCAGGTTTTTCGAATGGATCAGAAGACCGCGCCCTCACCCAGCCAAGACTTTCAGGGCGTTGTTGCCACGCAGCAACTGTAAATCCGGGCGCATCATCAAGCTGTGATTGCACCCCTTCTTTATAGCTGGCAGGCGAGAAGGTCATTTGCAGATCATGGTTTTTCACCGATTCATCTGAATGCCAGAAACAATATACATTAGTTGGGCCAAGCGAGACGATAGAATCACCGCCAAGCAGATATTTTCCAATCTCGCCAAGCAAGCGAATCCCGCGTGATTTCTCGTTGATCGTGCCAATATTTTTGGCGCGTGCTGTCAGACGTGGCGCAAAATGATCTCTTAGATTTGCGCCTACTCCTGGCAGATGATGCACCAACTCAATCCCTTTTTCCCCTAGCCTATCACCATCACCAATGCCAGAAAGCTGAAGCAGATGAGGCGAGTTTATCACACCGCCAGACAAGATAACCTCGCGGCCAGCTCGAACAGACTTCACTGTGCCAGTACGTCCGCCTTTTATATAGCGCACCCCAACTGCTTTCTTGCCTTCAAGATCAATTTTCGTCACATGCGCTGAGGTAATGATATGCAGATTCTTGCGGTGTTTGACAGGATTGAGGAAGGCTCGAGCGGCACTTATTCTTCTGCGTCTTTGGGCGTTACGCTGAATATAGGATACCCCTTCTTGCGAGCGGCCATTATAATCAGAATTTAGCGGAATACCATGATCAACACATGCCTGAATGAACGCATCACATAATGGGTGACGCCAAGCCAGATCATGAATTTCCATCTCACCTGATTTGCCGCGATAGCCTTCATCACCAGCGCCTATCTTGGTTTCATATCGCATAAAATAGGGCAGCACATCTGAATATGACCAACCTTGATTACCCTTTTGCGCCCACACATCAAAATCCGTTGGCTGTCCACGATTAAATACCAACCCATTGATTGAGCTTGACCCGCCAAGCACTCTGCCTCTTGGAATTGCCATTGGCCGTCCTGCTGTCCCCCAACTACCCTCAGCATCATATAGCCAGTTCACAGATGGCTTGGTCAGCAAATACATAAAACCTGCTGGAATATGGATCAGCGGATCATAATCTGGTGGTCCTGCTTCTAGCAAGCAGACTTTATGCGCAGGATTTTCGGATAATCTATTTGCCAAAATACATCCAGCAGACCCAGCACCCACAATAATATAGTCATAACTATCTGACATTTGCCTACCCATCTTCGTCTTTCCCGCATATTAGAATAGCTGTAAAAAAGACGCTGTCACTATTATATTTCAAAAAAAATTTTTGTATTTTTATCTATTTGCTGTACAAAAAGCCAATAACATATTCGGGGATATTTATGGAAAAGATTGCAATTATTGGAACAGGTGCTATGGGCTCTGTTTATGCTGCATTGATGGCTGATAGTGGCCTTTCAATCTATGCGATTGATACATGGGCAGAACATGTAAAGGCTATAAATTCTACTGGATTACGGCTGGAAGGCGCAAGTGGTGATAGAACTGTCAACTCGATTACAGCGGCGACCTCTCTTGCTGACATTGAGCCTTGCGACTTATATATTATCGCCACAAAGGCCGATGGTGTGGCAGATGCCGCAAAGCTAGTATCTGAGCATATGCGAGATGATTCGCTGGTGTTAACTATCCAAAATGGTCTTGGCGCTGGCGAGCGAATTGCCCAGCATATGGATACAGGCAATGTGCTATTGGGTGTTGCCGAAGGCTTCGGAGCCTCAATGAAAGGTCCTGGCCACGCCCATCATAATAATATGAAACAGATCAGAATTGGCGAGATGAATGGCGGCGAGACTGCCCGTCTAGAAGCGCTGGTAGCATTATGGCGCAATGCTGGATTTAACGCCAATGGCTTTGGCGATATTCACCAACTGATTTGGGAGAAATTCCTATGCAATGTATTTTTGAGCGCGCCATGCACCGTGTTTGAATGCCAGATTAAGGGGATTTTGAACAATCCTGCCAATCTGAATGTTGCGCTTGGTTGTATGCGTGAAGCCTATCAAGCAGGCAAAGCAAAAGGAATCAATTTCTCATTTGACGATCCTGATGCATATGCCATCAATTTTGCCTCTGCTATGCCAGAAGCAAACCCATCAATGCGCTTAGACCATCTGGCCAAACGCCCGTCTGAAATTGACGCGATCAACGGCATGGTTCCAGTCGTTTGTGCAGAAGAAGGGCTATCTGCCCCCTATAATGAAACACTTGCAGCGATTGTAAGACAAAAAGAAGCCAATTTCTAAGCGGCAAATCACAGCATAACAAAATGGGCGGCATGATCTGTCATGTCGCCCGTCTTGTTATGTTTCTGTCAGAAGATTACTTCATAATAAATGGATTTGCTGCACTTGTTTCAGTGGCTATCCAGACAGATTTTTGTTGCAGATAAGCCATAATTGCCTGCTGGCCATTTTCTCTGCCAAGCCCGCTTCGCTTATAGCCGCCAAACGGTGTCATATAGCTTACCACCCGATAGGTATTTACCCACACTGTGCCAGCGCGCAATTTCTCTGACATGCGCAATGCCCGACCCATATCAGATGTCCAGACACCTGCGGCCAGCCCGAAATTTATATCATTGCCAATCGCCACAGCATCTGCTTCATCATCAAACGGTATCACAGATAGCACTGGCCCAAATACTTCTTCTTGGGCAATCCGCATATCATTTGATACGCCAGTGAAAATAGTTGGCTGGACAAATTGGCTACCTTTTGCGCCAGGCCCTGTATACGCATCGCCCCCCAGCACACATTGTGCGCCTTCTGCTTTGGCAATCGCCAGATAATCCATTACCTTCTTAAATTGCGGCGGGGTAGTAACTGGTCCTACATGCGTATCCAGCGACATCGGATCGCCAATCTTAGCTGTCTTTGCCACTTCGATTAGACGCGCAACAAATTCATCATGGATTGAGCGTTGCACCAGCAATCGTGAGCCTGCAATACAGGTCTGACCAGTGGCTGCAAAAATGCCTGAGATTGCGCCCATTACAGCTGCATCAAGATCAGCATCGTCAAACACCACATTAGGTGATTTGCCGCCAAGCTCAAGCGTCACAGGAATCAGCTTTTTGGCTGATTGTTCGTAAATTTTCTGGCCTGTCATATCAGAGCCTGTAAAGGCTACTTTCGCAATATCAGGATGATCTACCAACGGCCCGCCAACCTCTGCACCATAGCCTGTCACTACATTAACTGTGCCTGCTGGAAAGCCTGCCTCTGCTATCAGCTTCATAAATTCAACGGTTGACGCTGAGGTAAATTCAGATGGTTTGATCACGGCTGTATTACCCGCCGCCAATGCAGGCGCTAGCTTATAAGCTACCAGCAATAATGGCGAATTCCACGGGGTAATCAGCCCAACCACCCCATAGGGCTCATACCGTGTAAAATTGAACATATTAGGCTTATCAGTCGGAATTACCGTGCCTTCGATTTTGTCAGCAAGCCCACCAAAATAACGGTACCATTCGCTGATATACCGTGTCTGGCTTCCCATCTCTGCCAGCAATTTGCCATTATCCTGAACTTCAAGCTTGCCAAGCATCTCAGCTTCTCTGTCAATAATATCTGCCAGCTTGACCATCAGCTTGCCACGTGCCGATGCGCCCATTGCACCCCATTCGCCTTCAAAGGCAGCTTTGGCAGAGGCAACGGCGCGATTTACATCCTGAGCATTACCACGCGCAACCTGCGCCCATACCTCGCCAGTATACGGGTTTTCAGTATCAAAATATTCGCCGCTTTCAGATGGCATAAATTTACCATCTATGAAATGATCATATTTGTTCACATTTATCTCCTACTCGTAACATGCTAAAACATAAAAGCTGATCTAACTGTGCGACTACCACTTCTAGCTTGCAAGTATAATATGTGATTTAGCCGCGTTCTAAGCGGGCTAGTGAGCCAGAAACATTGCTAGCCCAACCCCTATCATCACCACGCCTGTTATTCTATGCATCAGGCGCATTGCAGACGCTGAACTGATCAGTGAGGCAATTTTTCCAACCAGCAATGCAAGCCCAATATTACCAACTAGCGGGATTAACGATGATAATAATGAGATAACCACAATATCAATGAGGGTGAGTGCCTCAATGCTGAAAAAGCCTGGCAAAATACCAAGATAGAATAATATCGCTTTTGGATTGGCAAACACTGCCGCCAGTCCAACCATAATTCCCATAAACCATTTATCTTTATGCGCATTGGCACTGTCAGGGTCTGGGTCTGCACGAAGCGGCTTAGGTTTGGATACTAGCATCGTGATGCCAAGTATTACAAACATTGCCACTGCCAGATAGCGAAGCCAGTCCAGCAAATCAAGATGAATAGTAGCAAGGGTGGTCAGGGAAATCAGCGCTATGGCTGGCCAAACTAAATCGCCTAGCCCAATTCCGATAGCAACCGCAATCGCCGCCAAAAATCCATGATGCAAGCACCGAGATACCAGCATCAGCCATGCAGGGCCAGGCACAGCAAATAATACCGCCATCGCCATCGCATATAGCCCGATTTGTTGCAGGGTAAGGCTAGTCATCTAGCTAGCTGGAATTTTCATACTATCTGGCCTGCCAAGATGATAGCTTGGATTGGTAATAGCCAGCTTTGCATGCACATATGACATTAGCTGATGCAGTATCGTTGGGTCATGCGCTGGCAGTTGGTTTTGTCTAAGCAAAGCAATTTTCTGCATCAGATTAGCGCTATCATCATCTTTAATTGGCTGTGAGGTCGCTCTATGTATCATAGCCTTCCCATGTGTGATCATCGCGTTGATATAATTTTTCTTGCTACCTGATTCTAGCCTATCTAGCAGAGTGATAGATACATCTATAGCGCCAATAATCGCATCCAGATGATGTTCAGGCATCTGGTAATGACACGGCGCGATATTGGTCAAGCTGGCTTTTATATAGGGAGGAGCTATCATTGCCAGAAGATTATATTCCATCTCAGCTACAAGCGGGGCTGACAGCGCAAGCTCAAGCGATATGTCACCGTTAATACATCTATCTGTCTGTTCCAGCGCGATCGCCGCCCATCTCAATTCGGCAAAAATCTGCCAGAAGCGAATAATAGGCTCAGACGGCATTTCATCTGCGATAGATAAATACCCTTCTTTGAAGGCTGACATATCGCCAAGCCCGCCTACCTCAGCCATATCATCGCCAAATCGCCAACATCTTGCACATAGCCAGCCAATATCCTCAGCAGGCACACTCCACCCTGCAAATTCCCAATCTAGCAAGGCAGTCATACGCCCGTCATGCACCAGAAAATTACCTGTTCTGAAGTCACGATGACACAGCCTGTAATCTGTGCCTTGATGCCATTCACTTAGATGTAATTCTAGCCAATATAGCCCATAGTCTAGCACTGGATAGATGCCCCCTACTTTGGCTAACATGGTGCGCACTTCATCAAGCGCGCTGAGTTCAGCTGATATTTGTGGTCTAGAAAGCCAGCTTATGTGCATATCGTCTTCAGTAATTTGATGCAGGCGCGCCATTTGCTGGCCAAGCTGTCTTACCAGACTGCCAGAAAAAGACGCTTTGTCTGGATGACGGGTAAGTTTTTTTGCCTGCGCTATACCATCAATATACTCCATCACAAAAAACCCTTTACCAATAGGCGATGGGTCTGGGCTGAGGGCATATATTTTGGGAACAGCGATATCATATGGCGCAAGCGCTATCAGCAATTCTGCTTCTTGGGCACGCTGATGGGATATGCCCAATGCAGAGGGCGCATCACATCTTAACACCCATTTTTGTGGAGGATGGCTATCTATCTGTGTTTCGATAAGCCAGTTTTGCTGAATCGCACCGCCTGAAAGCTGGCGGATAGCGCGCACCTCAACAGTGCTAGCCCCTAATGTATCAGCAAGCCAATCAATAAATGCCTCAGCCTGAGTTTCGGAACAAAACTGGCTATCAACAAGCGCATCAATGGCTGTCATCTTTTTGGGCTCTTTACCATGCGTTGTAGATTTGCCGTAGCTACCCCCATTGCCAAAAATCACTTTTCTGCTCAGCATAATGGCGGGCTAGCACCATTTTATGTACCTCATCTGCGCCATCAACTAGGCGCGCCTGTCTGGCATATCGGTAAATCCATTCAAGCACAGTATCTTTTGAATAGCCTTTTGCGCCGGTTAGCTGAATAGCGGTATCTGCGGCCTTATGAAGTGTTTCAGCAATATGAATTTTAGCTGATGATATTTCAGCGCGGGCAAAGCGCCCCTGATCAAGTTGCCAAGCTGCCTGCATCACCAGCAATCTGCCAATATAAATATCATGTGCCAGCTCGCCCATCTTGATCTGGACTGATTCGCGCGCCGCAAGCTTGATGCCAAAGCCTTCCCTTTTTTCGGTATAGTCTGCGGCAATTTCCATACAGCGTTTTGCAAGCCCAAGCCAGCGCATACAATGGGTAAGACGTGCGGGGCCAAGCCTGATTTGAGTGACCTTTAGCCCATCCCCCACCTCAAGCAATCTATGTTCATCTGGAATTTCAAGCCCGTTAAATACCAACTCGCAATGCCCGCCATGCTCTTCTGGTCCCATAATGGCAATGCGCCTGACAATCTCCCAGCCAGGCTGATCTTTATGAAATAAAAAGGCCGTTAGCCCTTTGCGGCTATCCTCAGAGGTACGGGCAATCAAAATAAAATGAGCGGCTTCTTCTGCGCCTGTAATATACCATTTCCGGCCATCTATTTGCCAGACATCACCGTTCTTGGTAGCTGTTGTCAGCATCATTGAGGGGTCTGAGCCACTACCAGGATGCGGTTCTGTCATTGCAAAGCTAGACCGCACTTGCCCTGAGATAATGGGATCAAGAAACCAGTTTTTCTGAGCCTCTGTGCCAATTTTGCTTAACAGATTGATATTGCCATCATCAGGGGCAGCACAATTCATAATAACAGGCCCGAAAATAGACCTATTTGCCTGCTCATACATTGCTGCCCACCCCATAACAGGCAACCCCATACCGCCGCGCTCGCAGGGGGCTTGCGGCGCCCACAGCCCAATTTTCTGCGCCTTTTCACGCATAGACTGAAGCAGATCAAGCCGAATATTTTCATGCGCATCATAATTATTGCGATCAGATTCTAGCGGCAAAATTTCTTCATCTACAAATAACGCTGTGCGTTTGGCAATGTCATCAATCTCTTTGGGTAGGGTAAAATCCATCATATATGCCTATCAAATTGTTGCCGATTTTCGGCATTAGCGGCGCGTATCACATGATCAAGACTACTGAACTGATACCGAAAAATCCAGACCAGATCATCCCACAGCAGATACGCCATATCAAGAACATCATTGCCTTTATATTCACCCTTCTTATAGCATGGAAATAGCAATTTTGGCCTAATCAGTTCAGAGACAGGAATGTAAATAGATGGATTTGGGATTAACAGGAAAATCAGTGTTTATCACAGCAGGCGCTAATGGTATTGGCAAGCAAACTGCCTTGCGCTTCCGAGAAGAAGGCGCACAAGTCGCAATTTGTGATATTGACAAAGACGCAATAGACGAATTGAACAAATTAGACCCTGAGATCAGCACAAGCCTATGTGATGTAGCTGACAGCCACGAACTAGCGGCATGCATCGACAAGGCGGCAGCGTTGCATGGCGGGCTTGACTGTCTGGTTAATAATGCAGGCATTGCCGGACCAACCGCACGGCTTGAAGATATTGACGATGATAGCTGGCACCAAACACTTACTATTTGCCTGTCAAGCCAGTTCTATGCAAGCAAAGCGGCAATCCCGCATCTTAGACGCAATAAAGGCGGGTCAATTATCAATCTTTCTTCTGCGGCAGGACGGTTTGGCTTTGCCTTGCGAAGCCCGTATTCTGCGGCAAAATGGGGCGTGATTGGCCTTACCAAAACATTGGCTATCGAGCTTGGCGAAGCAGGCATCAATGTAAATGCTATCCTGCCTGGGTTTGTGGCTGGCGACAGGCAAAGGCGGGTAATGGAAGCAAAATCACAACAGCTTGGCATCAGCTTTGAAGAGATAGAAAAACAGGCATTTTCCTATAGTTCAATTAAGGATTACGTCACAGCAACCCATATTGCAGATCAATGCCTGTTTCTGGCAAGTGATCGGGGGCGCATGATTTCAGGCCAAGCGCTAGCGATTGACGGTGACACCAAAATGCTAGCCTAACCCTAACTTATTTAGGCAAATCGTCTGAAATATAGACTTCGATGATTTCCTTAAATGTCTTTTCAGCCTTAAAGCCAAGTGACAGGGCACGTTGCGGATCAAAATTGCGTGGCCAGCCAGCGACAATTTTCTTAATATCGTCATTTGCCTGCATCTTAATCAGGCTAACCGCCTGCTCGCCTGCTACCTCTCGCAATGCTTCAATCTGCTCTTCTACTGTGCATGACAGACCAGGCATATTCAGGCTTCTGCGTGTGCCTAATGCAGATTCGTCAAGCCGTGCCGCATGCACCAGAAAATGGGCGGCAGAACGTGGTGAGGCGTGCCAATGCCGAACAAACGTATCAACCGGCAAAATTGCCTCAATTCCATTAAGCGGCTCTCTTATAATGCCCGAGAAAAAGCCAGAGGCAGCAAGGTTAGGTTTTCCAGGACGCACGCAAATTGTCGGGAATCTGATTGACATGCCATCAATAAATCCTTTGCGCGCATAATCAGCGACCAGCATCTCAATAGAGGCTTTTTGCGCCCCATAAGAGGTTTGCGGCGCACATAGAAAATCATCATTTATCGCATCAGGGAATGGCGGGCCAAACACCGCAATTGACGAAGCAAAAATCACCTTAGGACGATAGCGTCCGCCTGATGCATCATGTTGCGCGCGCAAGGCTTCTAGCAATGCCCAACCGCCACGCATATTGATAGACCAGCCCTTATCAAAATTCTGTTCAGCCTCGCCAGATACGATAGAGGCAAGGTGAAAGACAATATCTGCCTGTATCGCAGCCAGCTTGTCTGTCTGTTCTGTTGAGGTAATATCACCACTTAGCACAGTCGTATTTTGATGGCCGCTAGGGATATCTGGCATCACCACATCATGCAAAAATAGCGCATCAGATTCTGTCAATAAATCTCTATCAGAAATTAGCTTTTCTGTTAATTTACGGCCGATCATACCGGCGCCACCTAAAATTAAAATTTTCACCGTATCCCCCTATTGGCTAACCTGTCTTGCAATACTCACTTGGACAGCTAGTTTTTGCTGTCTGAAATGCATTCAGTGAATAAAATCTCCTGAACACGGTAATATGATCAAAATAAAATAACCAGTCAATTCTTAGCTTTACATAATGCCTGTTTTGCACCTAGTCTTGTTTTTATCTTTTACGTGCATATTCCGTTTCATGTCTGGCTCAAAATGTGCTGAGATGAAACGCTGGGATGGCACGATAAAGTTAGTGGCAACATGCTGTTCAGCATCAGATTATGACCAGACGATGAACCTACCACCCCATATCATCTATGGTGAGCATAAGAAATTGATTTGAAGAAAGTGTAGTAAAGATGGCAAAAAAAATTACCCCTAAGGAGTTGCGTTCACGTCATTGGTTTTTGAACCCTGACGATCCTGAAATGACAGCATTATATACAGAACGCTATCTGAATTACGGCCTGACAGCAGACGAGTTGCGATCAGGCAAGCCTATTATCGGCATTGCCCAAACAGGCTCTGATCTCTCCCCATGTAACAGACATCATATTGAGCTTACCAAACGTGTTCGCGATGGGATTATCGCGGCGGGCGGTGTGCCTATGGAAATTCCTGTTCACCCAATTCAGGAAACAGGCAAACGCCCGACTGCGATGCTAGATAGAAATCTAGCCTATCTGTCTCTGGTAGAAAGCCTATATGGATATCCTATTGACGGGGTAGTGCTGAATATTGGCTGTGATAAGACAACCCCTGCTTTGCTGATGGCAGCCGCTACTGTGAATATTCCAGCGATTGCCCTATCTGTCGGACCGATGTTGAATGGTTGGCATGATGGCGAGCGCACAGGCTCAGGCACAATTGTTTGGAAAGCACGCCAGATGATGGCGGCAGGCGAAATTGATGATGATGGCTTTCTTGAGCTTGTTACCTCGTCAACACCGTCAACTGGCTATTGCAATACAATGGGTACAGCCACCACCATGAATTCACTAGCAGAAGCGCTTGGTATGCAACTTCCTGGCTCTGCGGCTATCCCTGCCCCCTATCGTGAGCGCGGCCAGATTTCTTATCAGACAGGCATGCGGATAGTAGATATGGTCTGGGAGGATTTGAAGCCTACTGATATTATGACGCGCGAGGCGTTTGAAAATGCGATTGTGGTAAATTCAGCCATTGGCGGATCAACAAATGCCCCTATCCATCTAAATGCGATTGCGCGTCATCTTGGCGTACCGCTAACGAATGATGATTGGCAGAAATTTGGCCATCACATCCCACTTATCGTGAATCTTCAGCCCGCAGGTGAATATCTGGGCGAAGATTATCATCGTGCAGGTGGTGTGCCAGCCGTAATCGCTCAGCTTATGGCACATAATCTTCTGCCTCACCCCTCAGCCTTAACTGCAAATGGTCAGTCAATGAAGGCAAATTGTGAAGGTGCGAGCATCAAAAATAGTGCCGTTATCAAGACGATTGATCATCCGCTAAAGACAGAAGCAGGGTTTATCAATCTCAAAGGCAATCTGTTTGATAGTGCGATTATGAAAACCTCAGTGATTTCAGAGGAATTTACCAAACGCTATTTATCAAATAAAGATGATCCAAACGCCTTTGAAGGCAGAGCGATTGTTTTTGACGGACCTGAAGATTTTCACAAGCGGATCGATGATGAAACGCTCGCTATTGACGAGCATTGCATCCTTGTGATGCGCGGGGCTGGGCCTTTGGGATATCCAGGTGGCGCCGAAGTGGTAAATATGCGCCCGCCTGCCTATCTGATTAAACAAGGCGTGAACGAGCTTGCCTGTATTGGAGATGGCAGACAATCTGGCACATCAGGCTCACCCTCTATTTTGAACGCCTCGCCAGAGGCAGCTGCAGGTGGCGCTCTTGGCCTGCTCAAAACAGGGGATATGATCAGAATTGATATGAATAAATGCACCGCAGATATTCTGATCAGCAATGATGAGTTGGCAGAGCGTGCGCACGCACTTGCGGCTCAGGGCGGCTTTGAGATGCCTGAAAATCAATCCCCATGGCAACAATATTTCAGAGAAATGGTGCAGCCATTCTCAGATGGTATGGTGTTGCGGGATGCCCCAAATTATCAATCTATTGCAACAACCAAAGGTATTCCGCGCGATAATCACTAATATCTATTACCGCCGCATACACAAAATTACTATAATGATACTGGGATTAAAGGAGAGATTCAGATGAAATTAGTTAGATTTGGAGAGATCGGACATGAAAAACCTGGCATGCTAGATGCGGATGGCAATATTCGCGATCTATCCGCCCATATTGACGATGTAAATGGCGCCACGCTTAGCCCTGCTTCGCTGGATAATTTACGCAAGATAGACCCGTCAAGCCTGCCGCAAATAGATAGCGCTACCCGTCTTGGCGCATGTGTTGGCAATATTGGCAAATTTATGTGTATCGGACTAAATTATTCAGACCATGCCGCCGAAACAGGCTCTGATATTCCTGAACATCCGATTTTGTTTATGAAAGCTACCTCTGCTGTAGTAGGCGCAAATGATACTGTGATGCTGCCGCGCAATTCAACCAATACTGACTGGGAAGTTGAGCTAGGAGTTGTCATAGGCACTGCGTGTAAATATGTCTCAGAAGCAGATGCGCTATCTTATGTAGCAGGCTATTTTATCGCAAATGATGTCTCAGAACGTCACTTTCAGGCAAAGCTAACAGGTCAGTGGACAAAAGGTAAATCCTGTGACACGTTTGGCCCGATAGGCCCATGGCTGGTAACCGCAGATGAGATTGCAGACCCCCAAAATCTGGATATGAGTTTGGATGTAAATGGCAAGCGTATGCAGACAGGCAATACCTCAACCATGATTTTTACAGTGGCGCAATGTATCTCTCACCTATCTCAGCTTATGACCCTTCAGCCAGGGGATGTTATTTCAACAGGCACGCCCCCTGGTGTTGGTCTTGGCATGAAGCCGCCAGTGTTCTTAAAATCTGGTGATGTAATGGATGTGCGCATTGCAGGTCTAGGTGAGCAACGCCAGCATGTCGGACAGGATGCCTAAGATAATGGCCACAACAATGTCAGACACAATTACAACAGTTGGATTTATCGGCACTGGGCTGATGGGTGTGCATATGGCACGAAACCTGCTCAAGGCAGGATATCAGGTTAGGGCATGGAACAGAACCATATCAAAAGCCGAGCCATTACGCGCAGATGGCGCCTATATTGCAAGCTCAGCTCATGATGCGGTAAGCGGTGCAGATATGGTTGTGACCATGCTGGCTGATGGCCAGACTGTCGCAGATGTGATGTTTGCCCAAGATGTTTCTGGAATGATGAAATCAGATGCCGTGCTTGTAGATATGAGTTCGATCAAACCCAAAGAAGCACGTCAGCATGCCCAACAGATGAAAGACATGTCTCTTGCCCATCTTGATGCCCCTGTATCTGGCGGCACAAAAGGCGCAGAAGCAGGCACACTTGCGATAATGGCAGGAGGAGATGAGGCTGTTTTTGAGAGATGCAAACAGGCGCTTGGCGCGATGGGCAGGCCAGTACGCGTAGGCCCAGATGGCGCAGGCCAATTATCAAAGCTTGCAAACCAAACAATTGTTGCTGTCACTATCGGGGTGGTTGCCGAAGCTATTTTGCTTGCTGAAAAAGGCGGAGCAGACCCTGACGCTATCCGTGATGCGCTGAAAGGCGGATTTGCTGATAGTGTTATCTTGCAACAGCATGGTGAGCGGATGACCCAACGTAATTTTGTGCCAGGTGGGCTATCAAAATTCCAGCTTAAAGATATTCTAAATGTAATGGAAGAAGCCTCAGATTGCGGTATCAAACTGCCATTGGCAGAGCAAGTAACAAACCGCTATCAAAGGCTGATTGACGAGCTGGATGGCGCTGAACTTGATCATGCCGCTCTGTATCTTGAACTACTTGATCAGCAAAACGCCTAAAACAACATCAGATAAATAGGACCCTAGATAATGGCAGATAACATAGACCTATTAGTGATTGGCGATATCACTTCGGAAATGCAAACCAAGCTTGAGTCAAAATTCCAGCTTCATGATTATTTCAGCGCCGCTGATAAAGACCAGCTAATTTCCGAGATAGGCGGCAATATTCAGGCGATTGCAACAAATGGCCATGATGGTGTGCCTGATAATCTGATCGCACGGCTACAACAGCTAAAAGTAATTTCATGTTATGGCGTTGGCTATGATGCCATTGATGTATCAGCCGCCGCAGATAAGGGCATTTTGGTAACCCATACGCCTGATGTTCTAAATGATGAAGTGGCTGTTACAGCTATTATGCTGTTAATGGGCGTGGCCAGACAATTACGTCTCAATATGGAATGGATCAGCTCAGGAAACTGGGTTGAAACAGGGAATGCGCCATTATCGCGCTCGCTTACAGGATTGAAAGTCGGTCTGGTTGGCTATGGCCGTATTGGCCAGACTATCGCTGAAAAGCTAGATATATTCGGCTGTGATGTAAGCTATCATGCGCGCAGTGAGCGCACCAATGCACCTCATCATTATTATGCCAGCCTGACAGAAATGGCAGCAGCATGTGATGCGCTGATTGTGATCACGCCTGGCGGGCCTGCAACACATCATCTTGTGAATGCAGATGTTCTGAGCGCATTGGGCGCAGATGGATATATCATCAATGTTGCGCGTGGCTCAGTGGTAGATGAAACAGCCCTTATCAATGCGCTAGATCACGGCATTATCGCTGGTGCAGGGCTAGATGTGTTTGACAAAGAACCTCATGTGCCAATGCCGCTACAACAGCATCCACATGTGCTATGCACACCGCATATCGGGTCTGCAACCGTGCAAACGCGGGCGGCGATGGGCAATCTGACCGTAGATAATTTGTTGCAATTTTTCACAGATGGGCGCGTGCTTACTCCTGTGCCTGAGCTAGCACATATGAATCCTTCACAATGATTCTTTGGCGTGACTGATGGGGCAAGCTGGCACTCAGACGCTAGCAGTCATGCCGCCATCAACGTAAATTATCTGGCCATTTACAAATGCTGATGCTGGCGATGCCAGAAAGATAGCAGCGCCTACCAGATCATCTACCTCACCCCAACGCCGTTGCGGCGTTGTCTGCATAAGCCATGCGCTAAATTCAGCATCATCAAATAGAGGCTTGGTAAGTTCAGTTGAAATATAGCCAGGCCCAATAGCATTAACATTCAGCCCCTTTTCAGCCCATTCGGTAGCAAGCGCACGGGTCAACCCGCCAACCGCCGCTTTTGAGGTAACATAGGCTGCCACATTCTGGCGTGCAACCAATGTCATCACAGAGGCAATATTGATAATCTTGCCATGCCCGCGCGCAACCATATGTTTGCCAACTGCCTTGGCTGTGTAAAATACCGCATGGCTGTTTGTTGCCATCACCCGATTAAAATCTTCATCTGTAAATTCAGCTAGTTCCGCACGATGCTGGATGCCTGCATTATTGATCAAAATATCAATCGCGCCCTGTTCTGCTTCATAGCCATCAATCGCTGTTTTTACCTGCTGAGAATCAGCGACATCACAAATCAGCATATGGGCATTTAGCCCAAGCCCTGCCAGCGTTTCTTGCGCCTGTTTTATGCGTGCTTCATCACGTCCGTTCAAGATGATTTGCGCCCCTGCTTTTGCAAGCCCTGCTGCTAGCGCAAATCCGATACCTCTGCTTGAGCCTGTTATCAGCGCTGTTTTGCCTTCTAGGCTAAATTTCTGTTCAATAAAATTCATCTTTTCATATCCATCTTAACAATGTTGAAATAGCGAGGCAGCAAGTTCGACCTTCTGACGATTATTCACAGCCCGCGAGCCATCAGGCATGACCATTGAATTTTCAAAGCCTACCCTGACATGTCCGCCAAGCGATATTGCCATCTCAAGGCATGATACTTCTTCTTTATCAAAGGCACATACCCCCCAATCAGCGTGAATCTGCTCATGTTCAAGTGTTGTAACAAAAGACGGGATAGTTGCTGGATCGCTTATTCTGCCTGAATAATGGCCAATGGTAAATAATACCCATAATTGCTCTCTTGGCAGATTTGCGGCTGTTAATAATCTGCTCAGCAATTCAATATGTTCTGGATAATAGCAAATATGTTGTACCCGAATATCTTCTGCTACCAACATCTGATAAAAGCGGATAATCTCGTTGGTTATCTTGCCATCAGGTATCATCTCGATAATGCCAATAGAGACCCCTTCGCACATCACCTCTTCTGTAACTTTGCGCATATCTTCAGGGGAATAACGGCCTACTGATTCAGTTGTCATTTGCAGATGAAGCTCTGGCAGCTGTTGGCTAAGCTCGGCAATCGCCTCACGATAGAGGCCAGCGTCAAGCACATGGCGTTGTTGCTCATCACGCACATGAAAATGCATCGCGCGCGCACCAGCATCAAAACAGTCAGACGCTGTAGCCACCAGCCTGTCTAATGTCACTGGAATTTCAGGGTGATCGTCAGTGGTTTTTCTAGCACCGTTTGGCGCAACCATTATCTGAGGCAAAGGAAAATATGATGACATGGCAAATCCATACTTCTAATTCTTACTCTTCACTCTATCTTAATTGGTTAGCTTGTCAAACACCGGCTAACATGGTGTAAAGACACTTTCATTAAAGTATGTTTGCCGCTAATAATGGTCAGACAAAACAGTAAATTCGATCAGGAATTCAATTATGGCTCAAACTGATTTCTCAGACATGGCAGATAAGGCCGCGCTACGAAAAACCCTTGGGCATTTTCCTACTGGCGTTGCAATAGCAACCACAATGACAGCAGATAATAAGCCAGCAGGTCTGACTATCAGCTCGTTCAATTCTGTATCTCTTGAGCCGCCTCTGATTCTATTCAGCATTGATCTTCAAGCAGCCTGTCTTGCTGATTTCAGGCAGAATGATCATTTTGCGATCAATATATTAAGTTCAGATCAAGCTCAGCTATGCCGCGATTTTGCTACCCCTGATATTCAGCGCTTTGCAGGAAAAGAGTTTCATATTTCTGATGAGGGCGCGCCACTTCTTGCAGGCGTGTCAGCCTATCTTGTCTGCACAGTTGATGCACGTCATCTGGTAGGAGATCATGAGCTATATATAGGCAGGGTGCTTCGCCATGGCCATACTGACAGAAATCCGCTTATTTATGGTCATGGGAAGCTGGTATCATTCCCGCACGCCTAGCTAGCTATTTTGCATTTAGCTATTAGACGTCAATCAACGTCACTCCTTTGGTTTGACGTGAGGTCAAAGCGCGGAAGGCATCTGCTGTATCTGCAAGCTTATATCGCTGGTTAATAGAGACGTTCAGCTTGCCGCTTTCCAGCATCGCAAATAGACGTTGTGACATATCTGCTAGCTGGTCTGAGGTAGCGATATAGCTGGCCAACGTAGGACGCTGAACATATAAAGACCCATTTGCTGCCAAATCCCCCAATTTGAAATCTGCCAGACCGCTTGATTGTCCAAAACAGATAAATTTGCCAAATGTCTGTAATGATTTCAGCGAGCCATGATAGGTATCTTTGCCAACCGAATCATAGACCACAGGCACACCCTGCCCTGAGGTAATATCCATCACCCGTTCGACGAAATCTTCATCGGTATAATTGATCACATGGGCATATCCTGCCTGCTTGGCAAGGGCTACTTTCTCAGCGCTACCAGCAGTGCCAATCGCTTCAACACCAAGTGCCTTCATCCATTGGCCAGCCAGCAAGCCAACACCGCCTGCCGCCGCATGGAATAGCACCTTATCTCCTGCTTTCAGCGCCGCTGAACGGGTTAGCAGATACGCTACGGTCATGCCTTTTAACATACTGGCCGCCGCCATATCATCACTGATAGAATCAGGCAATTTCACAACCCTGTCTGCAGCAATCACCCGTTCTTCGGCAAAGGCGCCAACATGCATTGGATAGCCCACCCTGTCACCTTCTGCAAAGCCGCTAACACCCTCGCCAACTGCCAGCACAACACCTGCACCTTCATTTCCAGGGACGAACACATCATTTTCAGGAAACGGGTAAAGCCCTGATGTTTGATACACATCCAGAAAATTTAACCCCATTACTGTCTGGCGCAATAATAGCTGGCCTGGCTGAGGGGTTGGGGTTGGTCTGTCACGAAACTCCAGCACATCTGCATTTCCAGGTGTTGCTGCACATATAAATTTACCCATTTTGGCGATCTCCATACTGCATTAAGCTAGGTTAAAGCTAGCATAGTTGACGACTTTGTGAAGCCTAATTAACGCTACGCCACGCCAAATAAGGTCTATCTAAATCAATAGCCCTTGTCATGGCTAGCAATTCAAGATATTCACAGATAGATAGGCAATGTTATATTTGTTATCAACAGGACGCTTAAGATGCTGTCATCACTTAGCACACGCACAGATCAAATGAAGCCAAGCCTTATTCGTGCGATCACAGATAAGGCTATGGGACAGGAAAATGTGATACCGCTCTGGTTTGGTGAAGGGTGCTGGCCAACCTCGCACATAGCGGTATCTGCACTTCAGGATGCAGTATCATCACATGATCATTTCTATCATCCCAATAGCGGCAAACCTTCATTGCGTTCAGCGATTGCTGACTATCAGACCGCGTTATATCAGCGCCCTTTTTCTAGCCAGAATATCACTGTAACAGCCTCTGGGATGCAGGCGCTTGCCCTAACTGCACAGGCGCTTATCAGTCCTGGTGATAAGGTTATTTATATAGACCCTGTCTGGCCAAATCTGCCTGAAATATTCAAAATTTCAGGGGCAGAAACTACGCCAATAGCGCTATATCCTGAAAAGGGGCGCTGGAAGCTTGACCTTGACAGGCTGTTATCCATGCTTGATAGCAGTATCAAAGCGGTATTGATCAATTCACCCAACAACCCTACTGGCTGGGTGATGTCACCAGATGAACAACAGACATTGCTAGCCCATTGCCAGCATCATGGTATCTGGATAATTACTGACGAGGTATATGCCCGCCTATGTAAAGGCAGACAGGTTGCCCCCTCTTTTCTGCATATTGCCGATACCCAAGATAGGGTGATCTCGATCAATAGCTTTTCAAAAGCATGGTCAATGACTGGTTGGAGACTTGGCTGGATTTCCGCACCTGCCAAACTAGAAACAGTGTTGGCAAGTTTGACAGAATTTAATATTGCCTGCCCTGCTGGCAGTATTCAATCAGCAGGCGAAGCCATGATACGTAATGGTGAAGATGAGGTTGCCCTGCTTCAACGCAGAATTGATGCAGGTTTCCAAATTATCAAAGATAGGCTTGGCAATCATGCACGAATTTCCTTTATCGAGCCTGATGGCGCCTTTTATGTATTGTTCGGAGTTGAGGGGTTTAGTAATAGCGTTGAGCTAGCACTTCATATTCTGCAAAATGTGCAAGTTGGTCTAGCGCCTGGCGCTGCCTTTGGCCCTGCGGCAGAAGGCCATCTCAGACTATGCTATGCGCAAGAACCTGCCCGCCTAAGTGAGGCATGTGACAGGCTGGATGCGATTTTACGATAAATTAGGTTCGCGCCTTCTCAAAGGCTGCCCATGCTTTCTGAAAGGCAGCAAAATCAAACCCGTCTTTTGAGGCTGGCTCAAGAATAAGCTTCTCGCAGGCAATCAGCTTTTCAATCGCCTGTTCTAGCGTGTCATGGATTGATTCAGGGATGACTACAGCACCATGCCTGTCTGCATGAATAAGATCATGTGGCGATACGATCATACCAAACACCTGAACAGGACAGTCAAAATCGGTAACATGCACAAACGCATGGCTTGGCCCTACTGCACCTGCAATCACAGGAAAGCCTGTTGGTAAATCTTCTAAATCACGTACCAGACCGTTGGTGATAACACCTTCAACACCAAAGCCTTTATGGATAGTGGTATTCACCTCTCCCCAAAACGCACCACAGGCATTAGGACCATCTTCATCCTGAACCACAATGACTGATGGCCTTACCCCTTCAGCAACATATTTATAATAATCCATGCGGCGCTGAGTTACGATTTCAGCAGGCTCTTCAGAAGGTGCCATTGCCGCAATTTTTGCGGTAAGCGCATAGCCAACAAGAGAGGGGGCATCTTTTTCAGTGATGAAAATTGTCTGGCGTGTGAAATTCGCAAATCCACGAATGCCCTGCGCCACTTCGATTGCGTTACAGATAGTGGGTGTATCTGTCTGACGCAAAAGGGTTAATAGCTTATCTGAAATCACGCCCATACCTCCTAAAACACAGCTACTAAAGCGCTATCCTGTCTGATATTTTTGAACAGGATACCCCTTCTACCCCTATGTTGAGGTGTTGTGAGCCTTGTGTCAAATATTATGCGCCTTTTGCCCTAGCCAGCTGTCCAGCCGCCATCAACCAGTAACGAGGTGCCTGTGATAAGTGCAGCAGCATCTGATGCCATAAACACAACAGCGCCCATAATATCTTCTACTTGTCCAACACGGCCTAATTTGATTTTTTCTTCAATCCATTTGATACGTTCTGGCTGGTTAAAGGTCGCCTCTGTCAATGCTGTTCTGATGAAGGTAGGGCAAATCGTATTAATACGAACCTTATGTGGCCCCCATTCTATTGCCATTGCTTTGGTGAAACCTTCAACACCAGATTTTGTAGCGCAATAAACAGACCTATCAATGCCTCCGACATGCGCCATTTGTGATGAGATGGTGATAATTGAGCCTGCAACATTCTGGGCAATCATTCTTTGCGCTGAAAATGAGGCTAAAAAATAGGCTGATTTTAGATTTACATCTACCACCGCATCAAAATCATCTGGCTGAGCCTCTAGCGCTGAGCCATGACGCGCCATGCCTGCTGAATTTACCACCACATCAAAGGCGGGTCGGCTTTCAAGAAATTCTTTCAATGCCTGAATATCTGTTATATCAAGCGGAATGGCTGTAATATCCAGACCATCTGCACGTGCCTCAGCTGCCAGCATCTCAAGTTTTTCGCTCGAACGTGCTAGTGCAAATACCTGAGCGCCAGCCTGAGCGCATGCCACCGCACAACCAAGACCAATACCAGAAGATGCCCCTGTTACAAGCGCTGTTTTTCCATCCAGTCTGAATGATGGGGTTTGAGGAAGAGTCATAATATTACCTGTTCTTTCGCCTAGTGCTTATTGTCGCTGTTATGGTTTGGTTCGATCGGCGGCTGGCTGGCCATAGCCTACATTCTGCCCACCATATCTGCGCACCCGAATATTGCATTGTTCAGCATGTCCTACAAACCCTTCAAGTATGCATAATCTGCTTCCATATGCCCCTATTTGTGTTGCAGCCTCATCAGAGGTAATGCGCTGATAGCTGTGTGTTTTCAAAAATTTTCCAACCCACAAACCGCCAGTATAACGGCCAGCCTGTTTGGTTGGTAATGTGTGATTTGTGCCGATCACCTTATCCCCATTAGCTACATTTGTTCTTGCGCCCAAAAATAACGCGCCATAACAGGTCATATGTTCAAGAAACCAGTCATCTCTATCTGTCATAACTTGCACATGTTCTGAGGCGATTTCATCTGCCACCGCCAACATGTCATCATAGCTGTCACAGACAATCACTTCGCCATAATCACGCCAGCTTGCAGAGGCTGTTTCAGCGGTTGGCAAAATCTTCAAAATCCTATCAATTTCTGCCAACGTATCTCGTGCAAGCTGTTCTGAATTTGTTACCAAAACAGCAGGGCTATTATAGCCATGTTCTGCCTGACCTAGCAGATCAGTTGCGCATAATTCAGCATCAACCGTATCATCGGCGATTACCATTGTTTCGGTAGGGCCTGCAAATAAATCAATGCCTACCCGTCCATAAAGCTGGCGTTTTGCTTCGGCAACAAAGGCATTGCCAGGCCCTACCAGCATATGCACAGGCTCAATCGTTTCAGTGCCTATTGCCATTGCGCCAACAGCCTGAATCCCGCCAAGAACCATAATTTCATGCGCACCACCAAGATGCATCGCCGCAATTACCGCTGGATTTGGCTCACCATTAAATGGTGGTGTTGCTGCCAGAATGCGCGGCACGCCTGCTTCACTGGCAGTCGCTACAGACATATGCGCTGATGCGACCATCGGAAATTTGCCACCTGGCACATAACATCCAACAGATTGCACAGGAATATGCTTATGCCCAAGCACTACTCCTGGCAATGTTTCCACCTCAACATCACGCATTGAATCACGCTGGATTCTAGCAAAATTACGCACCTGTTCTTGGGCAAATTTAATATCATGCATATCGCTATCGGATACTTTATTCATCAGCGCCTCAATCTCGCCAGCGCTTAGCTTAAATTGCGTAGGGCTATAATTATCGAATCTTTCGGATAGATCACGCACAGCACTATCACCATTTTGCTCTATATCTGAGAGAATCTGCTCAACCTTTGCTCTGATGGTTGCATCATCTTCAGCTCTTTGTGCTTGCGGCAAGCCTGATTTTAGGTATCTAACAGCCATGTTTACTTCGCCCTTATTATATGATTTTTCGATCGTCTATTTAGAAGCATCAGCATAAATCTGATGAAATCTTGGATGCAAGTATTTTTGAAAGCTGTTCTGCCTGTTGGGCGATTGTGCCCGCACCCACCACATCACCACAGCTTCCCTTTGTTGCTGCCCCAAGCGCAAATAGCGTGTTATAGGCATGACCTTCAGGATGTAACACTGCCAGATTTTGTGCAACTTCAGGGCCATCACCAAAGGCATTGCTGTGTATAATATCTGTCTCTAGCAGGGTCTGAAACAAGTTATCCTTTGCCACACCAGAGCAATTTACAACCATATCTGATTCAATCTTATCACCAGAGGCAAGCTCAAGCTGAAATCTGTTTTCACATGACATAATGCCCGTCACCCTGTCTTTAACTATCAATAGCTGACCATTTGCCAGCATCTTCTGGGCAGCCTCAAAATTCTGTGGGGCAGATCGGTAACGTGCCAATGACCACCAGCTTCCAGCGTTTGCAAGTAGCCTGCGTTTATCTATATCTGTTAATTCACGCCATTTATCTGAGAGATGAATTCTTAGGGATTCAAACAATTCCTGCCAGCCTGTTTGTGTCCAGTCATCCCCTTCTGCTGATACTACCTGTCGTGAATAATGCAAAAATCCAGAAGCAGATAGCCTGCCTTCTGGCCAGCTAACAGCAGGCCGCGCTTGCCAGTCGGTTTGGCTAGGCGGCAATATACCATGTGGCGAAACCACAAATATCTTGCCTGAAAAGCCTGTATTATAGGCTGCATAAATACCATCCATTGCGGTTAGCCCGCCACCAAGCAAACATAGATCATAATGACTATCCACAGAGCAAAGCCACCTGCCATCCCATGGATTAACCACTAGATTTTTGGCGGCTGGCGAGCCCTCTTTGGCGAGGGCTTGATCAATTTTGCATGGCCATGTTGGCGCTGGATTGCCTGTTGCTAGCACAACATGTCTGGCCAGAATCCTATCGCCTGCACTATGCGAGATATGCCAGACATCCTGTTGATATCTCATCGATAGGACAGTTGAATGTATCTGTTGTGGCAAACCATCTTTACAAATCTTATCAAGCCGCTCTGTCAGATAACGTGCAAAATCTTGCCTGCGGTAAAAATTGCCTTCAGGGCGGCTAGCCTGCTTATCAGATATATGAGTTGTTGCCCATGCCCCGAATTCATCTGGTCTGTCTGAAAATAATTTCATAATATCAGACCGCACATTCAATCTGAAATGCGGATTATCTGTGCCAAAGGCAGCACCGCTTCCAAAGGGTTTCTTGCCGCTATCTTCTGAAACGATAGTAATCTTATTGGCTCGCTCAGGATTATCCTTGCACAAATGAAGAACCAATGCGGCTGCGCTAAATCCGCCACCAATAATTACCAATGGGATTATCTGATTGTTATTAAGGGGTATCTGGCTATCAGGTGACACTATATTGAACCAATGTTAATGTTTATCCATAATAAAGGCATTGTGCCGTGCGCCGAATAAGGTGGCAATATATATCCCTGCCTGAGCAAAAAAATAGTCAGATAAGATAGCTGATAGATAAAAATAAGACTGCCTATACCCACAGGTGTCATTGCGGCGCTGTTAGCTTTGGCGTGCCCATCTGCGGGTAGCGATATATACCCCCGCACTGGCAAGGCAAAATCCAGCAATATCCTGTATGGTTAAAAATTCATCCAGCACCAGCCATGCCATCAATGCAGATACTGGCGGCACGAGAAAAAACAAGGTAGCTGTCTGGCTGGCAGAGCCTGACTTAATCAGGATCATCAATATTGTGAAGGCGCCAAAAGACACTGCAATAATCTGCCAGCTCATTGCTAGAATAAATGGCCATGTCACTGTGATCTGTGCATCTTCAAAGCCAAGCACCATGACCAAATGAAATAGCCCAGCCCCGATTGCCTGATAGCAATTACTGACAGAAAGCGGCATATTTGAGGGCGATTTTTTAGTCCAGAGTGTGCCTGCCGATACTGCCAATAATGCAATGATGGTTGCGATAAAGCCAATCGCTGGAATGTCGTTTCCAACATCAATGCCAATTACAAGCGCAGCACCACCAAAGCCTAGCGCTATGCCTATCCAGCCCCATTTTGTGAGCCGTTCGCCAAGCACAGGACCTGCCAGTACAGCCGTAAGGATAGGCTGAAGCGAAACAATCAACGCCGAAAGTCCCGCTGACATGCCTTCAGACTGAGCAAAAAACACCCCGCCAAGATATAAACCATGAAACAGCACCCCAGTGCCAATCGCATAGAATAATTCTGATTTTGAGACATGAAAGCTATCTTTAAGATATAGCCCAACCAGCCCAAATCCGCTGGCCACGATGATAAATCGTACCCCAAGCGAGGCAAAGGGCGTTCCGTCTGCCACGATGATCTTGCCGCTGATAAAAGCAGATGACCATAGTAACACAAATAATAGCGGGAAAGATTTAGTCACCACCTTGCGCTTTCAGATGAAATAGATCAGGCTGTCCTGCTATTGTTTCTTGCTCCAGAATCTTCTGTGCAACCAAATAATTAAGATGCGCCCGCGCTTCACCAGAGGCGAAGTAAAGTTCGTGATCTGAAAATCTGCGGCCAAATAAAACATCAATCGCATCTGATGTGCTAAGCGGCGAGATTCTAGCAGCATCAGATAGCAAAGCCAGCCTGTCATGATGATGGCTGATAAGCTGTTTAGCACGTCTGCCAGCCTGAATAAATGGCCAGTCATGACCAGGAAAGACCTTGACCTCATCATCAAGATGGCTCATCTCATCAAGATATTCGAGATAGGCAGATAATAAATCATCTTCTCTATTTCTAATGTCAGCAGAGATATTTGGCGAAATGCGCGGCAATAGAAAATCCATCCCGATATACAGGTTACGTTCGCTATCCATCAGGCTGATATGATCATCTGAATGACCCCTATCTGTCCTAATAACCCAGCGTCCAGCAGGGGTGGTGATGACATCGCCTGCCGCTACATAGCCAATATCAGAAAAAGCAGATGACATGCGCCGATAACGTGAACCGCCCGTTGCGGTTGCCTGAATATGCACCTCTTCTAGGCCGAACGCACGATAATGGGCAGCGGTTATCTTGCCATATTCTGCATCTGACAGCGCATATAGCCAGCGCGCATGTTCTGCTTCAGCCTCTGTCATTTCCATTTTCAGACCAAAGCGTCTGGCTAGCTCGCCTGCATAGCCAATATGATCCACATGATGATGGGTAATAATCAGACGTGATATGGATTTACCCGCAAGCGGGCCATCAAATAATGCCTGCCAGCTATCTGCTGTAGCCTGTGTATTTACCCCAGCATCAATCAGGCACAGCCCATCGCCCGTATCAATGATATACAGGTTAATATGGTTAAGCCGAAACGGTAGTTCAAACCGTGCCCAGTAAATATCATCTGCTAGCTGGCGTAGCTGGCCTGTTGCTGGCACATCTATATCAAGCGGTTGCATCAGGCAGGCGAGGTCAATGTGATCTCAATCTCTCCCAGCCCTTCAATACCGCCTTTGATTACATCGCCAGCAACCACCGCGCCAACACCAGATGGCGTGCCTGTAAAGATCAAATCTCCACGCCTAAGGGTGACAGACTGGCTACAAAAGGCAATAATTTCAGCCACATTCCACGTTAGTTCAGACAGGCAGGCATCTTGCTTTATTTCGTCATTTACAGATAGCCAGATACGACCTTCTGACAATTCTTTCTGTGCTGCGGGAATATCTTTCATCGCCCGCATCGGGGCAAGCGGAGCAGAATTATCAAATGCCTTTCCCCAATCCCAAGGGCGGCCTTTTTCACGATGGGCAATTTGCTGATCACGTCGTGTAAAGTCAATGCCTACCCCTGCACCCCAGATATAATCCATGGCCTGATCAGGCTCGATATCGGCACCATCTTTGCCAATCCCTAGTACCAGTTCAATTTCATAATGAAAATTGCTGGTAATTGGGGGATATGGAATATGCGACCCTGTCTCTACCAGCGCATCTGCAGGTTTGGTAAAGAAAAAAGGTGGCTCTCTATCATCAAACCCCATTTCACGCGCATGGGCGGCATAGTTACGGCCAACACAAAAAATCCGTCTTACAGGAAAGCGGCGATCATCACCGTGAATTGCTGCTGATGCCTGAGGCTGAGGGGAGAAAATATATTCTGACATGACATATCCTTACCATAAAAAGCGTTACTCTCGACTACATTAGACACAGGTTTTTGCTTTTGCAATATACCGCATAGATGATAGTGAAAACAGCGCTACATCTTGGCTGTTTGATACGAGATAAAACTGCCCGCACCAATAATAAGCGCCATGCCGGCAATATCGGAAAGGCTTAGCAAATTACCCCAGATCAGCCATCCGCTTAGCCCTGCAGAAATAAGATAACTATATTCAAACACGACAAGATAGCTTGCATCAGCAGACTGATAAGCCACTGTTAGCATCCACACAGACAAAATAGTCAGCACTGCCATCACCATGATCCAGAACAGGCTAATCATCGAAATTGTGCTCATGCCTGCCATCATAAAGCTGGTATCACCCCCCAATCTGGAAGGCGACATGCTGAACCAACCTGCAACTGCCAAACCCGCAATCCCAAGCCCTGTAAAATAGAATACAGATAGGCACATTGGGCTTTCTTCAGTGCAATATCGGTTGGTGACAATGATATTGCCAGCATAAAAAGCGCCCGCGATTACAGGCAAAAGATGAAGCAGGCTAAATTCTGCCATATCAGGACGCAATACCAACCATACCCCTGCACTGCCAAGCGCTACTGCCAAAAGACGTCTTTTTCCAGGCAAAATACGGTAACATACAGCCAGTAATATCAGCACAAAAATAGGCGAGGTAAATAGACCTGCCCCTGCAACAGCAGAGGGCAGAAATGATAACACCGAAAAAAATAGCATCATCGCGATAATGATAAGACTGCTTCTGGCAAGCACAAACCGCCAACGCTTTGGCATTAGCCCAAGCCCTGTTTTGCGAGCAATCACCACCACCCCCAATACCGCTATGATAGATCTGATAAAATGAAACTGGCCAAGCCCAACATCATCTGAGACCAACGGCACAAGCGAATCTGAAACACCAAGTATCGAAATGCCAGCCGCAAGCAAAAGCCCGCTTTTTAAGGGCGCAGATAATGATGATGGTAATAATCTAAACAGAATTGAATGTTGCATAGCTTAAGCATTAGCCTAGCTAGCATAGAAATAGAAATAAAAATTAGCAGATATTATGACGCATTTGATTTTCTAGGCGCTGTCACGCCTGTGGTCATCCACCAATCAGCTTTGATCTCAGCAGTTACATCATCTGTGGCTGTTTTGCGTAAATCCCAGATATAGCTATAGCCATTTCCGTCACGGCCTTTCAGATCAACTTTGAATCTGGCCGTAGTATCGTCCTTTTCAATCAAACTATATGAATAGCCTTTATGGCCTACCATCGGTGCATAGGCTGGATAGGTAAATAATCTGGCAAACCGCACAATTGGGCCAGTAGCGCGCCTATTATCAGGATGCGCAAACGCCCAGACCTGCTCAATACCTGAAATATCATCTTTGCTTGCTTGCAATCCAAGAAGCTGAATCTCAATTACCTGCTCAGGTGAATAGGCGCTGTCAGGCTGGATCAGCCGTCCATTTTCTGCGTGCGCAACGCCTTGCACCCACAGACCCACTATCATCAAAACTGCAAATAACTGTCTCATGCAGTTATTACGCTGAATTTAATTAGCTGGATGACAGAAGCGGAAATAGCGCACGTAAATCAGAGCCAATATGATGGGGTGTGCCAGCCAGCCTTTCTAGCGGCATACCAGCGCGATTTGCCCATAGGCTATGATAGCCAAAATGGGCTGCCGCTGCCGCATCCCATCCATTTGACGAGGCAAATAGAATCTCGCCAGCCTCAGCGTCATAGCGATCACAGCCTAGCTGGTAAATCGGGGCAGCGGGTTTATAGATTTTGACATCTTCAACAGAAATCATGGCATCAAACCTGTCAATCAGCCCTGCATTTGTAAACGCTTCAGCCAGCATATCATGATTGCCATTGGACAAAATAGCCGCAGGCAGACCAGCTGATTTTATTTCAGCCAGCACTTCTGTGACTTCTGGATAGGCATCAAGCCGACGATATAGATCAAGCAACGCCTCACGCATATCCCCATCTTCTAGCGATAATGCTTCAAGCGCATAATCAAGCGCATCACAGGTGATTTGCCAGAACGGGATATAGTCACCAGATAAAGACCGAAGCCAGCTATAATTAAGCTGGCGCGCACGCCATAAGGTTGCCAATTCAGGCCATTTCTCAGCCAATATTGGAAATCTGCCTGATGAGGCCAGTCTTGCTGCTGCAGAATCAACATCCAAAATCGTGCCATAGGCATCAAATAGAACTGCTTTATATCTCATCCCCTATCCTTTCAGGCCGAAACTACGTCTTTCAGGAAGCGTTTCGGGAATTTTTTCGAATCATCACCACAGAACGCTGGGCAATAATGATACTGGCGACAATAATCACAAGCGCAACCAACCTGTTTAGCGTTACGGGCTCATCCAGAACCAGCCACCCTATCAACACAGCGACCATCGGAATAAGATAGCCCACATTTGATGTGAAGCCCGCACCTGCGCTATAAATCAACATATATCTTAATGAAAAGGCAAGCCCTGTCGAGACAAATCCAAGCCAAAATAGCGCTGCCCATATCTCTGGGCTGAATGCGCCTAAATCTGGCTGTTCAACAATAACTGCAAGCGGCACAGCGATAAGCGAGGAAATCACAAAGCTGGCGCCCGCAATTACAGGCGGCGGTAAATGTGAAATTGGCCTGACAGATAAATTCGAGCTGGCATAACAGCCAGCCGCCGCTATCAGCGCGAATTGCGCCCAGAACAGGCTTGTACCCATTTGTCTGATACCATCAATAAACAGCAATGCTACGCCACCAAAGCCCAGAACCACGCCGCCAAACCGCTTTAATGATAATTTCTCGTCACCTGTAATATAATGACCCCCTAGCACGGTAATTAACGGGCCTGAGGCCATCAATAATCCTGCCAGAGATGAAGCAACATGCAATTCAGCCCAGCTGATCAATATAAAGGGCGCCATTGTGCCTGTAATGCCAACAAATACCAGCCTGAATGACAGAAGCTGTTTGAGAGGCGGAATCAATGAGCGTCTAAAGCCAAGATAAATCGCGACAGCTAGTAATGCTAGCACTGAGCGCATACCAGCCACTGTGAATGGTCCTGTGCCTTCAACTGCAATTTTAATCGCCCCAAACGCCGACCCCCAAATCACAGAAAGCGCCAATAAAATGATCAAATCCTGAATAGAGGTTTTTCGTGTTTCAAAGTCAGACATTATAATTCCACCAACAACACAGCGCTTAGCACTACCAGACATGCCCCAACCCATGCAGCAATTGGCGGACATTTACCTGTTCGATACCAGACAAAGGGCAAGATCAATACAGGGCTGGTCGCAGATAAAATTGTTACATCTGCAACATTGCCTGTTTTTAATGCCTGCAATAACAGCGCAACCCCAAAAGATAATCCAAAAAACCCATTAGCAATGATCATCCAGCCAGTTTTGATATCAGGCAAAATTATAATCTGCTTTCGGGCAGGATCAAACGGCAGACTCAGCCAGAATATCACTGCCCCAACCCCAACCCTTACCAGACTTACCATCAGCGGATCCATCCCTGCTTCCATCACTGGACGCAAAAACAGCACCCCTGCCGCCTGACCAATCGCCGCCAATATACCTGCGCCTACGCCTATCCACAGGGGCGGAGTGATATCTTCCCAGACATGCAACAAATCGCGTCTTTTGCCATAAATCACTGCCAAACAAATACCAATAAATCCAAAGATAACTGCAAATATAGTGCTGATAGACACAGCTTCATCTAGCACCAGCCAGCCTAGCAAGGCGGCGATAGGCGCATTAGCAGCAAATAAAATCCCTGTACGTCTAGGCCCTAGCCTGCGCATCGAGACAAATAAAAAATAATCGCCAAGCACAACTCCGATCAATGAAGATAGCAAAATGGGCAGGATAAAATCAGGCGGCAACGCCCATGATGCATCAGTGACAAGCATCATGATACATAATAGCAAACTGGCCGCTAGCATCCGCAATCGATTAAAATGTACCGAACCAAGCTGCCTTGCAGGGCCATGCCCAAATAGGCTTGCCAATGTCCAACTTAGCGCCGCGCCAATCGCAAAAAAATAGGCTGTCATCACCGTGCTAAGGCTAAGGCCTGATCAATATCAGCCCATAAATCAGCCTTATCTTCTAGCCCAACTGACAGTCTAATAAAGCCATCACTAATGCCTAGCTGATCTCGTTCTGCCTGAGATAGATTAGCGTGGGTGGTACTAGCTGGATGACAGGCAAGTGACTTTGAATCACCTAGATTGTTGGAAATATCAATCAGTGATAGCGAATCCAAAAAGCGAAACGCAGCCTGTTTGCCGCCTGAAAGCTCAAAAGCCATAAGCGTGCTGAAATCTGTCATTTGCTTTTTGGCAAGTGCATATTGCGGGTGGCTAGGATGACCTGGATATCGCAACGAGGCAATGCGGCTATCCTGCCCAAGCTTATCTGCAATATATCGGCTATTGGCGGTCTGGGCATCTACCCTCAGATGCAATGTTTCAAGTGATTTCAGCGCGACCCACGCATTAAATGGGCTCATCGAAGCGCCTGTCTGTCGATAAAATGGCAGAAACACCTCTTCAATAAAGTCACGACTACCTAGCACCGCGCCGCCTAACATTCGGCCTTGACCGTCAATATGCTTTGTTGTCGAGTAGGTCACAATATCTGCGCCCAATGCCAAAGGCGACTGATAAATTGGGGTCGCAAATACATTATCTACCACCAGCTTTGCCCCTGCATTATGTGCTAATTCTGAAACAGCCTTGATATCAACAAGATCAAGAAGCGGATTTGACGGTGATTCCAAAAATACTAGCGCTGCAGGGCGAGACAGGGCATGTTGCCAATCCTGCAAATCACGCCCGTCAACCAGAGTAGTGTGAATCCCCCAACGTGGCAGAATTTTTGCCACAATTGCATAACATGCCCCAAATAACGCGCGGCTAGCCACAATTCTATCGCCTGATTGAAGCTGACATGCCAGTGCTGAAAAAATAGCAGACATGCCAGTGGCACACACACGGCAGGCTTCTGCACCTTCAAGGGCCGCCAGTCGGGTCTCAAGCATTGAGAGCGTTGGATTGCCATAGCGTGAATAGACATATCTGTCCTTATCACCTGAAAACGCATCTGCTGCTTCTTGTGCCGAGCTATACACATAGCCAGAATTGAGATAAAGCGCTTCTGAGGTTTCATCAAATTCGCTTCTCATCAGCCCTGCTCTAACAGCAAGGGTGCGTGGCTTTACACTAGTCTGCTTAGAATTATCTGACATAGGCTATATCTCTTTCGAAACAATAGATAGCAGGTGACAGGATGACCTATGCTTATGAGGCTCAGCCATAGGGTTTCGCTGTCAGTGCAACAGGGAATTTAGATGTTATAGCTGAGAGGCTTTCATCAGGTCAAACATTTGTGTAATTAGGCTTATAAGTCAGAAGCTAGCCTTTTGGCGCATGTTTTGCCAAAATACGCTGTAAGGTGCGGCGGTGCATTTTAAGCCGTCTTGCTGTCTCAGAGACATTTCTATCACATTGCTCAAACACACGCTGAATATGCTCCCAGCGCACCCTGTCTGCGCTCATCGGATCATCAGGCGGCTCGGGCGGCTGGCCTTCAACCTGAATCAATGCACGTTCAATTTCATCTGGATTGGCTGGCTTTGGTAAATAATCAAGCGCACCTGCTTTTACAGCTGCCACAGCGGTTGCGATATTGCCAAATCCAGTCAGCATAACAATACGGCAGGCTGGCTTTACAGATTGCAACAACGTGACAATTTCAAGCCCATTCCCATCTTCCAGCTTTAGATCAAGCACCGCATAAGAGGGCGCAGACCGTTCAATCAGGGTTCTGGCCTCTGCAACTGTAGCGGCCATATCAACCCGAAAGCCGCGCATTTCCATTGATCGCGCCAAAGTGCGACGTAAGGCGTTATCATCATCAAGAATAAGAAGCGTCTTTTCCATATTCACTTAAAAGCCAAACTCTTTATATCTGCTCATATCCCCTATCATTGCGGGGTATCTATCTGTTGTTCATGCAAGATCATCATAATCCATCTAGCGGAATTTGGATATGCAGAATTGCACCTGCCTCATCCCCATTACTGGCTGTCATTCGTCCGCCAAGCGTTTCTATCAATGTCTTTGCCAAAAATAGCCCTAGCCCCTTATGGCCAGACACGCCGTCTCTAGAAGAATTCCACGGCTGACCAAATCGGCTTAAAATTGCAGGGGTAAAGCCAGGCCCATCATCTTCAATCGTGATATCAATATCTGTCTCAGTCCAGCCCACATCCATCACAATAGATGAAAAGGCAAAATCACGGGCATTATCAAGCAATGTTTCAAGGGCATATTTCAACTGGGTATGGGGAATAATGGATGGTTCTGCGCTGTTATCTAGCCCTTCAAATGTAAGTGATAGCAATGAGCCAAACATATCAATTTTGGGGCCAAGCAAGGCCTGAATCACATGGCTTACAGGACGGGCAGCATCTTTTGACAGATTTTCTGTCATCAAGTCTCTGTTTAATTCGCCTAGAATAACTTTACATCGTTGCGCTTGGATACCAAGCTGGTGAACATCTTCGGTTATACTGTTCTGGTCTTTAATATAGGGGGTTAATCGAGCTGGCAGGTCATGGCTTATCACCGAAATTGTATTTAGCGGAGAGCCAAGCTTATGGGCAGCAGCAGCAGCAAGCGTGCCTAATGTGGTTGCTTGCTGTTCACGCTCGAGCATCAGTTGAGTAGCGGCCAATACCGCATTTGTGCGTCTGGCTTCATCTGCCAGCCACCAGACATAAAAACCGATAAACATGGTGGATACCACAAGCCCTGATAAAATACCTAAAATATAGATATCAGGCAGAATAAGCCCTTGTTCATAATAAGGCAGAGGCAGATGAAGCTGGCTAAGCAGGCAGGCACATAAAATAACCACACATACCAATAATAAGGTTGATCTGAAATCAAGCACTGCAGCAGATACAACCACTGGTGCCAGAAATAAAATCGCAAATGGGTTAATCAATCCGCCTGTCAGATATAGCAAAGCAGCGAGTTGAAGCACATCAAATATCAATGCCGCCAATATTTCTTGACGTCTTGGGCGGGTCTGGCGGGCACTTCGCCAGCTTTGGAAAATATTGATCGCAACCCCGACCAGAATAACGCCAACCGCCTGCCCAAAAGGCACATCAAAGTCTAAGATTCCAGCCACAACAACAAGCGCAACAAACTGGCCTGTCAAGGCAAGCCATCTAATCGCGATTAGGGCTTTTGGATCAACGGGCGAGCCTGTGCGTATTTGCTCACCTGATGATAAATCAGGAACAACCCGCCTGTTGCCGTCCTCAGACATCCAGATTAGAGACTTTTAACGCATTTTCCTGAATAAAGTTGCGCCGTTCTTCAACTGCCTCTCCCATCAATGTTGAAAAGGCCAGATTGGCTTCTTCATCATCATCTATGCGTACCTGAAGGAATGTGCGCTGATTTGGATCAAGTGTTGTTTCCCATAATTGTTCAGGGTTCATCTCGCCCAGCCCTTTATAGCGGGCAATTTGTGCGCCTTTACGACCTTGACCCATAGTCCATTCAACCAGCGCAGATGGCCCTGATAGCCCGATTTGCGCACTAGCTGACATCATCTGAACAGTGCGTTCAAAAATATCCTGAAGCTCTGCTGTATCCTTATCAAGTCGGCGCGCTTCTGAGGTGCCGACAAGTTTGGAATCTAGCTGATAGCTTTCTGTCACCCCGCGCAATTTCCGCGTTATGGTCATCACAGGATGTTGCGCATCTGAACTCGCTTCGACCTGCCAGCCTCTTTCAAGCGGGTCTGAGACCTGATCAAGGCGCTTTGCAAGATAGTCTGCAGCATCCTGATTGCCAAGCAATTCACTATTCAGCAAGCCTGATATTGCGGCCTGTTCAATTACGTCACGCTGGTTCACCCGCAAACAAAGCTGATCAATCGCCCTCAGCCAGACAATAGATTTATCAACAAGCTGTCTTAAGGCTGCGCCTGCCATCTGCTGACCTTCGCCATAATGCAAGACCGCATCTTTCAGCCCGGCATTTACCAGATAATCATCAAGCGCATGCTGATCTTTAAGATAGACCTCAGAGCCCCCTCTTTTTGCCCTGAATAATGGTGGTTGAGCAATATACAAATATCCCTTTTCGATCATTGGGCGCATATGTCGGAAGAAAAAGGTTAGCAACAATGTTCTGATATGGCTGCCATCCACATCCGCATCTGTCATAATCACGATTTTATGATATTTAACCTTTTCAACATCCATATCTGCATTGCCGACCCCTGCGCCAATCGCCGTGATCAAGGTGCCAATTTCAGCTGATGACAGCATTTTATCAAGCCGTGCCCGCTCAACATTCAAAATCTTTCCGCGTAATGGCAGAATCGCCTGATTGGCACGTTCACGACCCTGTTTTGCTGAGCCGCCAGCACTATCACCCTCAACCAGAAATAATTCTGCTTTGGCTGGATCATCTTCCTGACAATCTGCTAGCTTGCCTGGCAAATTTGTGAAATCACTGCCTGTTTTTTTGCGCGCAAGCTTGCGGGCTTCTTTTGCTGCCTCTCTTGCTGCTGCTGCATCATAGGCTTTCGCCACAATGGTTTTTGCTTCATTTGGATTTTCTTCAAACCATTGCCCCAGCGCATCACTAACCGCCTTTTCAACAACAGACCTAACCTCTGATGAGACAAGCTTATCCTTAGTCTGGCTTGAGAATTTCGGGTCTGGCACTTTCACAGAAATAATCGAGGTTAGCCCTTCACGAGAATCATCTCCTGAAAGTTGGATTTTATATTTCTTCGACAGACCCGAGCTTTGAGCATAATCATTGACCACCCGTGTAAGCGCGCTTCTGAAGCCAGCTAGATGCGTGCCGCCATCACGTTGCGGAATGTTATTGGTAAAGCATAGACAGGATTCATTATAATCAGATGTCCACGCAAGCGCCATTTCAACCCCGATATCTTCTTTATCAGAACGGGCATAGATAGTCTCATGCAAAGATGGTTTACTGCCATTCAGAAATGACACATAGGCTGATAGACCGCCTTCATAACAAAATTCGGATATTTTATCTTCTGCATGTCGGTTATCTGTTAATCTGATACGCACACCTGAATTCAGAAAGGCAAGTTCGCGTAATCTAGATTCCAGAATTTTGAAATCAAATTCTGTTTTTGAGAATGTTTCTGTTGAGGGCATAAAGCTGATTTGCGTGCCAGTTTTATCACCTGCATCACCTGTAATCGCAAGCGGTGCGGTTGCATCACCATGCTCAAACCGCATTTCATGCACCTTGCCATCACGCCAGATTGTCAGATGAAGCCAGCTTGATAGTGCATTTACCACTGACACACCCACCCCATGAAGTCCGCCTGAGACTTTATAGGCATTATTATCAAACTTTCCGCCTGCATGAAGCTGGGTCATAATCACTTCTGCGGCAGACACCCCTTCTTCAGCGTGAATTTGCGTAGGGATACCGCGCCCATTATCAGATACTGAAACAGACCCATCACCATTGAGAATCACCTCAGAAATATCGCAATGACCAGCTAGCGCCTCATCAATGGCATTATCGACAACTTCATACACCATATGATGCAGACCAGAGCCATCATCTGTATCCCCAATATACATGCCTGGACGTTTGCGAACAGCATCAAGCCCACGTAATACTTTGATCGAATCAGCACCATAATCTTCAGGCTCATCTATCTGGTCTGTCATCTTCCCGTCTCCTTTAGCATGATCTGCTGGCCAGACTGGCCATATGATAGGGTTCATGCTGGTTTGTCTGATCTGTCAGGCTACCTTGTTCAATCGTAATAAATTGAGCGTCATCGCCAAGTGCTGCAAAGGCTGATTTATCTGCGCCGCTATACCAGATTTGAGATTCTAGCTCGGCGCAAAGCCCAAATAATGCATAGCGTCTATCATCATCTAGATGGGCAACAACATCATCAAGTAGCAAAATAGGTGCTAGGGACAGACGATTATGCTGAAGCTGGGCATGAGCAAGCACCATACTTATCAATAAGGCTTTTTGCTCGCCTGTTGATGCATGACATACATGCTGGCCATGAAATTCAAGATGCATATCTGATTCATGAGGACCAGGCATCGTATAGATAGCAGAACGCCTATTATGCATGGCTGTGTCAATAATATAATCTTCAACATCAATTGCTGGCTTGCCAGACGATAGCATTTGGGCAAGCGTGCCATCTAGATAGCCTGAAATGCGCGGAAATGGACTATCCATCTGTGCTGACACATCACATAGGTCTGATAGTAATTGCAGTCTGGTTGCCATAATGGCAACCCCTGTTTCAGCCAGAACCTGCTCAAGACTGCACAGCCATGCATCATCAAAAGGCGGTTCTGATAGAATTTTATTGCGCTGGCGCCACGCTTTTTCAAATCTGTTTACACGTCCCGCATGTGCCTGATCAAACGACATTGACAGCCTGTCAAGGAAGCGCCTGCGCTGGCTGGCTGGCCCTAAAAACAACCCATCCATTTGCGGGGTAAGCCACGACACTGCACAAATAGACCCTAGCTGGCTCTGGCTTGCTGTTTTATTATCTATTCTGATCAGCCGAGAGGCATCAGGATTTTCAGGATGCGATGATGTGCCAATATCTCTTTGCCCATCTGCTGTCATCAGCTGCGCAAACACAGACCATGATGCAACAGCCGCTTTATCCTGACGGCTATTATTTTCAGCCTGATAGCCAAATGCCTGTTTTGGGGCAGCCCGCAAGCCTCTGCCAGGCGCTAGCAACGAGATAGCTTCCATCAGATTTGTTTTTCCAGCCCCATTTGGCCCGTTCAGCACAATAGGTCCATCGCCAATATCAAGCTGGCATTGCAGATAATTGCGAAAGCTGGCAAGACGAAGATGGCTAATGGCTAGCTTATGTGTAGGCAGGTAATCAGCTAGAGGGTGCTGCACTGTTTTTCCGTTTTCTTTCGCGCTAAACACGCATTGGCATTAACACAAACATATTGGCCTCATCACCTGGTGTTGAAATCAGGCTTGGCGAGCTTGGATCAGATAGCGCCATTTGCATTGTTTCACTATCTACCTGTTTGGCAATATCCAGCAAATAGCGGGCATTAAATCCAATTTCCATCTCATCGCTATCGTAAGTTACTTCAAGCTCTTCTGTAGCAGATGACGCCTCTGCTGTACTGGCAGACAAGGTCAGCAGATTTTTTGACAGTGACACTTTTACTGCCTTGCTTTTATCAGCAGAAATCGTAGATACCCTGTCAACTGCGGCCGCAAATAGTGCGGTATCAATGACAACCAACTTGTCATTCCCCTTAGGGATAACACGGGTATAATCGGGAAATGAGCCATCAATCAGCTTTGAGGTCAGCTTTACATCACCAAAGCTAAAGGCGGCACGTGTTTCAGACAGGCTCACCACAACCTCGCCTTCATCTTCGGCAATCATTTTACGAATCTCAGCAACTGCTTTCCGCGGCAGAATGATATTCGGTATCTGATCTGCCCCAGCAGGCATGTCCATAATTGTCATTGCCAGCCTATGACCATCTGTCGCTACAGCCGCAAGCGCGCCAGTATCATTTTTATGGAAATAAATCCCATTCAGATAATAGCGTGTTTCTTCGGTTGAAATTGCAAATTGCGTAGTATCAATCTGATGCCGCAAATCAGCAGCAGTAAGCGTGAATTGCACTGGCATTTCGCCTGCATTAAAAGTCGGGAAATCTTCTACTGGCAAGGTAGGTAGCTTAAAATTGGATCTACCAGCACTGATATGCGCTTGGCCTGCCGCTACCTCAACGCTAATCTCAGCCCCTTCAGGCATTTTGCGCACAATGTCATTAAGCAAATGCGCTGGACAGGTGCAACTACCCTCAGTTGAAATAGCACAATTCAGCGTTGTCACAATATCAATTTCCATATCAGTAGCTGTAAGCGACAGCTGACCTGCCTGCGCGGTAAGCACGATATTGCTAAGAATAGGAATTGTTGTCCTTCGTTCAACTACTGAACTAAGCTGGCTCAAAGGACGCATCAAACTGGTTCTGTCTATTGCGAATTTCATCGAAAAAATTATCTCATTCATTGAATATTTTGGTCTATTTCTAGTCTACACACAAAATCTAGCATATGAAACAAAAAACAACCCCAAAATATGCACTCCAGAATAAATATCTGGTAGCTAGATGAGACTCACATCAGGATAAAAAAGACAATTTGGGAAAAGTAGCTGTATAGAGGGCAGAAGGGCTACGCGCCTACTGATCAACAAGCAATGATTTCAATAGGTTAATATCATCACACATGCTGGTATCCTGTTCCATCAATTCTTCAATTTTGCGCACTGCATGCATGATGGTGGTATGGTCGCGATTTCCAAACCGCTTACCAATCTCAGGATAGGACATGGAGGTAAGGTTTTTTGCCAGATACATAGCGATTTGACGCGGTCTGGCAATCTGGCGTGACCTGCGGGCAGAAAACATATCTGCAACTTTTATAAGATAATGGCTTGCGACTTTTTTCTGGATCTCATCAACAGAAACGCGCCTGTTATTTGCGCGCAATAAATCAGACAGCACCTCGCGGCAACTTTCAATCGTAATTTCCCTACCAACAAGGGTTGCATGCGCCACAATTCGGTTAAAGGCGCCTTCAATTTCTCTGATATTTGAGGTGATACGGTTTGCCAGAAATTCCAGTACCTTGTCAGATATATCAATGGCTGCCTGCTCTCTTCGTGCCTGAAGAATCCCAAGCCTCAATTCATAATCAGCTGGATGGATATCCGCAACCATGCCCCAACCAAGACGCGAGCGAAGCCGTTCTTCCATGCCTGACAGATCTGTTGGCGATTTATCAGCAGATAAAATCACCTGACGCCCATCATCTACCAGCGCATTAAACGTATGGAAAAATTCTTCCTGAGTAGAATCTTTGCCAGAAATAAACTGAACATCATCAACCATCAAAACATCAACTGATCTGAACTGTTCTTTGAATGACATCATATCTTTGAACCGAAGCGCTCTGATAAAGCGATACATAAATTTTTCAGCTGATACATACATCACTTTGCGATGCGGCTGACGGGCGTGAATTTCCCACGCAATAGCATGCATCAAATGGGTTTTGCCTAGCCCGACCCCGCCATATAAAAATAGCGGATTATATTTTGCATCAGGCTCTTCTGCTACTCGTCTTGCAATCGCATAAGCTAGCTGGTTGGGCGCCCCCACAATAAAATTTGAAAATCTGTAGCGAGGATCAAGCCCCATAACAGAATCATCCTGCTCAACAATCTTAGCAGCCTTAACATGCGGTATCAGCGCATCATGTGGCTGAGCTGAAGCTGTGATGAACTCGTGTGATAAGCGCCTGTCATCTGCGCTAAGATGCACATCAAGATGTCGGATGGATTTTTGCTCATAGCTAGCTACATATCGGATTCTATCCGCATAATTGGTCAGAATTCTATCTCTTAAAAAATCTGTGTCTGCGATAAGATGAAGCGTACCATCACGAAGCCCTGCGATAGATAGCGGCTTAATCCAGGCTTTCCATACTGCTTCCCCTAGCTCAGCCTTGAGCCTATGCGATATGCGTTGCCATAGGGCAAGTGCATCTTCACTTACCGCTTCTTGTAACGGCGAGCCAGACGATAGCCCATATCTAGGCATCGCATCAGACAGGCCAGATGTATTGGAGGGTGATTGCGAATTATCGTCTTGATTTGACATAAACAACACCCCTCTGATACTGGCCTGACCCAGCAGATTAACTTTTCAATGAACGATTTGGAAATTAACGCTGACGCCTAATTCCATCTACAGATATTAGCGATTAGAATATGCCAGATTAACGCGCATAAGCAAGTACCGCAAACGCAGTTTTGGACAAATAAATATGCATTTTGAGCAGTTTTTTAGCTTGACAGCAGCATTAGGAAAATTAGGAAAAAAAGCAGGTTTTTTCAGAATAATATTATGAATCAGTAGCCTTAATTGATTCGTGTAACCCATCACTTAAATGTTGCATGCTAACTATGACAGTCTAATTTTGGGGCATGGCTGTAATCTGCTGTGCAGAATCAGATGATGTTGCCTGTCATTTATTCTATAATCAGAGAATCAGTGTCCCATCTTTAAGATACCCCAAGCAAGGGGGCTGTTTTTTGGGACGCCACGAATCAAAAACACCTGCCCTAATCAAAGTAAGACAGGTGTCAGATGCACTCATTGAGAGCCCTGCCTAAGACAGGTCTGGCAGATAGCACGACTATGATATTACGCAGTAGCGCCAACTGCCTTTACGCGAGCAGATAGGCGGCTCATCTTGCGAGAGGCAGTGTTTTTATGCAACACGCCTTTCGTTACGCCGCGCATAATTTCAGGTTGTGCTTCTTTAAGCGCTAGCTGAGCTGATGCGTGATCGCCAGTATCAATCGCAAGCTCAACTTTCTTAATGAAGGTGCGGATGCGGCTGATACGGCCCTTATTGATCTCTGCACGCTTTGCGTTGCGGATGATGCGTTTTTTTGCAGATTTATGATTTGCCATTAACAGACACTCTTAAGTTTGTTCAAAATACTACAGTATGAGCGCCGTATATAGTCCAATCATAGCGGATAAGTCAAGCATTTTAGGTTTTTTGTCAATAATCTGGCTTTGGCTATCTGGTTTAACGCTGGCATTTGGAACAGAAAAAACTGCTTCGCCCTGTCTGGGTGATAAGTTTGACAGGCTCAGCGCATACAGCACATGGCTTGTCTGCACGTCCATATACCGATAATTGCTGGACAAAATATCCAATCTCGCCGCCTGGCTGGACATGATCTCGCAAACTGGTACCGCCAGCTGCAATCGCCTGTCTCAGCACATGCTGAATTGCCTCAACCAGCTTTGTAGCGCGGCCAATCCCGATAGTATACGCCTTGCGGCGCGGTGAAATACCTGCTTTGAACAATGCCTCACATACGTAAATATTCCCAAGACCCGCAATTATCCGCTGATCCATCAAGGCGGATTTAATCGAGGTGTTTTTCTGCTTTAGCCTGTTTGCCAACCAATCACCACTTAAGCTGTTGGATAGAGGCTCAATGCCAAGATGATGCAATAATTTATGGCTTTCAAGCTGAGATTGGGCTATCAAGTCAATATGGCCGAATCGGCGCGGATCAGAGAATACAAACCACTGGCCTGTATCAAGCTGAACCGAAATATGATCATGTTTTGCAAATTCTGGTTGCTGGTCATAAATCCGAATAGCCCCAGACATACCCAAATGAATCAGCAAATATTCCTCGCCATCCAGCGGTATAAAGATATATTTCGCACGCCTAAAAGCGGTGCCGCATCTTCTGCCTTCCAGCCTTTGTGACAGTCGCTCAGGCAACGGCCAGCGCAAATCATCCCGCATTTGGCGGACATAGGCAATCTGCCTGCCATCAACAAGCGGCGATAACGCAGCCTTGACTGTTTCAACTTCTGGCAATTCAGGCATAGCTAGTTTACACTTCTTCCACTAATCGCTGGTTTCAATGTTATCGGGATATATATTAGCCTATGGGCTAGTGATAGGCTATTAGATAGATATGTGATTAGCGTAAATCAACCACTAGCGAAAAGCAGGGTCAGCAGGCATGAATCAAAACCAGTCCGTCTCACAGCCATCAGACACAGACCAATCAGACCAAATGATTGATTTTGGGTATCGCCAAGTGCCACGTGAAGATAAGCAGGCATTGGTAGCTGGTGTGTTTTCATCAGTTGCGCCCTCTTATGACCTGATGAATGATCTGATGAGCGCAGGCATCCATAGATTATGGAAAGATGCGCTGATGGACTGGATGGCTCCTCGCCCTCACCAAACGCTGGTTGATTTGGCAGGTGGCACGGGCGATATTGCCTTGCGGTTTCTAAGGCGTGGCGGCGGGTCTGCCCATATTATTGATATCAATCCAGATATGCTGGCGGCAGGAAAAAAACGCAAAGCTCTAATGCCATTTGCAGACCAGCTTCAATGGACAGTCGCTTCAGCAGAATCACTTCCCCTTGAAGATAATTCGGCAGACAGAGTCACCATCGCCTTTGGTTTGCGCAATGTGACAGACAGGATGGCGGCGTTGAAACAGGCCTATAGAATTTTGAAGCCTGGTGGGCGATTTTGCTGTCTTGAATTTTCCCATATTAGCCAGCCTCAGCTTTCTGCGATATATGATATCTGGTCATTTAAGGCGATGCCGCGCATTGGCAGGCTGGTAGCAGGTGATGAAGATGCCTATCGCTATCTTGCTGAATCAATCCGCCAATTCCCTGACCAAAATAGGCTGATGGCGATGATGGCAGAGGCAGGCTTTGCACAGATTCGGTATCGCAATCTTAGTCAGGGTATTGCGGCTATTCATTCAGGATGGAAGCTGGATTGATGGGCTGGTTGATGCTGTTATGGCGATTGCCACGCACAGGATATATTTTAGGGCGCGCTGGTATTCTGGCAGAGCTTGCCAGAACAGGATTGCTACCTAGCTGGGTGGCTAGATTATTTTTAGCTATCAATTTTGCGATTGCCAGCAAGCGATCTCGCACCAATCGTGGCGAGGCGCTGTGCTTGGCATTACAACAGCTAGGGCCTGGATTTGTAAAATTTGGACAGGCGCTTGCAACACGGGCTGATCTAATCGGTCCAGAAATGGCAAAGGCGCTGATAAATCTACAAGATAACATGCCTGCCTTTCCAGCCAGATATGCCCATAAGATTATTGAGGCAAATACTGGCCAGCCATTAGATGCGCTATTTACGTCATTCGAAGATACCCCCGTAGCCGCTGCCTCAATCGCGCAAGTGCACAAAGCGATTATGCCAGATGGCCAAGCAGTTGCGGTAAAAATCCTGCGCCCTAATATTCATAGAAATATGCGTCAGGATATTACGTTTTTCCGAAGCATGGCACGGCTGGCTGAAGCGATAGCCCCTGCCTTTCGCAGATTAAGGCTGATCAAGGCAGTTGACCAGTTTGCCCAAATCTCTGAGATGGAACTTGATTTGCGCTTTGAGGCCGCCGCCGCAGGCAGGCTGGCTGAACAGCTAGCCAATGATGAAGGCATAAGAATCCCCGCTATCAATCTTGAGCTAAGCCATCATGATATGCTGGTAATAGAATGGATTGACGGGGTGCGTATTGACGATGTTGAAGCGCTTATGTCAGCAGGGCATGATATTGATTCTATCACCGAAATTGCAGCTACCAGCTTTTTTAATCAGGTGTTCAGAGATGGCTATTTTCATGGTGATATGCATCCAGGTAATATTTTTGTGACCAAAGATGGAACCTTAGTGCCGATAGATTTCGGAATTATGGGTCATTTGCAATTTAAGGACAGGCTGTTTCTGGCACGGCTATTAAAAGCGCTTCTTGAGCGTGATTATGACAAGGTTGCCACATTACATGCAGATGCGGGCATGTTGCCCGACACTATTGATATTGCCCTATTTTCCCAGCATCTAAGGGCGCTTGCAGACCCTGTGCTTGGCAAATCTCTTGGGGATATTTCACTTGGAATGGTGCTTGGACAGATATTGCAAATCTCGTCACGCTTTCACATTGAGGTTCAGCCCCAATTTAATTTGCTACAAAAAACTATGATCATGGCAGAAGGTGTTGCTAGAACACTAAACCCGCATGCAGATATGTGGCATCTGTCAGAACCGCTTGCCACAAAATGGCTCGCCTCAGAAGCAGGGCTGGCAAAACAGGCAGAATTTATCTCTGAAGAAATTCTCGCCGCTATCAAAAAACTGCCTGATATTATTGATAAACTTGCCTCAGAAGACAAAACCACCCCTATCCGTAAACCAACTAACTGGAACGCCTTTATCGCAGGCATCACAATAGGCATAGGCTTGGCAGGCGGCATTGCATTTTTAACCATTCTACTGTAATTTTGTGAATAATTCACAATGTTGTGAAGATACGCTTGGGGAACAGTAAATCATGTCTGATTTTACCCATTTATTTGATGATATAATTGACAGGCTTGGCGGCCGAGATGCGCTTGCCTCTTTGCTTGATGTGGGCATGCCTGCTCTATCAAATTATCGAAAGCGTGGTCAGTTTCCTGCCAGCAAACAGCCAGCCATTGACACAGCTCTTGCTGCAAAAGGCTGGCAGATAGACCCGTTGCGTGGTGTGCTTGTGCCGCTAACAGGGGGCAGAAAACAGATTTTGATGATCATCACAGGCGGGATTGCGGCATATAAGGCGCTTGAGGTAGCGCGGCGGCTTATGGATAGAGGCTATCAGCTTAGGGTAGTGATGACAAAAGGGGCTGAGGCATTTATCACACCGCTTTCGGCAGCAGCGCTGACAGGCGAGCAGGTGTATACAGAGCTATTTTCACTAACAGATGAAGCTGAAATGGGGCATATCAGACTAGCCCGTGAGGCTGATTTGGTGCTGATTGTGCCTGCCACGGCTCATTTTATTGCCAAGCTGGCACATGGTATGGCAGATGACCTTGCCTCGACCATCTGTCTTGCGACTACCGCGCCAATTATGCTGGCGCCTGCGATGAATCCTGCAATGTGGGCACATCCTGCAACACAGCAAAATCTGTCTGTTCTTGCTAGCTATACACATCATATTATTACCCCAACCATTGGCGATACGGCCTGCGGCGAGATAGGTACTGGCAGGCTGGCAGAGCCGATGGATATAGTGGCAGAAGCAGATGCTTTGTTGCGTGATTCGCATTCTTTGAAGGGGCAGGCTGTGCTAGTCACCTCTGGCCCTACCTTTGAGCCTATAGATCCTGTGCGGTTTCTAGGGAATAGATCAAGCGGCAAGCAGGGTCATGCTATCGCTACAGAACTGGCGGCGAGAGGCGCAAATGTGACGCTGGTTACAGGCCCTGTTAGCCTGCCTGATCCAGCAGGCGTCACCACCATTCATGTGCAAACAGCAGCGCAAATGTATCAGGCATCTATGGCTGTTTTGCCGTGTGATATTGCTATTTGTGCGGCGGCAGTTGCTGACTGGCGGATTAAGAACCCTCTGCCCCATAAAACCAAGAAACCCACCCATAATAAGGGGGCGGCATCTCCTCATTTTGAGCTTGTCGAAAATCCAGACATATTGAAATCTATCAGCCTGTCAGAAAAGCGGCCTAAGCTGGTGATTGGCTTTGCCGCAGAAACTGATAATGTGCTGGCACATGCGCGCGAGAAACGGCTTCGCAAACATTGTGACTGGATAATCGCCAATGATGTTGGCGGCACAGGCGATCAGGCTATTTTCGGGGCAGATGACACGGAAACTATAGTGATCACGGCTGAGGGCGAGTATCAATGGCCTCGTGCGTCTAAAAAATGGGTAGCACAAAAAATTGCGGATCAGATTTCAGATACGCTCAACAAGCCAAATCAAAGAGGATAATATCCATGTCAATAAATCAGGTCTTTGTAATGCGCGCAGAAGGGGCAGAGGATATCGCGCTGCCTGCCTATGCCTCAGCAGGGGCGGCGGGCGCAGATTTACATGCCGCCCTATCCGCCCCCATAACCATTCAGCCACAGCATAAAGCGCTTGTGCCAACAGGCATTCATATTGCTTTGCCCAACAATATGGAGGCTCAGATCAGACCGCGTTCAGGGCTGGCCATAAAATACGGGCTAACAGTTATCAATGCCCCTGGCACCATTGATGCAGATTATCGGGGAGAAATTATGGTAGGCTTAATCAATCTAGGTTTTGAGCCAGTTGAGATTAGTCGTGGCATGCGGATAGCCCAAATGATTATCGCCCCTGTTATACGGGCTGAATTTAGTGTAACAGACAGCCTTGACACCACTCAAAGGGGCGCAGGCGGATTTGGCTCAACAGGCACAGCCGCTATGAAAGATTAGGCTAGCTATGCTGGAAGATAACCATATAGAACGATATGCCAGACAGCTTGTAATGGCAGAAATAGGCGAAGAGGGTCAGGAAAAACTGCTTGCTGCCCATATTTTGGTTATTGGTGCAGGCGGGCTAGGCGCTGCGGTGATTTCTGCTTTGGCAGGAGCTGGCATCGGGCATCTTGGCCTGATAGATGGTGATACTGTTGATCTCAGCAATCTAAATCGCCAATTTATTCATAACACTGACACTATAGGTCAGGCCAAAACCCTATCTGCGGCAGGGTTTGTTACGGCACTTAACCCTGATGTTTATCTGGCGATACATGACGGGCAGTTTGACTGTCAAAATGGTGGCAGGCTGATTTCAGACTATGATCTTGTAATAGATTGTACAGATAGCCCATCAAGCCGATATCTTATCAATCAGCTTTGCCTAACCCATCATAAACCGCTAATTTTTGGCGGCGCGGTAAGAACAGACGGCCAAGCAACCGTGATTTTGCCAGATGACGCAACATGCCCTTGTTTACAATGTATTTTTCCGCTGTCTGAGGTGGATTATGATCAAGCGCCATCTTGCGCCCAAACAGGTATTTTAGGCACAACCACCATGATGGTCGGCGCTATTCAGGCACAAGAAGCGATCAAATATATTACTGGCTTTGGCGAATTGCTAGCAGGCAGGCTATGGATGTATGACGGCATGTCATCAGAAGTGATGATGATCACCACTAGCCGAGATACACAATGCCCTATATGCACTGAAGCAGGCAGATAGCCCCGCCTATAGCATCGCAGGCACGACCCTATCAGGGGGCGTATGCCCATCTAAGAATGTCTGAATATTGATAATCACCTTATCACCCATAGCATGTCTGCCTTCGATTGTAGCAGAGCCTATATGAGGCAATAGCACGACATTTTCGAGCTTACGTAATGCGGCTGGAATTTCAGGCTCATCTTCATATACATCCAGCCCTGCACCAGCCAATAAGCCGCCTTCAAGCATTTCAGTAAGGGCTGTCTGATCAACAATGCCGCCACGTGATGTATTTACCAAATAGGCTTGGGCAGGCAATAATGCCAGCATCTCGCGGGATAACAACCCTTTGGTCGCATGGGTGTAGGGGCAATTCACAGACACAATATCCATCCGCCTTAGCATTTGTGACAAATCATCCCAATAGGTGGCTTCAAGCTCTGTCTCAATAGCGCTAAGAACAGGGTTACGGTTGTGATAATGAATAGACATCCCAAAGCCGCGCGCGCGACGGGCTACGGCCTGACCTATTTGCCCCATCCCCACAATGCCAAGCCGCTTGCCATTTATCCTGTGACCAAGCATGCCTGTTGGCGACCAGCCAGACCAGTTGCCAGATTTTGCCAGCCTGTCACCTTCTGCCAGACGGCGAGGTACAGATAAAATCAAGGCCATTGTTACATCTGCAGTATCTTCAGATAACACTCCTGGCGTGTTGGTAACCGTTATGCCCTTATGTTTAGCGGCAACAAGGTTGATATGGTCAACCCCTGCCCCGAATGAGGCAATCAATTTTAATTGCGGGCCTGCAAGCTCAATAAGCTCTGCATCAATTTTGTCTGTTACGGTAGGCACAAGCACATCTGCACGCCGCATCGCATCTATCAGCTGATCTCTATTAAAGGGTGTGTCAGTATCATTAAGCTCAGCATCAAACAGCTCTCTCATGCGAGTTTCAGAAGATTCTGGCAATTTTCGGCTGAGAATAATTTTAGGCTTCATGGCTATCCTGCCTTGTTCTGAATGTTAACAACGCCCCAATAGCTGATATGTGGTAGCAAAAGCGTCTGTAAAAAATTAGGGTTGGTGTAAGAGATAATCAACCTGAATTTGACTATACCTTTTTTTGAAAAAAAACGATATGCTCTGATGCACAATATTATCCACAGCCCTACCCGTGATAACCATGTTCGGAATTTATGCCACTATGATCCCCTCTGCTATTAAGACACTTATCTATAGCCTTATCTGCGCGCTAGCTATTGGTGCAGGGCTGGCATATTCGCAAACACTAGATAAAAAAACCGTAATCAAAGGCTCTGGGCTTGAGGTGCCACGCTTTGTGACCTTAAAATCAAATAAGGTGAATATGCGTGTGGGGCCTGGCTCTGATTATCCGATAGAATGGGTATATTTACGCAAAAACCTGCCGGTAAAAGTTGTATCAGAATTTGATGTATGGAGAAAAATTGTTGATCATGAAGGGGTTACAGGTTGGGTGCATTCCCAGCTAGTCTCATCAAAAAGATATGCTGTGATTACTGCGCCTGTTGCAAGATTGCGCAAAACATCAAATGCGGATGCAGAAGTATCTGCTATTGTGGAAGAAAATGTCATTATGGAGCTTCAATTTTGTGAGCAAGATTGGTGCAGGCTTTATCATGAACAGGGCGCAGGCTGGGCAAATCGTGCTGATTTTTGGGGTCTTCTTGAGAATGAAAAATTGCGCTAACGCCATAAATGGTTCAGTCTAGTAGCCATAATATAAAAACTGGTTAACCCCAAAATAGATTATTTTACGTCAGGAAAGTTATATGTCACTTACAGATCAGAATTCATTTAGTTATGACGAGCTTATTAGCTGTGCCAAAGGTGAGTTATTCGGACCTGGCAATCCTCAGCTTCCGCTTCCACCAATGCTGATGACAGACCGCATCACCTCTATCACTGAAGATGGGGGCGCCTATGATAAAGGCTATATCGAAGCAGAATTGGATATTCACCCTGATTTATGGTTTTTCCCATGTCATTTTGATGGCGATCCTGTAATGCCAGGCTGTTTGGGCATGGACGGGCTATGGCAGCTGGTTGGATTTTCGCTAGGATGGCGCGGCGGATTAGGGCGTGGACGCGCATTATCTGTTGGTGAGGTAAAATTCACTGGTCAAATCCTGCCAACTGCCAAGCGTGTTACGTTTCAGATAGATATTAAACGGGTGCTGATGCGTAGGCTGGTTATGGGCATTGCTGATGGGCGTGTATTATGTGATGGCGAGACGGTATTTGAAGCCTCTGACATCAGAGTTGGATTATTTGGTGCTGAAGGGGATAAATAGATGCGGCGCGTAGTTATTACAGGAATAGGCATTGTCTCCTCTATTGGCAACAATGCAGAAGAGGTACGCCAGTCACTTTATGATGGCCGTTCTGGCATTGTGGCTGCACCTGATTTTGCCGAGCTTGGATTTCGCTCGCAAGTAAAAGGCGCCGTTGATATTGACCTTGCCGCATTGATTGATCGCAAACAAATGCGCTTTATGGGCGAAGGCGCAGCCTATGCTGTGGTTGCAATGCAGCAGGCCGTCGCTGATTCTGGCCTAACTGAGGCAGAGGTATCGCACCCTAAAACTGGCCTTATTGCAGGCTCAGGCGGGCCATCAACAGCCAATATGCTAACCGCCTTTGATACCACCCGCGAAAAAGGCCCAAAACGGGTTGGTCCTTATATGGTGCCACGCTGTATGTCATCTACTGTGTCAGCCTGTATTGCGACCTTCTTCAAAATTAAGGGGGTGAATTATTCACTATCATCTGCCTGTTCAACTTCAGCGCATTGTATCACCGCAGGCGTTGATGCGATTCGATATGGCATGCAGGATGTTGTATTTGCAGGCGGAGGTGAAGAACTTCATTGGACATTGTCGGTGCTATTTGATGCAATGGGGGCAATGTCATCACAATATAATGATACACCACAAAAAGCCTCACGCGCGTATGATGCACACCGAGATGGGTTTGTGATAGCGGGCGGCGGCGGTATGGTCGTGCTTGAAGATTATGAACGGGCAAAAGCAAGAGGCGCAAAAATCTATGCAGAAATTGTAGGCTATGGCGCAAATTCTGACGGTTATGACATGGTAGCACCATCTGGTGAAGGTGCTGTTAGATGTATGAAGCTTGCACTTGATGGCTTTACAGCCCCGCTTGAGATGCCTGTTGACTATATCAATGCACATGGCACATCAACACCGGTTGGTGATGTCAAAGAACTAGAAGCTGTGCGCGAGGTATTTTCACCAAAAGGCTATTTGCCTGTTGTCACCTCAACTAAATCACTAACTGGCCATTCTCTTGGTGCAACAGGTGTTCAAGAAGCTATTTATACCTTGCTTATGATGCAGCATAAATTCATTGCGGCGTCAGCCAATATTGAAACTCCAGACCCCGCTATCGGCGATATTCCGATCCCGCAAACGCGTATGGATAATACAACTATCAATCTGGCGCTATCAAATTCATTCGGGTTTGGCGGCACAAACGCCACCCTTGCGCTGGCACGAGTTGAATAGTCAGGATATCATAATATGGGTATTTTGAGCGGCAAAAACGGCCTGATTATGGGGGTTGCTAACGAGAAGTCAGCAGCGTGGGGCATTGCAAAAGAAGCAGCAAATCAAGGCGCAGAACTAGCCTTTACCTATCAGATAGATGGGTTTCGCAAACGTCTTGAGCCGCTTGCGAGCAGTATTGGCTCATCCCATTTAATCGAATGTGATGTTGCCTCGCATGATAGTATAACAGCGGCATTTTCCCAGATTGCCTCATTTTGGGATAGGCTTGATTTTGTGGTGCATGCGATTGGGTTTTCAGACAAGTCAGAGCTGAAAGGCGCCTATCTTGATACTAGCCGCGAGAATTTTAAACAAACGTTGCTTATTTCTGCCTTTTCTTTCACTGAAGTGGCACAGGCGGCACGTCCGCTTATGACACAAGGCGGCTCATTATTGACATTATCCTATCTAGGCGGAGTGAGAACGACCCCGAATTATAATGTTATGGGTGTTGCCAAAGCTGCACTTGAAGCATCAACACGCTATCTAGCTGTCGATCTTGGCAGAGATAATATCAGGGTAAATACCTTGTCTGCTGGCCCGATGCGCACCCTTGCAGGGGCAGCGATCTCAGGCGCGCGCCATATTTTCAGACATTCAGAACAGCAGGCACCGCTAAAACGAAATCCTGATATTTATGAAGTAGGAAAAGCAGCTGCTTATCTGTTGTCTGATCTATCAAGCGGTGTAACTGGCGAGCTTCATTATGTTGATGGCGGCTATCATCATGTTGGCGTGCCGCAAGAACTTTCCGAAGAATAAAAAAGCTGGCGAACATGCCGCCAGCTTTTTATATATTGCCAGAATTTGTAACCTTGCGGGATGGCGCTAGGCTTCAGTTTCCAAATCTTCGCCTGTTTCCTGATCTACACGCTTCATTGACAGCTTCACCTTATTGCCGTCAAATCCAATAACTTTGACCTTAACCATATCCCCTTCAGAACAAACATCAGTGGTTTTTGCCACACGCTCATTCTTCATTTCAGAAATATGCACAAGCCCATCACGTGCGCCCAAGAAATTCACAAAGGCACCAAAATCAACTGTCTTGACAACTTTGCCTGTATAAATCACGCCTAATTCAGGCTCTGCGGTAATATCACGGATACGGGCAAGCGCTGCATCAGACGAGCTTTGTGTCACGGCTGCTACTGATACACTGCCATCATCTTCAATATCGATTTTCGCACCAGTTTGCTCGACAATCTCTCTGATCATCTTGCCGCCTGGTCCAATAACTTCCCTGATTTTATCTACAGGAATTTTGATGGTGGTGATTTTAGGCGCTGTCTCAGCCAATACATCACGCGCAGAGGTGAGCGCTTTGGACATCTCGCCCAAAATATGCAACCTGCCATCACGTGCCTGTGCTAGTGCAGTGTCCATAATCTCATGGGTGATAGACGTGATTTTAATATCCATCTGCAAAGAGGTAATACCTGCTTCTGTACCTGCCACTTTGAAATCCATATCACCAAGATGATCTTCATCACCTAGAATATCTGACAATACAGCAAATTCGTCACCTTCTTTGATAAGCCCCATTGCAATACCAGCCACTGGCCGCGCCAATGGCACGCCAGCATCCATCATCGCTAATGATGTGCCGCATACTGTAGCCATAGAGGATGAGCCATTTGATTCGGTAATGTCTGATACAATGCGGATGGTATAAGGAAACTCATCTTTTGATGGCAAAAGCGGATTTATCGCGCGCCATGCAAGCTTACCATGACCAATTTCACGTCTGCCAGGTGAGCCAACACGCCCTGCTTCGCCCACAGAAAAAGGCGGGAAATTATAATGAAGCATGAAGCGTGAACGATATTCACCATCAAGCGCATCAATAATTTGTTCATCCTGACCTGTGCCTAATGTTGCCACCACAAGCGCCTGTGTTTCGCCTCTGGTAAATAGGGCAGAACCATGCGTGCGCGGAAGAAAGCCAACCTCTGAGACAATAGGACGAACTGTCTTGGTATCTCGGCCATCAATGCGCTGGCCTGTTTTCAAAATGGATGACCGCACAATATCTGCTTCCATTTCTTTCATCACACTACCAACAAGCACCTGATCTGCATCATCACCAGCAATCTCACTGGCTTCGTCTTTGACAACCCCAACAGCTGCCTGACGTTCAGTCTTGTCAGCAATCGCATATGCGCTGGTCATTTTTTTGTTTAATTTAGCCAGTGTTTTGCGCAAGCTTGCTGCTTCTTCTGCTTCTTGCGGGATGTCTCTTGGCTCTTTGGCAGCTGTTTCAGCAAGCTCGATAATGGCGTCAATTGCGGTCTGCATCTGCTCATGGCCGAATTTCACAGCCCCTAGCATCACCTCTTCAGACAGCTCGCTAGCTTCTGATTCGACCATTAGCACACCTTCTTTTGTGCCTGCTACAACCAGATCAAGCCCTGAGCTTTCCATCTCTGCCAAGGTTGGGTTTAGCACATAGCCGCCCTCTATAAAGGCTACTCTTGCAGCGCCAATCGGGCCAAAGAATGGTACACCTGAAAGTGTCAAAGCCGCCGAAGCGCCAACAAGTGCAACAATATCAGGATTATTTTCCATATCATGTGACAGCACGGTACAAATTACCTGTGTTTCACATTTGAAGCTTTTTGGAAATAATGGTCTGATAGGTCTGTCAATCAGACGGCAAACCAGCGTTTCATTTTCAGAAGGACGACCTTCACGCTTAAAAAAGCCACCTGGAATTTTACCAGCGGCAAAGGTTTTTTCCTGATAATTTACAGTTAGCGGAAAGAAATCCTGGCCTGGCTTTGCTGATTTAGCGGCAACCACTGTACATAATACCGTTGTCTCACCCATAGACGCCATCACCGCGCCATCTGCTTGACGCGCGACTTTGCCTGTTTCAAGTGTCAGCGTCTTACCGCCCCAGTCAATTTCTTTTCGGAAAATATTGAACATCTTTATATCTCTATCTTTCTTATCTTGTCATCTTCTTGCAACTATGCCCACAACCAGCAGACCGTCTGCTTGCTATGCATCATATAAAACCATTATGTGATTGTGATGAAGAACGTTCTTGTGTTGAGGCTGTAGTTATTAGCCTGTGTGACGCTGTGGCTAATCCTGTTGCTTGAGCGCTTAGAATTTTGTCTGCCAATCACGTATCATCTGTTTTCGTGAACGTTTTTCTTGTGAAGCAATCTTCTGTCTAATCTGCTTCTATCCCTGCCATTTTCTTCCTGTAAGGCAGTGTTAATCCTATCTCATTTTTTACGTTTTAGTATGATGATAGTTCTATCGCATGTGATGGGGTTAATTGCAAGCAACAATCAGTATTTAGACCATGCCGAAGCATGCCAGCAACTAAGCCGCTGGCATGAATATATTGTGATTTTTGATGGAAAACGCCTAACGACGTAGCCCTAATTTTGCAATCAGGTCACGATATGCCTGATCATCGCGGCGCTTAATATAATCTAGCAAATGGCGGCGTTGACCAACCATCTTTAATAGACCACGACGTGATGCAAAATCTTTTTTATGTGTTTTCATATGCTCTGTCAGATATAGAATTCTATCTGTCAGAATAGCTACCTGAACCGCTGGCGATCCTGAATCTGCATCAGAATCACCAAATTCTTTAATAAGTTCAGCTTTGCGCTCTTTTGTAATCGACATCACCGTCTCCTTTAATATAGTCAGCCTTTGCCTTGAACAGACACTAGCTGGTTAGAGATTAAACACACGCCTCGGGGTGATATGCTGGCCTGTCTGCTGAACAATGGCTATGGGGATATCACCAAGATAGGCCACCATAATGCCAGCTTCTGACACATTATTTGGCACATCATCAGGCCAGTCTATTGGCTGGCCATATTTGAGGCTTTGTGCTTGTCTGTCTGTTAGGGCTAGTGCCGGGATGTCGTCCAGCACAGTCTTCACATCCAGTAACGCTGTTTGCGCCGCGGCATTATCTGCCAATTCTGTCAAAAAATCCAGCGAAATCGACTGTTCATGCGAAAAACGGCCAACAGATATTCTTTCAAGCCGTGTTACATGCGCTGCACTGTCAAGCGCGCGCCCCAAATCACGCGCAAGCGAGCGAATATATGCCCCTTTGCCGCAATGCACATGAAATGACGCTGAATGGCTGTCACATGCCAATAATGAAAGCTCATAGATCATAATTTGGCGAGGCGCCAATTCTGGCAAAGAGGCAATATCTGCCTCAGAAGCCGCTATATCTGGTGATTGTTTGTCACGCTGGCGCGCCATGGCATAGGCTCTTTTGCCCTCAATCTTGACAGCAGAATAGTCAGGGGGCACTTGGGATATGTCACCTATAAAGCGCGGCAAGATAGCACTAATCTCGTCTTTGCTAGGACGCTTATCTGACCGCCTTGTAATGTTGCCTTCTGTATCATCTGTTTGGGTTTCAGCGCCCCATGCCAATGTGAAGCGATAGCGCTTTTCAGCACTCATCACATAGCTAATGGTTTTAGTGGCCTCTCCAAGCGCAATAGGCAGCACACCGCATGCAAGAGGATCAAGCGTGCCTGCATGACCTGTTTTCACCCCGCCAAAAATTCTGCGCACCCTGCCCACCGCTTGTGCCGAGGACATGCCAATATCTTTATGCAAGATTATCCAACCATGCGAAGAAGACGCCTGAGGGTTGTGTTGTTTAGAACTCACACTATCTGCCAATCTGTAAGGTTCAATTCAGCCCGTACCGCCATAGCGTTCGGCCAGCACGCAACCATTAGGTTAATTTTGCAAACAGGCTTGCCATATGTTCTGCTGTATCAAAGCCAGTATCTGCTGAAAATTTCAGACGTGGCATGCGCCTAAGATGCATTTTGGACGCAATCTGATGCTGAAGCAGAGGCGCGGCCTGATTAAGGGCTGGCAGGATGCGGTCTATCTCCTCACCCCCAAGGCTCATCACAAATACTTGTGCATTTGACAGATCAGGGCTGACAGATACTTCTGTTACTGTAATTGGCACAGAATCAAGTTCTGCAATATGGGTTTCCTGACGCATCAATAGCGCTGAAAGCTGATGTCTAAGCTCTTCACCCACACGAAGCTGTCTTTGGCTTGGGCCTGAATGTGACTGTCTTGATTTGCGTGCCATTATCGTATCCTGCCGCAATTATCAGGGCGTTTTAGCCTGTCCAACATCTTCAGACAGACGTTAGCGTTACTATCAATCAAGCGTTCTTGCTACCTGTTTCAGCTCGAAACATTCGATCATATCGCCTTCCAGAATATCGCTGTAATTTTCAAATGCCATACCACATTCTGCACCTTCACGAACCTCTTTCACTTCATCTTTGAAACGGCGAAGTGTTTTTAGCGAGCCTTCATGGATCACAATATTATCTCTGAGCAATCTGACTTTACAGCCACGCTTGATAATACCATCTGTCACCATACAGCCAGCAACCTTGCCAGATTTTGATACAGAAAAGACCTGTCTAATCTCAGCATAGCCGATAAATTCTTCCTGCGTATCTGGGCTTAGCAGACCGCCCATTGCTGATTTCACCTCATCAATCAATTCATAGATAATGGAATGATAGCGAATTTCGACTCCATCGCGTTTGGCCAAATCCCGGGCTTGCGGAATTGCACGCACATTAAAGCCGATTACCATTGCCGATGATGCAGCAGCAAGCGAGATATCTGATTCAGAAATAGCGCCAACACCTGCTGTCAGAATCCGCACCTTTACCTGATCTGTACCAAGCTTTTCAAGGGCTACTCTGATCGCTTCAAGCGATCCATGCACATCTGTTTTAATGACGATTGGCAATTCTTCTGCTTCACCTGCGGCAATCGCAGAAAGCATCTGTTCAACCGAACCACGTGCCGCAATCTGTGCTTCTTTTTCGCGGATTCTGCGCGCCCGATATTCAGCGATTTCGCGCGCGCGTGCCTCAGTTTCAACCACGTTAAAATTATCGCCTGCCATAGGGGTACCATTTAATCCAAGCACTTCAACTGGCTGGCTAGGCCCTGCCAGTTTCAGCTTCTGGCCTCTATCATCTAGCAAGGCTCTTACCCGCCCATATTCAGCACCTGTTACGAAAATATCGCCAATTTTCAGTGTGCCACGCTGCACTAGAATAGTGGCAACCGAACCACGACCTCGTTCTACCTTTGCTTCGATTACAACCCCTTGTGCTTCTCTGTCAGGATTTGCTTTTAATTCAAGCAATTCTGCCTGAAGCATCATAGCTTCTTCAAGCTGAGCTAGGCCTTGACCTGTATGTGCAGACACATCCACACAAAGCACATCACCACCAAAATCTTCGGTGATAATTTCATGCTGTAGCAAATCACTTCTTACTCGTGATGGATCAGAATCTGGCTTATCACATTTATTGACCGCCACAATAATAGGACAGCCTGCGGCTTTGGCATGGTTAATCGCCTCAATTGTTTGCGCTTTCACAGAATCATCTGCTGCTACTACCAGCACCACAACATCTGTTGTTGTTGCACCACGAGACCGCATTTCGGTAAAGGCTTCATGGCCAGGCGTATCAATAAAGGTGATGGTATTTCCTGCCTTTGTTTTAATTTGATAGGCGCCAATATGTTGCGTGATGCCGCCAGATTCGCCTGCAGCTACATCTGTTGCCCTAATTGCATCTAGCAAGCTTGTCTTGCCATGATCAACATGCCCCATCACAGTAACAACAGGTGGGCGCGGCAACATTTTTTCTTCTGGATCAGCTGTTTCGCCCAGACCATCTTCAACATCTGATTCTGATACTCGCTGGACTTTATGACCAAATTCAATCGTTACCAGCTCAGCCGTTTCAGCATCAATGGTTTGCGTAGCGGTGGCCATAATGCCTAGCTTCATCAATTCTTTCACCACATCAGCAGACCGTTCAGCCATTCTGTTTGCCAGTTCCTGAACAGTAATGGCATCTGGTATCACCACATCTCTGACCTGTTTGACCTGAGGCGCCTGCTCCTGCATGCGATTTTTTTCACGCTGGCGGCGCACAGATGCAAGTGAACGCTGTCTGCCCTCTGGTTCTGAAAGTGCCTGAGACACTGTCATCTTGCCTGTTCTGCGGCGTTCACCATCACGGCGCGCGCCTGCTATTCTGCGCGGTACATCTACCTCAACCGCTTTGCGGCGACCGCGCGGATTTGCCTCTTCACGCACAGGCAGAGGTGCAGTTTCATTGATATCTTTTTGTTTTGCCTTAAAGGCTGCCTGACGGGTGGCATTTTCTGCGGCTAGCTTTTCAGCTTCGGTCTGGCGCTTTGCTTTTGTCTGTTCTTCAATCTCAAGCAATTCTGCCATTTCAGCACGGCGGCGCTTTTCATGCTCGGTTAATTCTTCTTCGATAGCTGGCGATTGTAGCTGTTCAGCGTCTGAGGTATCTGCAACCGGCGTTTCAGCTTCCTCTTTTGCCTCTGCTGATGCTTCAGATAGACCTTTTTGCAATACTTTAATTCGGTTTGCACGTTCTGCTGCGGTCAGCTTGTCATCTGTCTGAGTTGAGGCAGGGGCGGCTGTTGGCTGTGCCAATGGTGGTGTATCCTGTACCTCAGCCGTCTGTGCCTGAGCAGCCTTAAGCGAGGTACGCTTACGTCTTACTTCAACCTGAACTGTCTTACCACGAGCCGCACCAACCGCATTTCCTCGCAATGCAGACTGATCCAGATTTCCGCCGAGCGTAAGCTTGCCAGCACCTGACAGGCTTAGTTTCTTTGGCTTTTGATTTTCTTCACTCATGTTCGACCTTTCTTATGTGTGACTAGCATATATCTAGCGAAATACATACTGCACGCAATCTTGTGAGGCATTATAACCTGTTTATCCCAATGATTAAAACTTAAATCCTGATGTTATGGGCAATTCGTATAAATTTATGCGCATCCAACCCCTCATTTACTCTGATTTCGGCTCGGTAGCGCCAAATGCGCGCCAATTTGCGATATCTGTCAGCAAGCGGTCGACCATCACATCGTCTGCCCCCGCCCGATTAAGCATAACAGCTGCATAGGCAAGCGACGTTCTTGAAGCAACACCCCCTAGCATCTCTGCTGGCAGACCTGTTTCAATCCAGTCTGGCTGAAGCTGAGAGATAAGCCCTGCTGTTTCGCGCGGACTAGCATCATCAGCCACCAATAGACCCGAAGCATGCTGGGTTTGTTCTATTGCCATTCTGCCTAGCACCAATCGGCCAGCACGCCGCATCATGGTCAGGCTGGCAGATAATTGTTTAGATGCCTGAAAGCTTAGATTATCAAATAGAAACGCTGCATCTATTCGTGTTTTGCCAGAATCTTTATCCAGATTTTTACTTAGATGACGCGCAAGCTTGCCGCCCTCAACCGCTTGTTTGACCGTCTGAATATCCGCAGTTACCCAAGCACCACGTCCTGGCAATTTGCCCGCAATATCTGCTATCACCCCGCCATCAGGGGTGCGTACAAACCGTATCAGACCCGCTTTATCAGACGGTTGTGAGGTGACGATGCATCGTCTTAATTCTGGCTTGTGCAAAGATGCTGGTTTCATGAAAACGCCTCTGTCCGATCCTAACTAGATAGGTCACCTTCAGGCGTCCTTATCGGCGTTATCTGCGTCAGCCTCGGCTGGCTCCTCATCAGCAAACCAGTGCGCCCGTGCGGCCATAATGATATCGCCTGCACTAGCTTCATCTTCAATCCCAAATTCACCTAGAAACTCAACCAGCTCACCACTATCAAGCTCAGCAAGATCATCCAGACATAAAATATTGTTCTGAGCCAGCTTCAACACCATCGCAATGCTCAGATGCTCAAACGACACCAGATCATCTGTTACCTTAAAGCTCTCAAGCTCGCCCATAATTCTGTCTGTTTCTTCCTGCACAAACTGGCTAGCACGATTTTGAAGTTCAGTTGCAATATCCTCATCAAAGCCCTGAATTGTGGCCAGCTCTTCTATGGGTGTATCTGCAATATCTTCAACTGTCACAAAGCCTTCTGCGACTAGCAAATGAGCGATCACATCATCAATATTAAGCGCTTCAATAAAGCGGGTTGAGCGTGTTTTGAACTCTTCTGTGCGGCGTTCTGATTCTTCAGCTTCTGTCAGAATATCAATATACCAGCCTGTTAATTGAGAGGCTAGGCGCACATTCTGGCCACGTCTGCCAATCGCAAGGCTAAGCTGATCATCAGGCACAACCACCTCTACTCTGCCTGCAACCTCATCCATCACAACCTTAGCAACTTCAGCAGGCGCAAGAGCATTCACAATAAAGCTCACAGGGTCTTCAGAAAATGGAATAATCTCAATTTTTTCGCCCTGTAATTCGCTTACAACTGCCTGCACACGGCTACCGCGTAACCCCACGCACGCCCCAACAGGATCAATGCTATTATCACGTGATAACACAGAGATTTTAGCGCGGCTTCCTGGCTCTCTTGCTACTGCCTTAATTTCGATAATGCCATCATAGATTTCTGGCACTTCTTGGGTAAACAGCTTTGCCATAAATTCATTGGCACCACGTGATAAGAAGATTTGCGGGCCGCGCGGCTCTTCACGGACATCAATAATATAGGCTCTAATCTTATCACCAAGATTCAGATTTTCTTTTGGAATCATTTCTTCACGTCTGATCACAGCTTCTGCTCTGCCTAGATCAACTGTTACAGAATAGCTTTCTGCACGTTTTACAGTACCAAGCACAATCTCGCCAATTCTGTCCTTATATTCGATATATTGACGTGCGCGTTCAGCATCTCTGACTTTTTGCGAGATGACCTGTTTTGCGGTCTGGGCAGCAATTCGGCCAAAGGTTATTGGCGGCAGAGGCTGTTTTAGAAACTCACCTATCGCAAGGTTATGTTTGCTACCTTCTTCTAGGCTCATCTGAGTGGCGTCATCTTCAACCTCTTCGACAACTTCAGTCCAGCGTTCAAGCGAAATTTCACCTGATTTTCTGTCAATCATGGCGCGGATATCTCTATCATTCCCATATTTGGAACGGCCAGCTTTTTGGATAGCCTCTTCCATCGCAATGATGACTTCTTCTCTGTCGATTGATTTTTCGCGGGCAACTACATCGGCAATCTGAATGAGTTCTAGACCCGGAATTGATGACGTATCCATGATTTATGCTTTCCTTATAGTAACATCAAGATGAGGGCTGCTCAGATGTGTCATCATCTGGCACGTGATTAGATTTTAAGGTACGTGGCGGCTGTTTAAGGGTTGAGAAAAATTCAGTCGGATCAATTCTCGCAGAATCAATTTCATCTAGCGAGGCTGACAGCCTGCCTGTTGCTGTTTCAACGATTACGATATTATGTTCGATACCTGTCAGCCTGCCCCTAAAGCGTTTTTGGCCTTGATGAGGCTGTTTCAGGGTAATTTTTATCAGCTCGCCAGCAAATCGCGCAAAATGTGCAGCTGTGATAAGCGGCCTGTCAATGCCAGGTGAACTTACTTCAAGAACATAGGCATCATTGATTGGGTCTTCTACATCAAGCACGGCCGCCAGATGCCTTGAAATGTCAGCGCAATCTTCAACAGTCATGTCTCTGTCCTCAATAGGCTCTGCCATTATTTGCAACTGCGCACGAGATGAGCCGCCACCTGAAAATTGCACACGCACTAGCTCAAATCCCAAATCAGCAAGGGCAGGTGTAATCAGCTTTTCAATTTGCGGTAGGCTCATAGTGTTCGTTTCATTATGTAGTTTCACTAATCCATCTGAATTTAGAAAACAAAAAAGGCGGGCTTTTGGCCCACCATCCAGAATATTCAGAAAGGTTTATACCGTTCTTATAGCGATATTAGTAGCATTTATCAAGCATTGATGTATCGGCTTGATCTTATTGTCTGACAAAGGCAAGCCAGACAGGGGGGCGCCCCTGTCTTACGCCTTTTGCCATATAGCGTGTTTCAGGCCAGCCTTCAGGTCTTTCACGCCAGTCTGAGGGCTGAGTTGCTGTCCAGTGAAATGCATCATGATGAAGACTTTCTGCCAATAACCAATCTTGGGCAACCAGATGATCACTTGCCATCCGCAAAAATCCCCCTGGCTTTATGCTATTTGATAGGATGTCTAGCATCTGCCTATTTACTATTCGCCGTCCAGCATGACGTGCCTTTGGCCATGGGTCAGGAAATAGGATATAACAGCCATCAAGGGCGCTTGCATCAAGCCTGCTAAGCATTATTCGGACATCATCAGGCCAGATAAGAATATTTTTCAGCCCTGCTGCTTCGATTTGTCTGGTAAGGCTTACAACCCCGTTAATAAAGGGTTCTGCCCCGATAAATAAGGTATCAGGAGAGGCCATTGCCTGTTGCGCCAGATGCTCGCCACCGCCAAAGCCAATCTCAAGCACCAGCTTTTGATACCGCTTGCCGCGCGCAACAGAAAGGCTGTCCAGATTCAGCATACTATCTGAGAGATCAATTCTGAAGTGAGGCAAGACCTGTTCTAGCAGGCGATTCATATTCGCAGATAATGGCCTGCCTTTACGCCTGCCAAAAAATCGCGGATAAGAGGTCTGTTCAGTATCTGCTATCATTACATATGTTGTAGCTAGACCAGCGCGGCGATCTTATCTGCCAGATCAGTTGCTTCCCAGCTAAAACTGCCCTTTCCTGCTTCGCCTGCTTTTCTGCCAAAATGGCCATAGGCAGCACTAGGCGCATAGATAGGCGCGTTTAGACCAAGATGGGTGCGGATACCACGAGGCTTTAGATCAAACAGCTGTGCTTCTGCCAGCCGTTCCTGAAGCAGCTTGTCTGAGATAGTGCCTGTTCCAGCGGTATTTACATAAACAGAAACAGGCGCCGCGACCCCAATAGCATAAGCAAGCTGGATGGTGCATTTATCTGCCACTCCGCTTGCCACAATATTCTTGGCAAGATAACGCGCCGCATAGGCAGCAGATCTATCCACCTTTGTTGGGTCTTTTCCAGAAAATGCCCCGCCACCATGCGGTGCGGCGCCGCCATACGTATCTACAATGATCTTACGGCCTGTCAGCCCAGCATCACCATCAGGGCCACCAATCTCAAATTTGCCTGTAGGATTGATTAAAAAATCATCTGCATTAGGCATCCAGCCATCAGGCAATAGCTCAGCAATAACAGGCGTTACCAGCTTGCGGATATCGTCAATAGACACCCCTTGCGCATGCTGAGTTGATAATACTAGCTTATCAATACCAAGCATTGTTCCATCATCATCATAGCGCATCGTTACTTGGCTTTTCGCATCAGGGCCAAGAATGTCACTACGGCCTTTTTCTTTTCTTAAAACAGCCAGATGTTTCAAAATCTGGTGCGCATAATGAATAGGGGCTGGCATCAACTCTTCAGTTTCACGGCAAGCATAGCCAAACATTAGCCCCTGATCGCCTGCCCCCTCTTCTTTGCCGTCAGCCTCATCAACCCCTTGCGCAATATGCGCAGATTGTTCATGCAGATAATTCTGAAACTCAAAATGAGCATGGTGGAATTTTTCCTGCTCATAGCCAATATCTTTGACAGCCGCACGCACACGACCCTCAATTTTACCCATAATTTCAGGCAGAATATGCTCATCTGCCCTAACCTCGCCAGCCAGCACTATTCGATTCGTCGTGGCTAATGTTTCACAGGCAACCCGCGCATCATCCTGATGTTCTAAAAACAGATCTAGAACAGCATCTGACACCCTGTCACAAACCTTATCTGGATGACCTTCTGAGACAGATTCTGAAGTGAATAAATACGCCATGAACTATACCCTATGCTAACTTTCTATTTATGTAAGATTACTCTTATCGTGTTTTTGACGAAAGATTTCAAGACAGAATAAGGGTAATAGGTAAAAACTCATCACCAGAAGCAACATGATACGCCCAAATAATGGGCGCTCCATCCCCTGCCAAAACGGTGTTTTTGCAAGCGGCGGGATATCCCTATCTAAATGAATATCAAGATAACCTGCTTGCGCTAGATCAATTCTGCCCTGCTCAACACCATAGCTATCAAAGGCAGCTGACACCCCTGTATTGGCAACACGAATAAGAGGCTTTGCTTCTTCTATTGCTCTGAAACGAGCTTGGGCTAAATGTTGATGCGGCCCTGTGGTATGCCCAAACCATCCATCATTTGTCAGATTCACAATTATATCTGCATCCTGTGCGTCTGGGGCTTTTTCCCTGTCTAGAAATCCAGGAAAAATAACCTCATAACAAATCAAGAGAGCGATATTCAGCCCTGCTAATGGGCTGTCTTGAGGCAGTTGAAAATAGGGCTGGCCAGACATGCCAGCGGAAAAATCAATCGGTCCAGCAATGACATCAATAAATGGAATAAATCGCCAAGGCACATATTCACCAAATGGCACTAGATGGATTTTGTCATATGCGCTAACAGGCGCCCCCTGATGCGAAAATAAAAATGCCGTATTATGCAGATATGCCTGCTGTTTTAGGCGCAACATGCCTGTCAGCACATAGCCATCAAACGGGGCAAGAGTCTGAATAAATTCAACAGCCCTATTCTGATCTCGTGGCCATAAGGCTGCAATCGCTGTTTCAGGCAAGATCAGCAGGGGCGGCACAGCTGTTTTTTCGTGGGCAAGCTGGATCATCTCAGCCAGATGGCTAGCCTGCTTATCACGTTTCCATTTATCTTTTTGCGAGATATTCGGCTGAATAATACGAATATCAGCTGGTGTGTCCGCTGCATTAACTGTCAGCATTGTTGGCTCTTTAGAGGCTAGCCTGTCTGCCCCTAGCGCCCCAAGCACAATCACTGGCAATACCAGCCATGTTGCCTGTAACACCTGCCTCTGCCACAAAAATGCAATCCCAGCGATACCGCTCATGGCAACTAGATTAAGCGCATGTTGACCCGTGAAATAAATTGATTGTGCTGTAATGTCTGATGCCAAGAAAAGATGCGCCATGACATTCCATGGGAAGCCAGTAAGAATGACGCTTCGCACAATATCTGCGCATCCAATAGCAATAGCTATCCACACCAAACGCAATTCAGCCCGAGATGTAAGATGATATGCCAGCCACACAAACACAGCCCAGAATAGCGCTAGCGCTGCTGGCAATCCCAGCATCACAACAGGCAGTAGCAATAATACCAGCCCGCCTTCCACCATTAAAGACTGGCCTATCCAGTAAAGCGATGCACATAGCCAGCCCCAGCTAGTCATAAAGGCAAGCCTTCCAGCTATGGTTGCAGAAGGCGCCGATGCCATCATCATAAGCGGCGGCACTAACACAATTATGGCTGGCCAGAAATCCAGAGGCGCAAGCGCTAAGGTTGCGATAGCGCCAAAACAAAAACATCTTAAAGATGGGGAATTAACGAAGCGAAAGCGGCGCATGTTTATCTTCAGATTCAGAATCGTTGTGAGACTGATCTGATATCTCATTCACCAAATTTACCCCCCTTATGCGCAACAAGCTTAGACGGCGCGGATCAGATTCTAGCACTTCGAATATAATGCCTGATGAATGACGTATCACCTCACCACGTAATGGCACATGTCCAGCAAGGGTTATCACTAGACCGCCTAATGTATCAATTTCGTCTCTTTCTTCACCTTCCAGCATCTGGATACCAACAATCTGCTCGAATGATTCTAGCTCAAATCTGGCATCTGCTAGCGCTGTGCCATCAGGTGCGATTTCAAATCGAGGCTTTTCAACCTGATCATGCTCATCCTGAATTTCACCTACAATCTCTTCAACCAAATCTTCAATTGTGATCAGCCCATCTATGCCGCCAAATTCATCTACAACAAGCGCAAGATGCAACCGCCTCAATCTCATTTCCTGTAACAGGTCAAGCAGTCTGATTGTTGGCGCAACAAACAGCACAGGACGAATTAGCTGTTTTAGACCTGCTTTACTATTGGTCAGATTATGGCGCATCATATCCTTGATATGTAGCATACCAATTGTTTCATCCATTTTGCCTTCAAAGGCTGGATACCGAGAGTGAGATGCATTGCTCATCTGCTGAAGCACATCGTCAAAGCCGTCATTTATATCAACAGCAACAATATCTGCGCGCGGCACCATAACATTTTCAGCCGTAATATCTCGCAAGCCAAGCATATTTTTCAATAACAGGCTTTCTTGATTATCGAACTCAGTATCTTGCTGCGAGATTGAGGTTTCTATCAGACCCGTAAGCTCTTCTCTGAACGAGACCGTTTTGCCGCCAAATGGCCATAATAGTTTAATGCTCTGAATTAGGCTCATGACCGTAACACGCCTATTTCAGCGCCATCATATGGGTTGGCAATGCCATGTGAAACCAGCAAGGCTGTCTCAAGACCTTCCATTTTAATAGCGTCCTTATCATCAATATGATCATAGCCTAGTAAATGTAAAATACCATGCACAAGCAGATGAGCGATATGATGTTCTGGGCTGATGCCCATCTGCTCTGCCTCATGCATGACAGTCTCAAACCCGAGCACCAGATCGCCAATTTCAGGCTCATCTCCTGACGGGAAAGATAGAATATTTGTGGCTGATGGTTTTTGTCTGAACTGGCTATTATGCTGAGTGATTTCTTTATTATCTGTCCAGCATACAGAAATATTCAGCACTGGTTTATCTAGCTGTGCTGCCAGATCATCTACCAGCTCAGAGCATAGCTGAACAAGCCCTGATGAAAGCCTATCTAGCCATCTATCATCATGTATCATATGTTCCAGCTGATGCCCGTTTTGGGTGTGCCATTGCTGGTAGCGAGTATCAGATATTTCAGCTACCGACTCTGGCTCAGCATCCAACCCGTCTGCGGATGCGCCCTGAGGCGTCATATCTGACTGGTCTGTCTGAGCGCGCTGTTCTGGTGCGCTAATAATATTCATCTTGGTGACATGCCTATATTCAGCTGACATTTCTTATTATCTAGTCTGCCTTGATTTTTTGCATCTGTCCAGAACATCAGGTTTGGCTTTTTTCATATGCTTTTAAGATACGTGCTACTACTGGATGACGTACCACATCTTCACCAGAAAAGCGGATAATATCAATACCCTTTACTTTGCCAAGTCTGCTCACAGCATCTGATAGCCCAGAAGCTTGCCCAGAGGGTAAATCTATCTGGCTTAAATCACCTGTTATCACCATTCGCGAGCCTTGACCAAGCCGTGTTAGCACCATCTTCATCTGTACAGGCGTAGTATTCTGAGCTTCATCAATGATCACAAATGCATCTGAGAGTGTTCGTCCCCGCATAAATGCAAGCGGGGCGATTTCAATTTCGTTGCTAGCTATCATTCTGTCTACTTTATCAGCAGGCATCATATCATATAGCGCGTCATATAATGGTCTTAGATAGGGGTCTACCTTTTCTTTCATATCACCTGGCAAAAACCCCAGCCTTTCGCCAGCTTCAACAGCTGGACGCGAAAGAATAATACGTTCAACCTGACGTTTTTTCAGACAATCAACAGCCCATGCGACCGCCATATAGGTTTTTCCTGTACCAGCAGGACCAAGACCAAATACCACCTCATTATCTCTCATCATCTCGAAATAGCGTGCTTGCGAGGGGGTGCGTGCAAATATTTTCTTCTTCCATGTGGTTGCGAAAATTTGTTTATTTACAGGCTGATCAGATTCTATCTGGCCATGTTCTGCTTGAGTGATTACATCGTCAACCAGATGGCTGTTAATATCCTGAGGTTCTGTCTGCTGGCTTAATTGTTGATATAGTTTTTGCACTGCCTGAGTGGCACGAGACACATTCTCTGCTGCGCCACTAATGCGAAGCTGGTTGCCGAAACTGTCCAGACTAACCTCTAGCACCTGTTCAATACGCGCTAGATGCTGGTTATGCTGACCACACATCAATACCAGAAGATTATTATCTTCAAATTCCAGCGTAACGGTGTTTGATTCGGTTTCTGCCACCTGTTGCCTCTCTTTTTCTGTTTTGCTTATACATAATTATCAAACAAATTCACCGCCAAGCGAATTTTGCCGCGCTTCTGTAATCTTAACCTGTTTCATGTTGCCAATTTCATCTATTGGGGCATCAACATAAACAGATTGCATAAATGGGCTTCTGCCAGAAAGCTGGCCGTCCCTGCCTGCCTTTTTTTCCATCAATACAACCATCTTAGTGCCTTCACAGGCGCGATTAAAGGCAAGTTGCTGAGCATCTAGCAATTGCTGTAATGCTGTTAGCCTGTCTGACTTAACCTGCTCATCTACCTGCTCTTGGTCAGATGCGGCAGGCGTGCCAGGCCGTGCAGAATATTTGAATGAATATGCAGATGCATAACCTACCGTATCAACCAGCTTGATAGTATCGGCAAAATCTTTGTCCGTCTCGCCTGGAAACCCGACTATGAAATCGCCTGAAAGTGCTATCTGAGGCACTAATTCGCGAAGCCTGTCGATAATTTTAATATAATCATCTGCGGTGTGCCGCCTGTTCATGGCAGCCAGAATCCGATCTGAGCCTGCCTGTACTGGCAAATGCAAATAGGGCATTAACGCAGGCACATCTCTATGAGCTGTCATCAAATCATCATCCATATCTAGGGGATGAGAGGTGGTATAGCGCAACCGTGTAATTCCGTCTATCTCGGCCAGCTCTCTTATCAGCCTGCCAAGCCCCCAATCTTTGCCGCCATCTGCTACACCATGCCATGCATTTACATTTTGACCCAATAGCGTTATCTCGCGACTACCAGATGCAGCCAGCCTTTTTGCTTCTTCAATAATCTGTGCTGGGGGGCGTGAAAATTCAGCGCCTCTTGTATAGGGCACAACGCAGAATGAACAGAATTTATCGCACCCTTCTTGAACAGATAAAAAGGCAGCTGGCCCTCTTGGCGCTTGTTCTTCAGGCAGGAAGTCAAATTTCACTTCAGCTGGGAATTCGGTATCTACAAGTCCAACCCTAGATTTTGGGTCAATCTTAGATACTAGCTCTGGCAGGCGGTGATAGGTCTGAGGGCCAACTACCATATCTACCCATGGGGCGCGTTTGGTAATTTCAGCGCCTTCTGCCTGAGCGACACAGCCTGCAACAGCGATAAGCATCTCACGATTTTGTTCTTCAGATGCTCTTTTTTTCAGCCCTCTTAATCTGCCTAGATCACTATATACTTTTTCAGCTGCCTTCTCACGAATATGACAGGTATTCAAAATCACCATATCTGCATCTTCAACAGCATCTGTTGGCATATATCCGCATGGCATCAACAGATCAGCCATCTGCTCAGAATCATAGACATTCATCTGACAGCCAAATGTTTTGATGAATAGTTTTTTCATCCTGTCTTAATCCCTGTTCTGCGTAAAATTGACTTCTGCTTCATGTCTGAACCGTTTAAGCCTGAAGATATGATCATGGTCAAGCAAAAACACCTATTTGCCGCCTATTTGCCAGCCCATCACCAGCCCATCAACGGCCTTGTCTTGCGCTTGATAATAGCCTGTGCGGATATCAAAAATCTCAAAGCCTATTTTCTGATACAGCGCGCGCGCTGGCTGATTTGTTTGCCTAACCTCAAGAGTTATCAGACTGATATTCTGGGTGATAGCATATCGCGCCATATTCTCAAGTAGCTGTGCCGCCAGCCCCTGCCGTCTGAAGCGATCATCTATGCATAATTCGATAATATCTGCACAATCATCCTGAATTTGTGTCCATATGATAAATCCAGCCAGTTGCTGGTTATAAACAACCACCTCTCCTGACATATGCTCTGCCTGAACAAGCTGTGTGATAGCCCTTATCTGGGCAGGGCTAGTATCACTATAGACCGTTCTATATAGCTGGATTATATCTGTTAGATAGCTCGAAATATCCTGATCAAAATACGGTCTTTGATGCATCAGCAATCACGTTTGCGCTGAGGGTGCTGTAACATAGGCTGAATGGATATATAGCGGCATTAACGGCAGGTTATAATGAGGATAGCTATCAAGATAGCCTGCCTCAGCCACAATAACAGCCCCAAGCAATTTTGCTGTCATTACCACATTATGGCTGGTAATACCGTCACTATACCCCTCTTTGGGATGTGGTAATAACCTGCTATCACCAGCTAGCGTGATGCTATTTGCCTGTGTTTTCCAGCCATCCAGAAATTGGCTAAATTTGTCATATGGGATATCTTCAATCTCGGATAATGCGCGCAATTCTGAATCAAATAGCTGTACAAACAGGCTATGTCTGCGGCTATCACAATAGCTGATAATTACGTCAGATTTTTTATCCTGATTGGCAAGACTATCTGCGGCCAGCGCTAAGGTTGCGCTTATCCCCACTGGCTGTGCATTGGTTGCTAGCTGATAGCCATGTGCTGTCGCAAGACAAACTCGTAGACCCGTAAATGAACCTGGCCCGCATCCTGCGATGATCATATCTATTTGGGTTGCTGAGATACCGCAATCTGCTATCACCTGTTCAATCAGCCCGACCAATGTTTCGCTATGGCCGTGACGGGCATAATTAACAGCTTCTGATCTGCACTCACCATCAATAAAGATGCAGGCAGACGCGCTATCTGCACTAGCTTCCAGACACAAACAGACAGCCTTAGCGCGATTAACAGTTGTACTCAGATTTGTCATAAAATGGGTGTAGCACATATCAGCCTAATCAGAATAATAGATTATGAAAAATCAGGCTAATTGAACGGCTTTACGCGGGCGGGCGGGCAAGCGCGCTTAGATTTTTGCTTTACTTTATCGTTAAATTTTGCTTTTTGCTTAGAGGGTTTGCATAATGCGAACATAATAAGCTGTGATGCTTCATGCGAGGTAAAATGAGATTGCCACTACGCTCAACATTACTTGCCCTGATGGCGATAATCGCAATTTTTGGCGGTATCGGCACTGTTCTGCACGCACAGGCACAGGAAGTTTCCCGAGATAGCGCTACAATTATTATGTATCACCGCTTTGGTGACTCACGTTATCCCTCAACTAATATTTCACTTGAACAGTTTGATGCGCATATCGAGCATCTATCTTCTGGAAATTATAATGTTGTGCCGCTAGCTGAGATTATTGATGCATTGCGGGCGGGCAGGTCTTTACCAGACCGAACAGTGGCGATAACCATAGATGATGCTTATACATCCGTGCTTGAGCATGCATGGCCACGTCTGAAAGCAGCTAATTTTCCCTTTACCTTATTTGTGGCCACCTCTCCGATAGATAGGAATTCGCCATCTTATATGAGTTGGGATGATTTGCGGATGCTTCAACAAGCAGGCGTTACGATTGGCTCGCAAACCCATACTCACCCACATTTGCATCGAATTACCCCTGAGCAAGTCAGAACAGAATTACAAACCTCAAATAGCCGCTTTATCGAAGAGCTAGGTCTGAGGCCTGAATTTTTTGCCTATCCTTATGGAGAATATTCAAAATTTGTGATTGATATTGTTAAGGAATCTGGCTTTACCACTGCGTTTGGCCAGAATTCAGGCATCATCCATACAGATAGTAATTTTTTCGAACTGCCACGCTTTGCCTTTAATGAAGATTACGGCACAGTAGACAGGCTGAAACTGGCAGTAGACGGATTACCGCTGAAAGTATCTGATATTACCCCTGAAGATATGGTGATAACCCAGAACCCACCAATTTACGGATTTACCTTGCATGCTGATATGGAACCTACTAGCCAGCTAAGATGTTTTGCCTCATCATATGGCAAGCTGGATGTCACTATTTTAGGCAGGCGGGTTGAAATCAGAGTGCCAGATAAACTGCCCTCTCCGCGTTCCCGCATTAACTGCACCATGCCAGCTACTGAAAATAGATGGCGCTGGTTTGGCCGCCAATTCCTGACAGAATAACACCCTGTAATGTTCAAGATGATTCAAGTCTGGCGGCATATAGCGAATCAAATTTGTTAGTATTCATTACAGATGCTAGGGTGCGCACATATTCGCCCTTAATTTCGGCATAGGCGGTAAGATATGGCAGTAATTTTCTGGCTTTAATCGGCGTGCCTGTAAGCGTTAACTTAAGCCGTTCACGTCTGAAATTTTCATAGGCATAATGGGTGTTCAAATTACGCATATAGCTTCTGACAGACGAGCTAAGATCAGGAAAACGGCGAATAATCGCTTCTGAATTTTCTGCCTTCAGACCAAATCTTTCGTCAAATACCCACTGCCCAAATAAGGCATTCCCCTCAAGCGCAAAGCGTGATGACCCCCAACCTGATTCAACCGCCGCCTGAGCAAGTGCAAGCCCAACAGGAACTGGCTGGACACGCTTTTCTAATTCTTCAAATAACGCATCTATACTAAGCTCATCTTCATTTTTTATGTTATAAAGCTGTGCATATTCAGATAAAATCACATTCTTTTTTTCATCATATGCCTGTTCGATTTCCTCACGTTGGCGCTGAATCCGTTCATTTTCATAGAGAATCAGAGGCAGTAATATTTTGGTAAATTTCCGCTTTTTGATATTTGGTGTGAGCGTTGAGAAATCAGGCAATCTTGCCATAAAAAAACGTGGCACTGACGCCTCTGCACTATCATATGGCAGGGGGTAGCTCAATTCTGGTAATTCTGGGCGTCTGAGTGCGGGAGGCGCTAATGTTGCGCTAGCCCCATTTTCAGGCTCTCGAAACAGACCTAACAGCAATTCATTATTTGCGGTTTCAAGCTTACGTCTGATTCGCTCATATTCTAGGGCGGAAAGACCTTTTTCTGATTTCCGCTTAGTTAGTAGAGCAATTTCTTCTGTTACTGATGGCTGATAGCTATAAATTGTGACATCACCTGGCCGCACAATAAATAAGGGCGGCGGCGATATGCCTATTGCAGGCAGCAATATCCCAAGACCAATACAACACATCATCGCCCCTATAATCTGGCGACTAGACATATACAGATTAACAGAGCGATGCAAAGACATAGCAAACCATTAACAAGCTAAATAGCGCTACGTGAAGAACGCTATTTTGATGCTGGCTTAGCACGTGGGGGCAAGCCAGCATGATACATTACATTTCTGCTGGCCGCACTTCACGTACTTCTGGGATGTAATGACGCATCATATTCTCAATGCCCATTTTCAGAGTAGCGGTCGAGCTTGGACAGCCTGAACACGCACCACGCATCTGTAATGTTACGACCCCATCATCAAAAGAATGGAACACTATATCGCCACCATCCATTGCAACCGCAGGCCGAACACGCGTATCTAGCAGATGTTTAATTTGCTGAACAATTTCAGAATCTTCACTATTATCTGAACCTTCAGCCTGTTCAGCCTCTATCACAGGCAAACCAGACGCAAAATGTTCCATGATTCCTGCTAGAATTGACGGCTTCAGAGAAAACCATTCCATTGTTTCTGCTTTGGTGATAGCCAGAAAATCGCTACCGAAAAACACACTATCTACCCCATCAACAGCAAATAGTCTTTTTGCCAAAGGCGATGTTTGCGCATCTTCAACAGAGGTAAATTCTGCCGTTCCATTTTCCAATACGGCTACACCAGGAATAAATTTCAGCGTGGCAGGATTTGGAGTGTCTTCTGTTTGTATAAACATGCTCTTCCTCATTTATTGAAAGATGATTCACCAAATAATATACCTAAATATAGGGTATATATTTCTTATCTCAATCTTTTCACGCCAGTTATGGCGAATACCAATTATAAGCTGTTAACCTTAAAATGCAAACAGCTATCCTAATTGCCGAGCCCCATCACAGATTTCACTTCTTTCAGCACAGGGGCTGATAGTGCGGCTGCTTGTTCAGCCCCGTTTGCCAACACTGAATCAATCGCAGCATGGTCATCTAATAGCCTGTTCATTTCAGCACTAATAGGCGCAATCACCTCTACCGCCAACTCTGCTAGTCTGGGCTTGAACTCACCAAACCCCTTGCCGCCAAATTCTGTTAACACATCTTCTTGGCTACATCCCGCAAGACCTGCATAAATGCCAACAAGATTCCTAGCTTCAGCACGTTCTTCAAGCAATTCGATTGTATGCGGCAGAGGTTCAGGATCTGTTTTCGCTTTTTTAATCTTTTTAGAAATCTCATCCGCACTATCGGTGAGATTGATTCTGGTCGCATCAGAAGTATCAGACTTACTCATTTTAGAGTTGCCATCACGCAGTGACATCACCCGTGCCGCTGTTTTCTGAATCAATGGTTCAGGCGTAGGAAACAGCTCTGTATCAAACATCGAATTAAAGGCAATAGCAATATCGCGCGTAAGTTCAAGATGCTGTTTTTGATCATCACCAACAGGCACATGGGTTGCTTTATATACCAAAATATCTGCTGCCATCAATGTTGGATAGGAATATAGCCCTACTGTGGCATTTTCTCTGTTTTTGCCTGCTTTTTCCTTAAATTGTGTCATTCTGTTCAGCCAGCCCAACCGCGCCACACAATTAAATATCCATCCTAATTCGGCATGATGCGCTACGGCTGATTGGTTAAACAGCACAGATGTTTTAGGATCAATTCCAGAGGCAATCAGACAGGCTGTAACCTCTCTGATTGACTGGCGAAGCTGAGATGGGTTTTGAGGCACCGTAATCGCATGCAAATCAACAACACAATAGATACAATCATAATCATGTTGTAAATTCACCCAATTTTTAATCGCACCTAGATAATTGCCAAGATGTAAATTGCCTGTTGGCTGAACACCTGAAAAAATGCGGCCTTTTTTGCCTGTTGACCCTGAAGCTGACTGTGTCATTTAGCTATCCTTTGCGATATGCCCTAAATGGGTGGTGCAGACCCAAACCTAATGCTGTTGCTGTATAAATCAAGATGCCTAAAATCACAAGAACTAGCATCGTGATTAACGCGCTAGCCTCTGGCAACCAGCCTGATGATTTTATCCCATACAGCCCCGCCGCCATCACCGCAGAGCTGACACATGCCTTTGCTACCATGCCGCAAGGCTGGCTATCAAGATAGCGCTGGCGAACCAGAATAACAGACTGAATACACCATGATAGCCAGATAGAAATAGATGTTGCCAATGCCAGCCCCACATGCCCAAAAAACTGCATCAAATATAGGCTAAGCACAATATTTACCGCCACCGACACAAGCGAGATTATCAGCACGTGACGCGGACGTGACATTGCATACAGCGCAGCTTGCGTAATTTTCACGCCAACAAAGGCAGGCAAGCCAACCCCATAGGCAATCAATGCCAATGCGGCTGCATTGCCATCTGAGACAGAAAACGCACCTGATACAAACAACCCCGCCATCAATTCATCAGATAACAGCACCAGCCCTGTCATGGCAGGTACTACAGTAATTGCCGCAAGCACCAGACTATCTGAGAGATGGCGGGCAAATTGCTGTTGTTTTTCTGAGGGCGAAATCGTGTCAGCATGAAGCGCAGATAATCGCGGAAGCAATGCTGTTCCTAGTGCAATGCCAATTATCCCAAGTGGTAATTGAGCCAGCCTGTCTGCATAATACAGCCATGATAGCGCCCCTGTCCCAAGCCATGAGGCTAGCACCAGATCAACAAGCAGATTTAGCTGCATCCCGCCTGCCCCTAAAGCAGCTGGCAGGAATGAGCCCCACATTGCCGCCCCTGCCTTAGATAGCCGCAACATCGAAAATCGGGGACGGCGTTTCAAGCGTATTAGCCGGAATTGAAGCAATATCATCTGCATTACCCCCGCTAGCAACACAGCGAGCGCAACAGGCATTGCAAGATACGCATCTGAATATCCAAATTCAGACTGGCTAGCAGGTATCAGCAATGCACCTGCTATCAAACAGAGATTCAGAATTACGGGCGAGACAGCCCCGCCAATAAATTCATCTTCTGCATGACAGATTGCCGCCCATAATGCCACAAGGCTGATCATCACAAGATAAGGCATGGTGATATGGGCAAGCGCTATTGCTGCATCTAGCCTGTCTTGCGTAGCTGAAAATCCAGGCGCAAGAAATGAGATGATATTCCCCATAAAGAGTTCCATCATCACCACAATCAGACTGAGCGATAAAAATAGCCAGCCCTGAACTTCGGTTGCAAGCACCAGCGCCTTATCTGCGCCTGCTTGTTGTCTTGCAAGGCTATAGGCTGGCAGAAAGGCATTGGTGAGCGCCCCTTCTGCTGTTAAGCGGCGAAACAAATTTGGCAGTTTGAATGCAAGCACAAACGCATCAGCCGCCGCCCCTGCGCCCATAAAATGAGCAAATATAATATCCCGCAAAAAGCCAAATATCCGTGACAGCGCCGTTAACCCGCCAATGATACCTACAGCAGAATATAATGAACGAAGCGCCATTTCAGCAAGTCCCTAGCATTGTGATGACATCCAGATAGCCATAGCCGCTTTGAGATAATTCATGATCAAAAATTATCAAAAATTGCCGTTAATGTATTGCGAATTTTATCTTGTGTTACCTGTTTGGTGATTTGCATGCCAAACACATCTTTTACATAAAACACATCAACTGCTTTCTCGCCATAGGTAGACACTGTTGCCGAATTTATCTGCAAATTAAGCTGTGCTAGATGATAGGTAATCTGATACAGCAAGCCTGGACGGTCAGGACCATTCACTTCAATCACGGTATGTGTTCTGCTTCGTTTATTGGTTACGATAATGCGTGGCGGCACATCCATAACCTTAATACGTCTTGAACGGTTTTCTGTTTTTTCCTTTAGCTGTTTGAATAGCGAAATATCGCCAGCTAGTGATTGTTCAATCAATGTTGCAAGCCGCTGTTTAATATAAGGGTCTGTTACTGCCTGCCTGTCTTTTTGAATTCTAAACTGATCTAGAATTGTGCCGTCCTGACGGGTATTGATACGGGCATTCACAATCGAACAGCCTGAAATAGCGACCGAGCCAACAATCCGCGAAAATAAGCCTGAATGGTCACTTGCCATCACACATAAAATGGTGGAATTGCTATTCTGGTCATCTTGAAAATCAATTAGAATTTTATCTTTCGAGCTATCAAATTGCTGTACAAGGCTGGCATGATATAAATGGCTTTCCAGCCTGAAATTCGTCCAATAGCTTGGATAGAATTGATCAATATAGCGCTCTAGCGCATCTTGTGACCAATCTGGCAAGGCAGCGATCAGGCGTTCGATCGAATCAGAGACAGCTTGGGAAGATACTTCTGTTGGCGCGGCGCCACCCAATACAGCTTCAGCACGATGATATAGCTGGCGCATCAGACTTGCCTTCCAGCCATTCCAGATTGCAGGCCCCACTGCCTGAATATCTGCAACTGTCAGACATAATAGCAATTTTAGCCGTTCAGGAGATTGCACCTGTTCTGCAAAATCTTCGATTGTCTGGGGGTCATTTAGATCATATCTAAAGGCTGTTTTGCTCATCAAAAGATGGTAGCGAACAAGCCAGATTACGGTTTCTGTTTCTTCATCACTTAACCCAAGCACAGGGCAAAGCTGGGCAGCAACATCAGCGCCAAGCTCAGAATGATCGCCCCCTCTGCCTTTCGCAATATCATGCAACAGCATCGCAACATATAATGCCCTGCGAGAATCAATTTTTGAGATCACAGCGCTGGCAAGTGGCGCCACATCCTGTAGCTTATTTTGTTCTATATCGCCTAAAAAGCCAACCGCTTTGAGCGTATGTTCATCTACGGTATAGCTGTGATACATATCAAATTGCATCATGCCTACAATACGCCTGAAATCAGGCAGAAATTTGCCAAGCCACATAGATTCATTCATCAGACGCAATACCCGTTCGGGATTTGAGCTATCTGTCAGAATATCCAGAAATGTCTCAAAGGCTCTGGTGGAATGCAAATCAGAAGTACGCGCTGAACGCACCGCGCGGGTTATCCGCCGCAAACTATCAGGGTGAATATCAAGCTTGTTTTTCTGCGCCAGATAGAAAATACGCACAATCAGAGAGTAATTATTGCGAAACAGGCTTTCAGCTGGCAGATGCAACCAGCCATCTAGCAAAATAAACGGCGCAATATCTAGACCTGCAGGCACTGAAGATCGCAAAAATGAACGTAGTGAAAATCGCGGGCGCTCGGTAAAATCACTTCCTATTGCTGCACAAAAAATGCGGGTTAAATCACCTACCTGCCGTGCAGTAAGGTAGTAATATTTCATGAACCGTTCAACAGCGCGTAATCCGCCCTTATCTTGGAATTTCATTACAGGCGCTATTTCGGTTTGGGCATCAAAAGTCAGCCTGTCATCTAGCCTGCCATGATGCAAATGCACAAAACAGCGAACACTCCATAAAAAGCGCTGTGATTCAGCAAATTTCCTAGCTTCTGACTCTCGTAATACGCCTGTTTTTAGCAATTCGGATATATCTTGAGTATGATATGAAAATTTTGCGATCCAAAATAGGGTATGCAGGTCACGCACCCCCCCTTTGCCTTCTTTTACATTTGGCTCAACCGCATATCGCGAGCCACCATGACGCAAAATCCGCTCATCTCTTTCTGCAAGCTTGAGGCTAACAAACTCTGGCACAGACTGGCGTGATAGCCATTTCTGAAAGGCTGAAATCTGTTTATTGCCAAGCGTTTCAGACCCTGTAACAAAGCGCATTTCAATAAGCGATGTACAGATCGTAATATCATCTTGTGCGGCCGAAATATTTTCAGCCATTGTGCGGGTAGCATGCCCAACCTTCAGCCCCAAATCCCATAAAAAATACAACATGCTTTCAATATAGCTGGTCTCTGTATCGCGGCTTATCGTAGCTTCTGTGATGAACAGCAAATCAACATCGCTAAATGGTGCCAGCTCACCGCGCCCATAGCCCCCTGTTGCCATAATCGTAATTGGCTTCAGATCAGAAAAATAGCGCTGTGTAATAATCTCAGAGATTTGCTGAATAATTCTATCCATCAAATAGGCATGCATCCCAACATATAACGCACCATCACGGGTATCATATAGACGTGAAGCAAGCTGCGCCTTAGCGCTTTCAAGATGATCTCGCACAGGCTCAAGCGCTGCTTGTCTAAACCCCTCTATCTGAGGCTGGCTATCTGCTATTTCTGCCAGCACAGCCTGTAAAGCTGGCAGATCTAAAATCTCTGCATCTGGCATGTTGAAAATCAGTGTGCGGGCGGCAGATAACGGGTCAAGCCCATTAAGCCATTGAGGCGCTGGTTTGGTGTTATCCAATAATGCCCTGTCTGTATTTTGGGCAGATGGTAAGTGGGGCATAGTACCGTCCTATCTCTTATCGGCTAGCTGTTTAAGCTCATAAATAAGCTCAAGTGCGGCACGTGGGCTCAGACTATCTGGCTCTATTTCTGCCATCCTGTCTTCTAGCAACGAGCCCATTTCGTTATTATAGGGATGGCTGGTATAGGGATGGCTAGCCTGCTCTTGTGGTTCGGCAATTTGTGCAAATAGTGGCAAATTATCCGTCACTGCTTGCTGTTCTTTTGCGCGTGCTTCTAGTGTTACAACCATCTGGGCTGCCCGCCTCGTCACCATCTCAGGCAGGCCAGCTAGTCTGGCAACATGCACCCCATATGATTTATCAGCGCTGCCTTGTGCTACCTTATGCAAAAACACAATATCCTGTTTCCATTCCCTAACTTGCATAGAATAGCATGCAAGGTTTTTGAGCTGGCTTTCTAGTGCAGTTAATTCATGATAATGGGTGGCAAACAGCGTTCGGCATCCAATCTGATTATGCAGATATTCAAGCGCTGACCATGCGATCGCCAGCCCATCCCATGTGGCTGTGCCGCGACCAATTTCATCTAATATCACCACAGAACGATTTGTTGACTGATTCAGAATCGCGGCTGTTTCAACCATCTCAACCATAAAGGTAGATTGCCCACGTGCCAGATCATCAGATGCCCCTACTCGGCTAAAAATTCTGTCTGCAATGCCGATATCTGCTTTATCTGCGGGCACATATATCCCTGCCTGAGCCAGAATTACCAGATGCGCATTCTGTCTTAAAAAGGTAGATTTACCCGCCATATTTGGCCCTGTTAATAGCCAGATATTTGCCTCATCATCTAGCAGGCAATCATTGGTCACAAAATGCTGTTCTGCGCTTAGCATCTGTTCGACAACACAATGCCTGCCCGCCACTATCTCAAAGCGAGTATCATCATATAACATAGGTCTGGTAAAATGATGATTTTGCTGCAATCTCGCCGTTGATAGAGCTACATCCAGCTCTGCCAACGCGGCGGCGGCGGCGATTACCTCATCTGCATGGCTAGCAACAAGCGATCGTAATTCTTCAAATATTTCTAGCTCCAGCGCAAGTGTCTGATCTGCGGCTGAAGAAAGCTGTTTTTCAAGCTCAGCTAATTCTGTGGTGGTAAAACGCACTGTCTGCGCTGTGGTCTGGCGGTGAATAAAATCAGGGTTAGACATCATTTTATCTGCATGACCCGCGCGAACATCTATATGATAGCCAAGCACATTATTATGTTTGATCTTCAACGATGATATTTGTGTCTGCTCAGAATATCGTGCCTGTAATGCTGCGATCAGCCGCCTGCTTTCATCTCGTAGCTGGCGCAAATGATCCAAATCTTCACGATAACCCTGAGAGATAAATTGACCATCACGCGCCAATAAGGGAAGCTCATCTGCTAAGGCAGGTAAAATTTCATCTGCCAATGTTGCAGGGGCGGCCGCCCGCTGTGCAATGGTGATTATCTGGGTGCGATTATGCCCATAGCTGTCTTCTTGATCAGGATGCGAGGCAGTCTCTGACAGATTTACAAATATCTGGCGTGCCAGCAATAATGAACGCGCAAGACCAGCTAGATCACGTGGCCCTCCTCTGCGTGCCAGCAGACGTGACAGGGCGCGCTCAATATCGGACAGCTGCGATAGATAATTCGCACAAATCTGACCTGCCTGTTGATGCGCACAAAACCAATCTGCAAGGTTAAGCCTGCCCTCTATGGTGGCACGATCGGTAAGCGGTGTTGATATTCTGGTAAATAATAATCTTGCGCCTGCAGCACTGGAGGTATTGTCAATCGCATGAAGCAGGCTGTTTTTTTTCTCGCCTGACAGGGTATGTGTAATCTCTAGCGACCGTCTAGTCGCAGCATCAATATCAACAACCGAGCTACTGCCTAGAATATGCGGCCTAGATAGGCGCGGCATCTGTTCTAGCTGGGTAACATTCAAATAGCTAAGCAAGCCGCCAAGCGCACTTACCATAGCAGGGCTAAATGCGCCTAAACCATCAAGCGATTTCAGCTTAAAAAACGCCAATAAGGACTGTGTGCCTGACTTGCTGTCAAAGCTGGTCGCAGGCGCGCTTACGGTGGGATAAAATTCAGCTATAGGCGCTATCAACCCATGACAATCTTCTGGATAAATAAGCTCGGCAATGGCAAGCCTGACAAGTAAATTTTCAAGCTGCTCAGGCGCAAAATCCTGAACCGTTAGACTGCCTGTAGACATATCTGTCCAGCTAAGCGCATACTGGCCGCCCACCCGCCCTATAGCTGCCAGAATATTATGCTGACCTGGCTGAAGCAGCTCATCCTCTTGAATTGTGCCAGGCGTGATCACCCGAACTACCTGACGCGGCAAAGGGCCTTTACCGCCCTTTTTCTTAAAACTTTCAGGGGTTTCAGATTGCTCGCACACAGCGACCCGAAACCCTTGCTTGATAAGGCGCGGCAAATAGCTATCCATCGCGTGAACAGGCACTCCGCACATCGGAATATCCTTGCCCTCATGCTGTCCGCGATGGGTTAGGGCAATACCAAGTGCTGATGCTGCCAATTCCGCATCATGGAAAAACATTTCATAAAAGTCGCCCATACGATAAAACAGTAAAATATCAGGGTACTTTTCCTTGATTGTCTGATATTGTGCCATCATGGGGGTAAGGCTGGATTTATCAGATGAAGATATGGAATTATGTTGCGCCATGTTGCTAGATAAAGCCTCTGAATTTCGTCCCTGAACCAGTATAATAGAACTACACAAGATAGAACGCTACCATGAAAAAGTCATTAAAACAGGATGCTTTGGATTTTCATTCAGATGGTCGTCCTGGAAAATTGGAAATCAGCCCAACAAAACCGCTTACCACACAACGAGACTTATCGTTGGCTTATTCTCCTGGTGTTGCAGAGCCATGTCTTGCTATTGAAGCCAGCCCTGAAAAAGCATATGACTATACAGCCAAAGGCAATATGGTTGCGGTCATTTCAAACGGCACTGCTGTTCTAGGACTTGGCAATATTGGGGCAGCGGCTTCTAAGCCTGTGATGGAAGGCAAGGCTGTTCTGTTCAAAAAATTCGCAGATATTGATGGTATCGATCTTGAGCTAGATACTGAAGAGGTTGACGAATTTGTAGCAGCGGTAAAGCTGATGGGCCCTTCTTTTGGCGGTATCAATCTTGAAGATATCAAATCGCCTGAATGTTTTATCATTGAACAGCGTTTGCGCGAAATCATGGATATACCCGTATTTCATGATGATCAGCATGGCACTGCCATTATCGCGGCCGCAGGTTTGATTAACGCGCTTCATATTACAGGGCGCGAGATGAAAGATGTCAAAGTTGTACTGAATGGGGCTGGGGCTGCCTCAATCGCCTGTGTTGAATTGATAAAGGCTATGGGCGTCAAACATGAACATGTGATTTTATGTGATCGTCAGGGGGTTATCTATCAGGGTCGTGAAGATGGTATGAACCAGTGGAAATCTGCGCATGCTGTGCCGACAAATGCCCGCAATCTTGAAGAAGCGCTAGAGGGCGCAGATGTATTTATGGGTCTGTCAGTTGCTGGTGCGCTAACCAAAAAAATGATTAAGAAAATGGCGGCACGGCCTATCATTTTCGCAATGGCAAATCCAGATCCTGAAATCATGCCAAATGAGGCCAAAGCCGCACGCCCAGATGCGATTATCGCTACTGGCAGGTCTGATTTTCCAAATCAGGTAAATAATGTGCTTGGGTTCCCCTATATTTTCAGAGGGGCGCTTGATGTTCGGGCATCAGCTATCAATGAAGAGATGAAAATTGCGGCCGCCAACGCAATTGCGATGCTGGCACGAGAAGATGTTCCAGATGAGGTAAATTCCGCCTATTCAGGGGCTAGTCTGAAATATGGCGAAGAATATATCATCCCTGCACCTTTTGACCCTCGCCTGATTTCGGCAGTATCCTCTGCCGTTGCAGAAGCAGCGATGGTCTCAGGGGTTGCCAGACGTCCCATTAAAGACATGGAAGGCTATCGCAGAGACCTGTCTGGCAGGCTAGATCCTGCTGCTAATTTTCTGCAAGATGTGTTCAAAACCATCACGCCTTTGCAACGCCGTGTGGTATTCACCGAAGGCGAAGAAGAAGTCTCAATCAGAGCCGCGCTTGCCTTTAAGAATGCAGGGTATGGCCAGCCAATCTTGCTTGGCAGAGAGCAACGTGTAAAAGACAAGATGACTGAACTTGGTCTTGATGGCACTGAAAATATTGAAATTACAAATGCCAAAATTTCTGATCACAATGATCACTATATCAAATTTCTCTATCGCAAATTACAGCGCAAGGGCATGATGGAACGCGATTGCCAGCGCATGGTGAACCTAGATAGAAATGTGTTTGCCGCCTGTATGGTGGTGAATGGCCATGCAGATGCGCTTGTTACGGGCATGACGCGTCCCTTTACCAAAAGCTTTGAGCATGTCACCCGTGTGATCAACCCAAAGCCAAATACTGAATTCTGTACAACCTCTATGCTGATTTCAAAGGGCAGAACCGTATTTATTGGCGACACCTCAATCCATGAACGCCCAACAGCAGAACAGATGGCAGATATTGCAGTAGCGATTGCCAACAAAGCCAGAGCTATGGGCTATAGCCCACGTGTTGCCTTTTTGTCATTTTCTAATTTTGGCCAGCCATCATCTAGCATTATCCAGCATCCACACAATGCGGCCGCTATTCTAGATGAACGTGGAGTTGATTTTGAATATGAAGGCGAGATGACAGCAGATATTGCGCTAGATTTTGATCTGATGCAGTCACGCTATCCCTTTTCACGCCTGACAGGGCCTGCCAATATTCTGGTGATGCCAGGATTACATGCCGCCAATATTTCATTCCAGATTATGCAATATCTAGGAGGCGGCAGTGTCATAGGGCCCCTTATCCTAAATGCGGAACATCCATTCCAAATTAGCTCAATGAGCTCATCTGTGAATGATCTTGTAAATGCAGCCGCCATCGCCGCATATGGTTCAGTTTAGTATCTGGTTAACATAAGAGGCATGATTATGGTATCAGCATGTGGCAAGTGCCATAGGGTCAACGCTGATTGATATGAAAACCCTGTATCGTAAACGACAAGCTATCTATCATATTCTCAGGATAAGCTTTGGGTTTATTGGCACTATCTGTCTGTTATTTTTGGCAGGGCAAATTTCGTTATTCTCGGCAGTGTTAATCATCGTTGCTGGAATCTTTGTGGGCTTTGTAATAGCCGAGAATGAGTTGCAAATTCTTCAGCTTATGAAGGATTATTTTGCCTCAAGAATGCATGCCAGCGAGACAGACACATCACCTAGATTATCAGTCCAACATACGTTTGATGAGAAATCACCCATTTCAGAATTATTTTGGCTGGTTTCTGTGTCAGAAGATCAGCATGAAAAGCGCTTCAAAAAACTGCAAACTGAAAATCATTATCTTAATGAGACTATCCGAAATCTTCCATTTCCGCTTATTTTGCTGAATAAGCGAGGCTATGTTATCGAATATAATACGCAAGCTACTCAGCTTTTCGGCACTATCCAGCTGCAAAAGCCAGTAGCCTTTTTTATTCATGATAATGAAGCGATAGAGCGTATTGAGGCTGTCACTAAGGGTGAACGTCATCACGATGTTGTCGAGTTGACTAGGCGCGAGAATAAGGATCAGATTTTTGAGCTTCTGATCTCAAATTTCGCGGCAGATGATAATTTACAAACAGCCCTCATTCTGATGGATAGATCAGAAGCTAAAATAGCTGAGACCATGCGGGTAGATTTTGTGGCAAATGTCAGTCATGAGCTGAGGACACCTCTTACCTCTGTGCTTGGATTTGTGGAAACATTAAGAGGTCCTGCTGGCGATGATAAAGCCACCAGAGATAAATTTCTGGCAATCGTTGAAAACCAAGCTGCAAGGATGGTGCGGCTTGTTTCAGATCAGCTTTCACTATCATCGATTGAACGTCAGGAAGCCAAACAGCCAAGAACGATTATATCCCTCAGCCCGCTGGTAGATCATGTATCAGAGTTATTAAGGGGGCAGGCTGAAGAAAAAAATACACATATCAACATTATCAAACCAAAAGAAGAGGTCAAGATAATCGGTGACAGTGACGAGATCACCCAAATGCTGCAAAATCTAGTCGAAAACGCTATCAGATACGGGCATAATTCATCTGAAGTGAGGATAATTATCACAGCAGATGATAATAACGCCAATAGTGTAGGCGCACATACTGCATCTCACCATACGTCTTTTGCCAGCATCGCGGTCGAAGATGAAGGTGAAGGTATTGATACCAGCCACATCCCACGACTGACAGAGAGATTCTATCGGGTTGATAAGGGCAGGTCACGTGATAATGGCGGTACTGGTCTGGGGCTGGCGATTGTAAAACATATCGTCAACAGGCATCGTGGCCAGCTGATCATCACGTCAGAAATTGGAACTGGTAGCCGATTCTGTGTATTGCTTCCAAAACCACCTGCCTGACAGATTATTTCTGTTCCCGTTCACATGTCATAAAACTGTCATATGCTATGGGTATCACAGGGGTGTTGATTATATTTCGAAACTGTGATGAAAGTGATATATTAGCTGTATGAATACCATCTTAAATACGGGCTTAAATACAGGCTTTGGTAAAGACGAGTTTAGCGAGCAGTCCATCATGGAAGATGCTACGATTTTAATTGTTGAAGATGATTCTGATATTCAGACCTTGCTTGAGTTTAATTTTCAGCAAGCAGGCTATCATGTGGTAATCGCCGCAGATGGCGAAGAGGGTCTGATGATGGCACGTGAATGCCAGCCTCAGCTTATTGTGCTAGACTGGATGATGCCGAATATGTCAGGGCTTGAGCTATTGCGCAGATTACGCAATCGTGATGCCACAGCTGAAATCCCTATCATCATGCTTACTGCAAAAGCAGATGAAACAGACAGGCTAAGAGGATTGGATACAGGGGCTGATGATTATGTCACAAAACCCTTTAGTCCAGCAGAATTGCTTGCCCGTACCAGAGCATTATTGCGCCGAAGTTCAGGGACAAATCAACAGCGCCTTAGCTGTGACGATCTGGAAATGGATATGGTCACAAAACGGGTACGGCGCGGTAATATTGACATAAAGCTTGGCCCAAAGGAATTTCGGCTTCTTGAACATTTTTTGCGTAATCAGGGGCGTGTTTTTTCGCGTGACCAGCTGCTTGACCAAATTTGGGGGCATGATGTGTATGTTGAAGTGCGCACTGTGGATGTGCATATTAGACGCCTAAGAAAAGCGATCAATCTTGAACATAAGCCTGATCTGATCCGCACTGTTCGTTCAATGGGGTATTCTTTAGAAGCGCCCTCTGCCTGAAATGCGCCAAAACCACCTGCATGATACCGATTTTACTTGAGATCGCGCCGTTACTGCGTCACATAGTATGACGAGGTTATATTGGTCAGAGGACAGGCATGTTTACAGGCAATATCATACGTTACCCCCGCTATATACTCGCAATCTCTTTGATTAGTCTTGGTGCCTGCCAGCCAGAAACAGCTCCGCCAGAGACAATTTCGCCACAAACAATTTCATTGGCAACCAGCACCTTAACCCAAGAGATTGCGGTCATCTCGCCAGCGCCAGATATCCAGACAGATACCAACCTAGCGATTGATGAAACCGCACGCACCGATAGCGCTAATAATGATGAAAATACTGCCAGCACAGAAAATACTGATGCTTCTGGCGATATATCTGATTCAAATAGTCCTGAAGAAGAAATAGCTGTGACGGCATTAGCCATTACGCCAGCGCCTAAGACACCCGCGCCACCCGCGATACCGCCATTCACGCCAGCCAGCCAGAGCGGCAAGAAAGCAGATGATTTGATAGCGGCGATTGGCGAGGCTGATCTTATTCGTGAAGAAGGCCAGATTGAAATCTGGCAATATCACCAGCCAGATTGTGTCGTCGATTTTTATTTTCCCATAGATACCGCAGATAGCGCGCGCCGCATCTTAAGCTGGGATATGCGGCCTCGCATTTACGGCGGAAAGCTTGATATACAGACATGCGAGGCTCAGCTAGCAGACCGCGCCTCATCATAATATCTGCTACTAGGCTGTCTTGTCTTTATAAAGGCATAGATGGTGAATAACACAAGAGCTACAGTCTGGCTTTCTAGCCTTGCAAATATAGCGGCCATGCAAAATTAGCCAGTGATGCGCGCCCTTTTTATAGGCTTCAGGTACACGTCTTAGTAATTCTGTCTCGACAATATCCACTGTTTTTCCAGGCGCAATCCCTGTACGGTTACTAACTCTGAAAATATGGGTATCTACAGCTATTGTGGGCTCGCCAAAGGCCTCATTCAACACCACATTTGCGGTTTTTCTGCCAACACCTGGCAACGCTTCAAGGGACTGTCTGTCCTGAGGCACAATGCCATCATGCTTGGCTAGCAAAATCTCAGAAAGCGCTTTTACATTCTTTGCTTTGGTATTAAATAAGCCGATTGTTTTTATATAATGCGTAATCTCTTCAAGGCTGAGGGATGCCATTTTTTCAGCTGTATCTGCACGTGCAAATAACGCTTTGGTTGCTTTATTTACCCCAACATCAGTGGCTTGGGCAGATAACACTACAGCCACCAACAATGTAAAGGCATTGGTAAATTCTAGCTCAGTCTGGGGGTTTGCTTCAGCTTTGGATAAATGCTCAAAGACTGAAACAATATCAGCCAGCTTCATTTTTTTAGCCATTTTAATTCCCGTGACCTATATTAAGCTAGTAGCCGTGGGCTTATCATAACAATTCTGGTCATAAGTGCGAGTAGTTTATCATCATGGCATCCGCACCAACAAAATATTATTACACAAAAACAACACAGACAGATGATGTGATTACCATCACCCTATGGCCTTACCGCTCACTTTCAGCCAAAGGATTTAGAATTGTTATTTGCTCCATTGCGCTTGTGCTTAGCGCTGTTGGTATTGGCTTTATGATGGTAGGTGCCTGGCCCGTTATGGGATTTTTAGGTCTGGAAGTTGGTATTGTTTGGTTTGCCTTCAAGCTGAATTATCGGGCGGGCAGGCTGGTTGAGACAATCTGTATCAATCAAAGCGGCGTCACAATTGAGCGAATTGACTGGCGAGGGCGGCCAACACAACAGCATATTGATAGCCCGTGGGTTGTTGCCGATCTTATCCCTGAACGTGGCAAACGACGCAAGCTTGTCTTGACGGCTCATGGCAAAGATATTGAAATAGGGGCATTTCTGCCCCCTATTGAAAAACCGCCTCTGGCAAATGCGCTAAATGAGTCTTTAGGGCGTATGCGCCATCAGCCACATGGCTAGTCTGTTTTCAGACCTAACACATCATTCATGCTATAAAGCCCCTTTGGCGCTGTTGCCGCAAAGCGGGCTGCCTGAACAGCGCCTCTAGCAAAAATAATCCGCCCTGTTGCCCTATGGGTTAGCTCGATACGTTCTTGCTGGCCAAAAAAAGTAACCGTATGCTCTCCAGCGACATCGCCGCCCCTTAGCACCGCAAACCCAATATCACCTTGTTTGCGTGCGCCAGTCTCGCCGTCACGGCCGCTATCTCTGACTGTCTCTAGCGCCACCCCACGTCCTTTGGCTGCCGCATGACCAAGTGCTAGGGCTGTACCAGAGGGCGCATCTATTTTGTGATGATGATGGGTTTCAACAATTTCAATATCCCAGTCATCAGACAGGCTACGCGCAACCTCTGTTACAAGTTGTGATAATAATGTCACGCCGACTGAGGTATTCGCACAATAAATAATCGGAATATCGTTAGAGGCCTCAGCGATATTCTGCTCATCTTCTGCTGACAGCCCTGTTGTGCCAATCACCATAGGGGTTTGTGTTGCACGCGCAATTTCCAGATGCTTCATTGTCACATCAGGGCGGGTAAAATCCACAATAACACAGCCAGGCCCTTGCCCTAGCGCTTGCATATCATCTGTGATGGTAATGCCCATCACCTGCTCGCCTAGCATTGGGCTGGCGCTATGTTCTGTTGCTGCTTGCAACGCAATATTTTGTTCTGACAGCACCGATAGGATCATCTGTCCCATTCTGCCGCCTGCTCCTGGCAAGGCGATTGTAAAATCTTGCGCGCTCATCTCTTCTCTCTTTTTATGCCATCCATCTATCAAGCGGTATAGGCGTCTGGCTGACCCCTACTATATCTTTGAGATAGTATAGCGTATTTACAGGCTAAGACCAGAGTTGCTTCACACGATCAATAAAGCTGTCTGTCTGAGGGCTTGATGCACCTGTCTCGCCAAAAGCTGTGAGCAGTTCTTTTTGCTTTTTATTCAATTTGGTAGGGGTTTCTACCTGAATTTCAACTATTTGATCGCCCATAGTGCTTCCGCGTAACGCAGGTAAGCCTTTGCCGCGCATCCTGAAGCGTTTGCCAGTCTGTGTGCCTTCTTCTATTGTAAGCCTTGCCATTTTGCCTGCCAATGTTGGCACTTCAATATTGCCGCCAAGCGCTGCTGTTACCATTGGTACAGGCACTGAAATATACAGATTCTGGCCATCTCGGGTAAATAGAGGATGGTCTTTTACATTCACAAAAATATAAAGATCACCAGAAGGCGCGCCACGCATACCCGCCTCACCTTTGCCCGAAAGACGAATACGTGTGCCTGTATCAACACCCTTTGGGATATTTACATTTAATGTCTGAGATTCTTCAACACGCCCTTGCCCACGACAGCTTGAACACGGATCAGATATCATCTGGCCTGCCCCTCTACATGATGGGCAGGTTCGCTCAACCGTGAAAAACCCTTGTTGGGCGCGCACTTTACCAACCCCGCCACAACTTCTACATGTTTCAGGCGCAGAGCCTTTTTTTGCGCCAGAGCCTGAACATTCAGAACAGCTTGCCGCAATAGAGGCTGTTACATCTTTTGTGCATCCTTCAAGCGCTTCTTCTAAGGTGATGGTAAGATCATATCGTAAATCTGCACCATGCTGAGCGCCCCCGCCACCTGAACGGCCGCCTGAAAATTCAGAGAACATTTGTTCAAAAATATCTGAGAAACCGCCGCCGCCAAAGCCGCCGCCACCAAAGCCGCCACCGCCAAACCCTGATGATTGCTCAAAAGCAGCATGTCCCATCTGATCATAGGCGGCACGCTTGTCACTATCTTTTAGCACTTCATAGGCTTCGCTTGCTTCGCGAAACCGCTCGGCAGCAGCCTCATCATCCGGATTTCTGTCAGGGTGATTTGCCATGGCAAGCTTTCGGTAAGCAGCTTTAATCTGTTTTTCATCCGCAGATTTACTTACCCCAAGCACATCATAAAAATCGCGTTTTGCCATAGGCTATCTTGATCCCTGTTACCTACCAATATTCACAAGAGCCAGCCTGTGTATCACCAGCCAGCTCTTGTGTTATTTTTTTACGTCTTATCATTAGCCGTTTTTGGCTGACTTATTATCGTCCACTTCTTCAAATTCAGCATCTACCACACCATCATCATCTGCTGGCGCGGCTTCATCTGAAGGCTGTTCTGCCTGATAGGCAGCTTCACCCATTTTCATCAGCACTGATGATAACGCTTCTGACTTTTCCTTGATAGCGGCATCATCATCCTCGTCAAGTGCAGCCTGAAGCTCTGTAACCGCAGCTTCAACATCTGATTTCAGAGCCTGATCTGCCTTCTCGCCAAGCTCGCTGATAGATTTTTGAGCGCCATGAATAAGTGCTTCTGCCTGATTTCGGTTTTCCACTATTTCGCGGCGTTTTTTATCATCTTCAGCGAAATTTTCGGCATCCTGAACCATTTGTTCAATCTCGCTATCTTCCAGCCCACCAGATGCTTTAATGCTAATCGCTTGTTCTTTGCCAGTTGCCTTGTCTTTAGCGCTTACTTTCACAATACCATTGGCATCAATATCAAAGGTAACCTCAATCTGAGGGGTGCCTCTTGGTGCAGAAGGAATACCTTCAAGATTGAACTGGCCAAGCGCCTTATTATCAGACGCCATTTCGCGCTCGCCCTGAAATACAGAAATTGTCACGGCTGACTGATTGTCATCTGCGGTTGAAAAGACTTGGCTTTTCTTGGTAGGGATAGTGGTATTTCTGTCAATCAGACGTGTAAATACCCCGCCAAGTGTTTCAATGCCTAGTGATAATGGTGTTACATCCAGCAACAGCACATCTTTTACATCACCTGTCAGAACCCCTGCCTGAATCGCAGCACCACTTGCCACCACCTCATCAGGATTAACCCCTCTATGAGGCTCTTTGCCAAAAAATTCCTGAACTGTCTGAATGATTTTTGGCATTCTTGTCATACCGCCAACCAAAATCACCTCATCAATGTCGCTTGCGCTCACATCAGCATCTTTCAGCGCCTTGCGGCATGGATCTAGTGATTTGCTGATCAAAGAATCAACCAACTGCTCTAGCTTTGAGCGTGATAATTTAATGTTCAAATGCTTAGGGCCAGAGGCATCAGCTGTAATAAAGGGCAGATTAACTTCTGTCTGGGTTGCGCTAGAAAGCTCAATTTTTGCTTTCTCGGCAGCTTCTTTAAGACGCTGAAGCGCCATAGTATCGCCGCGCAAATCAATCCCCTGATCAGATTTGAACTGATCAGCCAGATAATCAATAATCGCCTGATCGAAATCTTCACCGCCTAGAAACGTATCTCCATTTGTTGATTTTACTTCAAATACGCCATCGCCTACTTCCAAAATAGAGACATCAAACGTACCCCCACCAAGATCATAAACAGCGATAATGCCTGATTCATTTCTATCCAAACCATAGGCAAGTGCAGCAGCTGTTGGCTCATTGATAATTCTGAGCACTTCAAGGCCTGCGATTTTGCCAGCATCTTTTGTGGCTTGTCTTTGCGCATCATTGAAATAGGCAGGCACTGTGATCACAGCCTGATCAACTTTTTCACCCAAAAAGGCTTCTGCATCTTCTTTCAATTTGCGTAAAACAAAGCTGGACATTTGGCTAGGTGAGTAATCTTCACCATCAACTTCGATCCACGCATCACCATTTTTGGCTGGCTTTACGTTAAACGGCACCAGATTTGAAAATTCCTTAATGGCAGGATCATCAGCACGGCGGCCAATAAGACGCTTCATTGCAAAAATTGTTTTTGTAGGGTTTGTCACGGCCTGACGTTTAGCAGACTGGCCAACCAGCCTTTCGCCATCATCTGTGAACCCAACCATTGACGGGGTTGTGCGCCCGCCTTCTGCATTTTCAATAACACGGGTATCTTTGCCATCCATTACGGCGACACAAGAATTTGTTGTTCCTAAATCAATACCAATTACTTTTCCCATGATCTGTGTCCTTCTAACATAAAAGGGTCTATCAACATCTTGGCACGCTAAGCGGCCATGTCTAATTTACCTGACAATTGACATATAAGTACTGTTTGCGCTTACACAAGGGCTAGATACCAAGAATATTTACGCGCTATCTTCGTTAGTATGTTCAGCAGGCTTTGATACACCTACCATTGCAGGGCGCAACAGCCTGTCATGTAGCTGATAGCCCTTTTGCACCAGATTAACCACCATGCCAGGTTCAACATCATTTGTCGGCACTTCAAACATTGCCTGATGCAGGTTATAGTCAAATTTCTCGTCCATAGGCGCGATTATGCTAATGCCATGACGTTCTAGCGTTGTTGTTATCTCACGCGCTGTCATTTCAACCCCAATCAGGATATTTTTGACAGTTTCATCAAGTCCTGATTTATCTTCTGGGATAAGCTCGACTGCTTTTTCTAGATTGTCAAAACTGGCCAGCAAATCACGTGCAATCCCCACAGCGCCATATTTTTTTGATGACGCAATTTCCTTATCTGTACGTTTGCGCAGATTTTCTGTTTCCGCCATCAGGCGCAAAAGCTGGTCTTTAAGCTCGTCACGTTCTGCAACCAGCTGGCTAACTGCATCACTACCCTCTGCGCCTATCACATCATCTTCAGGCGCGCTTTCATTCTCTGATGGGCTATCAGGGGCGCTGGTATCGGCAGAATGCTGTGCATCTGCTGCATCTGCTACTTCATTAGGTGCTTGTTCTTTTGCATTATCATCTGCATTCTGGCTCATCATCTTGTCTGAATCCTCTGCCATAACATATCACTGGTTTCGGCGTTTATTTGTTACACCAAAAAAGCCATAAACATGGCTCTTTGACACAGATGTGGGCATTACAATGCGATATGCCAAGACCAAATAGGTGTTTTTTTTCAATTATGACCAATAAACTGGTTTATTTCTCTTAATACAGGCTATAATTTTGGTGTCACAAACAGCCACTTACTGGAATTGGGGATAAAGATGGCAGCGCATCACCAAAATGATAATGCCACCATGCTGTCAATAGAAGCATTATATCAGCAATCTGAAATTATCCGCACCGTGAAAGTCAGCCAGCCTGACAGCCGCCCATCTGTAAAGCGCCGTCAGAGATTTACATTACCTTTGATCAATAGTAAGCCGCTTGATAGTTTTTTATCTAGCACAGCTTCAGACACAGAACTTCCAAAAGAGCTAGAAGGGTTAGTGCTATCAGGGCTAAAATATCCTGCGATAGAACAGGATAGCGCCTTACCAAAGAGCCTGAATCTTGCGCATGTAAGAACCGCTATCTCTCAGCATACAGATCAGCAAATAACACCAGAAATCTTGAAAGGCACGCAATCAGAGGCAAAGCAAGACCCCCAAGATGATCCAATATCAGCGATAAGGCAGGCTGTTATGACAGCCGCAGATACGCAAATGCAACCCGCTAGCCAAGACAGGATGCTGGCTGGAAAAAGCGGCGTGCAACAAGATTTACATATGTTAGTCACAAAGCTTGTTACGCTGATTGAAGATGAGGTTGAGGACAGGCTAGCAAAACAGCAATCTATGCCTGTTGCTAATCATCCTGCCCCAAAGCAAAAGCAGCCAGAAAAACAGGCCAGTACAGCACCCAAAAAAAGCCCAAAAACGCCGAAAAAACGGACAGCATCCGCACGCGCAAAAAAGGATAGTAAGTAATGCTTAAACTTGCCTGTCCTCATTGTCAGAATATTGGGGTTGTGCCTGAACTTTTGATGCGGGCGGGTGATTGGCCTATTTCATGTCATTATTGTCATCAACATTATTATGCGCCTGTGCTGTCAGGGCCAGAAACAATGGAACGCCAAATTGAGCTTACCTGTCATAAATGTGAGACAATATCACGGCTAGACTTCCCTACATTCACCAAAATCAGTGAAGCAGATTTTGAATTGCTATGCGCGCAATGTCATGAATCGCTGACAGATGGTATCACCAATATAACCCATGTTCTGACTGAGGCTGTCTATGCTCAAGAGACCAGTCAGAAACATCAAGATAGCACAGCTAACCCTGCCACAACCCCGCAGACACCAAAGCCAAATAAGGCTGGAAGCGCAGATAGCTTAAGCGCTGGCGATAAAATACGCTTTTTATTGATCGGGTTTGGATTTGCAACTGTTGCTATTTTGGCTGCCCAAGAAGGGGTAATTGGCAGGGTCTGGCTTGACCAGCTTTATGCCCTGTTTCCTGAGGTAAACCAATTTCTTGCAATGCTTGCAGAAATGGTAAAGCCATAAATTAGCTCATCCCTAGCACACGCTGGATAGCATTTGAGGTATAATCGACCATCGGAATTATTTTTGCATAATTCATATGGCGAGGCCCTATCACACCAACCGCTCCGATAATCTGGCGTTCACTATCCCGATAAGGGCTAATCACCATCGCACAGCCTGTCTGGGCAAATAAATCATGATCTGAGCCAATAAAAATCTGCAGCCCATCAGCCTTTGCAACAGCATCCATCAAATGCCCTGCATGATGTTGCATTTCAAGCTTGTCAAACAGCACGCGTACACGGCCAATTTCATCTATGGCACGCACATCTTCTAGCAAATTTCCTTGTCCGTTAATGATCAGAGATGCCTCTGCTCCGCCTTCACCATCAGACCAGCAGGCAACTCCGCGCGCCACAAGATCAGATGTAAGCGTGTCAAGCTCAGCCTTATATTCACCTTTTTCATCTGACACTAGCTGTTTAATCTCTGAGACAGTGCGGCCTTTGAAGCGATGATTCATATAATTTGCTGCCTCATCTATCACACTCTGATTAAGATTTTTGGGCAGGGTAATCAGCCTATTTTCCACATGACCATTATCATAGACCAGAATAACCAATATCCGACTATCATGAACTGGCACAAATTCAATATGTTTTATCGCAAGCTCTTCGGTTGGTGACATCACCAGCGATGCATGACGAGACAGGCCAGATAATGTGCGGCTAGCATTTTCAAGTAGCTGTTCGACACTCATGCCCTGTTTGGCAAGCATCCCTGCAAAATGTGCCTGCTCATCTTTGGAAAGCTCGCCCCGAACTTCGATTAGCCCATCCACAAATAGCCGCAAGCCTTCTTGAGTTGGAATGCGGCCAGCAGATCGGTGAGGTGAGAATAACAGACCTGCTGTTTCCAACTCAGACATAATTGATCTGATAGAGGCAGAGGATAAATGTATATCAGCCTGCTCAGCTATCACAGACGAGCCAACCGCACTTCCCATATCAAGATAGCTATTTACAATGCGGTTAAAAATATTCTGTGATCTTTGGGTTAGCTCATCAAGTGATGCTACGCTCATTTCGGGCAACCATCCTGTTAGATATTAGGGTCTGGCGAGAGTGATATTCACCTTCACATAGACATAGACTATAGTATAAGCAAAGTGATAAAAAAGACAAAATCTACAATTATTCAGGAAAGCAGATTTAGATTATGACAGCCTCGCGCTCTGAGAATAGACGCTTTGATAGTTTGCGTGCATTTTCCTTTACCCCTCATTATTCCCCCTATGCAGAAGGCTCGTGTTTAATTCGTGCAGGAAATACTCATGTCATTTGCACAGCTTCAGTTGAAGAGCGCGTGCCCCCATTTTTGCGGAATACAGGCAAAGGCTGGGTCACCGCAGAATATGGCATGTTGCCGCGGGCTACACATTCCAGAATGGATAGAGAAGCCGCACGAGGAAAACAGTCTGGCCGTACGCAAGAAATCCAACGTCTTATCGGACGTGCTTTGCGGGCTGTTACCGATTTATCTGCTTTGGGCGAACGGCAAATCAAAATTGATTGTGATGTTATTCAGGCAGATGGCGGCACCCGAACAGCCTCAATCACAGGCGCATGGGTTGCGCTGTCTTTGGCGATTGAAAAGCTGATGCTTGATGGGCAGATAAGCGGACAGGTGCTCACAGATCAGGTTGCAGCTATTTCATGTGGCATCAAAAATGGCGAAGCTTTGCTTGATCTAGACTATGAAGAAGATAGCTCAGCAGATACGGATGCGAATTTTGTGCTAACCGCAACAGGGGGCATTGTTGAAATTCAGGGCACTGCAGAACATCACCCATTCAGCCCTGATCAATTTTATCAGATGATGACACTTGCCCAAAACGGATGCACAGAATTATTCACTGCCCAGCTAGAGGCTGCCAGAAGAACAGCGTAACTCAACGCGATTACCCTATTAAAAGGCTGAAACATGACATCACCGCGCCAGCTTAACGTCAACGACACGCTTGTGATTGCAAGCCATAATATGGGAAAGGTGCGGGAAATCACAGAGCTGCTTGTGCCTTTGGGCATTACGGTGGTTGGGGCAGGCGAGCTTGGATTAGAAGAGCCTGAAGAAACAGGCACAAGCTTTATCGAAAATGCCGAGTTAAAGGCAAAGCTGGCAGCACAGCATAGCCAGCTTCCAGCACTAGCAGATGATTCAGGGCTAGCTGTGCATGCGTTGGGGGGTGCGCCAGGCATTTATTCAGCTCGTTGGGCAGGCGCAGATAAAAATTTTGAGGCTGCAATGAAGCGTGTTGCAGATGCTGTATTGATGGCAGGGTCAACCGACAGGCGCTGTCACTTTGTCTGTGCATTATCGCTAGCATGGCCAGATGGTCATTGTGAGAGTTTTGAAGGGCGTGTTAATGGCACGATTACATGGCCAAAGCGCGGTGAAAACGGATTTGGCTATGATGCTATCTTCACCCCGCTTGGATATGAGATGACATTCGGTGAAATGGAGCCTGAGAAAAAACATGCGATGAGCCATCGTGCAGATGCGTTTAATCAGCTAGTGTCATCATGTCTCAGACCAGCATAAGCTTATATGTGCATTGGCCATTTTGCCTGTCAAAATGCCCCTATTGTGATTTTAATTCCCATATTGCAGATGAAATAGAGGTTTCGGACTGGCAACAAGCAATGCTGTCAGAACTTGATTATATGGCGCAATTCTTTGCTGAAAAAACATCACAAAACCCCGCTTCTGTGCCGATTGATACGATTTTTTTTGGAGGCGGCACACCTTCATTGATGCCGCCAGAACTGATAGGCTCAATCATTGATAAGGCGCTTTCACTATTTTCACAAACAGATGCGATAGAAATCACTGCAGAAGCAAATCCAAGCTCAGTCGAAACAGCCAAAATAGCCGATTTTGCGCTAGCAGGGGTAAATAGGCTGTCGGTAGGAGTGCAGTCCCTTGATAGGGCAGGATTAACATTTCTGGGCAGACAACATAGCCCTGAAGATGCGCTTCACGCGCTTGATATTGCGCAATCTCATCTTAGCCGCGTGTCATGCGATATGATGTATGGGCTACCTGAACAGACCGCAGATGAATGGCACGCCCAGCTAGACCTATTGCTTGGCAGAGAGCTAGCTCATCTTTCTGCCTATCAGCTTACGATAGAAGCGGGCACGATATTTCACAGCCGCGCGCGCAAAGGCGATGTGCTGGTGGCAGAAGATGACCATGTAGCCATGCTATATCAGCTTACTGAGCAGGTCTGTAATGAAGCTGGCCTATCTGCCTATGAAATTTCAAATTATGCAAAAAATGGTGAAGCCTCACGTCATAATCTGTGTTATTGGCGATCAGGTAATTGGCTTGGAATAGGGCCTGGCGCGCATGGCCAGTTCTGGGGCAAGGATGAACGCTTTCATCTGGTTAACCGAAGAAGCCCGTCTGGCTGGCTAGCCGACAGTCTCAAAACAGGGCGAGGCTGTGAGCAGATAAACCATATTACGCCGCGCGAAATATTTGATAATTACTGGATGATGGGTCTAAGAATGACTGAAACGCGAGCATTATCGCCTGATTTTCTTAGCCCCGAATTCAGTCTTGATACAAAATGGCTAGATATTTTTTGCGATGAAGGCTGGCTTGTCCGTGATTCAGACGCTATTGCAACAACGCTGGAAGGTCGATTGCGGCTTGATTATATGCTGGCAAAGCTTCTTGGTTAGGGCTTATAGATCAGCTAGCGTGCCTGCCTCAATCCGATATAATTTATAGGCTCTGTTATTGCGACCATCTGGCAATAACGTAAATGCCCCTGAAAAGCCTGAAAAGCCTTTATCCCTGAGCAGACTTTTTGTCCAATCAATCTCATCAGAGCTGGTATGTTGTGATTTTGTAATCGCAATCACTGCCATCACATCAAAACCAAGCCGTGACAATATAGAAGGATATTGTGAAAAATAATCGCGCCATATCGAATCAAACCGCTCTTTTTGGGGCAGTACGGCTTGGGTTATGATTGCGCCTTGCAGTGACGGCTCTGACACAAGCTCAGCTCGCCCCCATAAATCTGTGCCTAAATAGGTCACGCGGCTAGGGCCTAAATCATAGTAATCAAGCACTGGGGCGGTGCGCAGAATAAATTCAGGATTGCCCGCAAGTAGCACAGAATCATAAAGTGGCGGTGGTAATAGCGCGCCATCTTCTGAGGGCGGCTGATAGCCTGAAAATGATTTGATAGCCTCTTTTAGACGTGGCTCATCTGCTAGTAAATCATCGCTCAACAGTGTAATTTGGGCAGCTGACATACCAAAATCAGCCAATCTGGCCTGTGCATGAGATAATAAGGTTTGGCCAAAGCTATCTTCTGAGGCAAGAATCGCGATGCGTGATTTATCCTGTTCAATCACATGCGCAAGCAGATTATCTAGTTGCTGTTCTGGCAGATATCCAAGCAGCCATGATCCTGTTTGGGCGGCTGCCATATTGTTCGATAGTGATAGCACTGGAATATTATAGGCTGCCATCACAGGCGCAATTTTTGATAATGGATATGAGAATAATGGCCCAATTGTAACGTCAATATCAGCAGACAGGGCTGAGGCGGCAATGTCATCAAGATTCTCTGGATTGCCTGTGTCAAAATATAATAACTCAATCTGGGTTGATTTGGTCTGGAATAGCGCCAATTCTGCGCCATTTGCGATAGCCTGTCCCAATTGGCTATAGTCTCCTGAAAGCGGAACAAACATCCCAATTCTTAGCTGTCCTGACTGCTTTTCTGATAGCTGATAATCTGATTTTGGCTGAAGAAGTGGTTTTGTTTTCTGTTTTAACAAATCTAGCGCTGCATCTAGCGCTTTGCTGGCACGCTCATTTTCAATATTATTGACCTCACCAGACGCCAACGGGGTCAATAGCACCTGATCATCAGCCATCAGCTGTTCAGTGTCAGATAATAGCGCACTGCCAGCATCCTGTTCAATCTGATCAATCAGATTGCCGACAATATCTTGCTGGTTTTCATCAGTTTGAGGCGCAGCTTGCGGGCGGATAGCCGTATTTTGCACTACAGGCGCAACTCTAGGTGCGGGTATGTCTTGCCGAGCTGTTTGTGGTGTTGTCTGACAACCAGAAAGCCACATCATAGCGCCTATCAACACCCATGCTGAAACAGAATATTTCTGTGTTATCAAATATGTCATTCCATTATCTGCCTGACGCATATCTATTAGATAAGTCACCTTACAGATGAAGCCTTATCCAGATCAAACATTCTTCGCAATTTCACCAAAGCTCATGCTATAATAAGCTATGCTCTTGCTTATCTCAACGCCTATCGGAAATCTTGGTGACTTATCTGCTCGCGCCGCTGAAATGCTAGCCAAAGCGGATATTATTGCTTGCGAAGATACCCGTCAGACACGCAAGCTGATGTTGCTGAGCGGGATTAAGCCAACAGGCAGATTATTGGCCTATCATGATCATAATGGCGAGCATATGCGGCCTGAATTGCTAAAGCAGATGAGCGCTGGCAAGCTGGTAGCGCTGGTAAGTGATGCGGGCACGCCATTGATATCTGATCCTGGCTATAAGCTGGTGGCATGCTGTCATGAACAGGGGATTCAGGTATCTGCTGTGCCAGGTGCATCTGCGGCATTGATGGCCTTAACCATTTCAGGGCTGCCAAGTGATCAGTTCGCCTTTATGGGATTTCTGCCTCAAAAGAAAACCGCCCTAGAGCAGGCAATTCGCACCGCATCAGAGTTTCCCATGACCCAAATCTGGTTTGAAACAGCCAAAAGGCTGGCACATAGTCTTGAGGTGTTTTCCAAAATTCAAGGAGACAGGCCTGCGGCAATCACAAGAGAGCTGACAAAATTATACGAGCATGTTGAAACAGGTACATTGGCTAAACTAGCAACAAAATATCAAGGAAGCCCTGCCCCAAAAGGCGAGATTGTGTTGGTTATTGGCGGGAAAGCCAAAGATGACACAGAATTTGATGATGCACATATAGGTCAGCTTTTGACTGAATATCTTAATCATCATAGCCTTAGAGATGCGGTGCAGATGGTGCAGGATATTTCAGGGCGCAGGCATAAGGATATTTACCAGCTTGCGCTTTCGCTAAAACAGCAATAATCACGCATCCCTGTTCAGCTAGCATAGCGAATTATCACCATAAAGACCCTATTATGCTCGGAAAATATTGCGGCCAGCTTAAACAGCTTTATTCACCTGCTCGTAACAGAACACAGCATGCATCACAGGCGCGCCTATTATCAGCAAAAAACCGAAAAAAAGCCGAGATACGCGGACGCAGAGCAGAAATATGGGTAATGTGTGTCTATATTCTATGTGGGTATTGGCCTATAGCTAGACGGTTGCGAACCAGGGCCGGCGAGATTGATTTGCTAATGCGGCGCGGTAAAACCCTTATCGCAATAGAGGTAAAATATCGCGCTGATCATCTAGCAGAGACAGCCCTGCCATCGCATCACCAACGGCGCAGAGTAATACGGGCATTACACAGTATCTGGCCATATTATGCCCAAATCGGGTTCCAAACCATCCATCTTGATATTGTTGTGTTAGGAAAATGGGGCAAATATAGACGATTTAGGCTAGAGCCCGCATAAATAACCTAAATGGTATATTGAAGAATTTTGGTATAATGCGTATTGTCTTATGGGGTTCGATTACCAAAGGAAATAGATAATGATTCGCCATATAATTTCTCTTTTCATGATTATTGGAATATCTGGAATGGTGCTTACATCATGTGCACCAGCCGCAGTCGGGATTGGCTCAGCAGCCATAGCGGCGGGAGCGACTGAAAAAGGGATTTCTACATCTGTTGGCGATACTGTTATTTTTGCCAAGCTCAAGGATAAATTTATTAAAACTGATCAATCTTTGGTAACCAGTATATCAACCTCTGTTAATGACGGAAGCATTCTGCTGACAGGCCGTGTTGAAACCCAAGAGCAGAAATTTTTGGCCACTAAACTAGCATGGGAAATCAAAGGTGTGACAGAAGTGGTGAATGAGGTTGTGGTCTCTCAGAAACCAAGCATAAAAGATAGGGCGAAAGATGTCTCTGCATCTGCTCAGCTAAGGGCATCATTGATTGCAGATAAAAATGTCTCATCGCTGAATTATTCTTTTGATGTGATAGATGGTATTATCTACATATCTGGTATTGCTGAAAATGCAGAAGAGCGCGACCGTGTTATTGCGCATGCCCAAAAGGTCAAATTTGCCAAGAAAGTCGTTGATTATACCATCTTATCCACCGATAAGCGCGACTGAGGCAGACAGATGTCACTCTTAGTCGGGGTTCAGATGGACCCTATCTCCCAGATTGATATAACAGGCGATACAACATTCGCACTGGCACTAGAAGCCCAGAATCGTGGCCATGATCTATTTGTCTATGACGTAGATAATATGAGCAGTGATGCACATAGTCTGTGGGCGCACGGTACCAGCGTTAGATTAAAAGATGAAATTGGCAATCATGTTGAGAGCGGCGCATTGAAGAAGCAGGATTTATCACACTGTGATGTTATTTTGATGCGTCAAGACCCGCCCTTTGATATGGGATATATCACCGCAACACATTTGCTAGAACGTCTGCCCTCAACAACTATGGTGGTAAATAATCCAGCAGAAGTTAGAAATGCACCAGAAAAAATTTTGGTAACACAGTTCCCTGAATTGATGCCGCCAACACTAATTTCCAGAAACATATCTGATATTAAAGCCTTTCGCGAGGAACATAAGGATATTATCGTCAAACCGTTATATGGCAATGGCGGGGCGGCAGTATTCAGATTGCGCGCTGAAGATCAAAATCTATCTGCTTTGCTTGAAATGTTTTTTGCGCAATCCCGAGAGCCTGTCATTGTACAACGCTATCTTGCTGAGGTGACAGAGGGTGATAAGCGGATTATTCTGATTGATGGCAAGGCTGTGGGTGCGATTAACAGAATGCCGCAAAAAGGTGAGGCACGTTCTAATCTGCATGTTGGCGGCACCGCCCATGCAACAGAACTAAGCACGCGTGACCATGAAATTTGCAACCAGATTGGTGACGAGTTGCGCAAACGAGGCCTGCTATTTGTCGGAATCGATGTAATAGGTGAATATCTGACCGAAATCAATGTCACCTCGCCTACTGGTATTCGTGAGATGAGCCGATTTACTGGCCAGAATATTGCTGGTCTGTTTTGGGATTGTGTTGAAGAAGCCCATCCCCATCATCGCAGCAATGGTATATTATCCTGACCGAAGCTTTCCTGTTAGAAAATGACGATAAGATAATGCATCAAGCATGTGAAGCTTGCTAATCTTTGCGCTTGCGTTCAAATCGGCAATCGTTCTGGCCACCCTTACAGCTTTATGAAGTCCGCGCGCAGATAATTTTTGTGCTGTCATCGCCCTATTCAATATATCTGTTATTTCAGGATTATGTTCTAGCTCGGTTTTTATCTCTGCCGCATCCATAGTGGCTTTTAGCGGGGGATTGTTGGCCTTTAGCCTTTGGCTGGCAAAATGACGCGCATTATCTATTCGTTGTTTTATACTGGCAGTTGGCTCAGAGTCATGAGGCGCCAATAGATGCGCTGGCGATACCTCATCAACATCTAGCATAATATCAAACCTGTCTAGCATAGGCCCTGAGATACGCGCCATATAATTCTGCGCACAGATAGGCGCTTTTGAACAGGCACGTTCAGCATCAGACAAATAGCCGCAACGACATGGATTCATTGCCGCAATAAGCTGAAAGCGGGACGGATACCGAATATGATGATTAGCGCGCGCAATAATAATTTCGCCTGTTTCAAGAGGCTGTCTTAATCCATCTAGCGTTGTCCGACTAAATTCTGCTAGCTCATCCAAAAATAAAATGCCGTTATGGGCAAGTGATGCTTCGCCTGGTAATGCTTTGATGCCGCCACCTACCAGCGAGGCCATTGACGCTGAATGATGTGGGTCTCTGAATGGGCGCTTGCTTACCAAACCAGATACAGCCAACAACCCTGCAACAGAATGAATGATAGTTGTCTCAAGTGCTTCTTCTGGTGTTAGCGGTGGAAGCAATGAGGGAAGTCTGCTGGCAAGCATTGATTTTCCCGCGCCAGGCGGGCCTATCATCAGCATGTGATGACCCCCTGTTGCCGCAATTTCAAGCGCATGCCGTGCTGTTTCCTGACCAGCAATATCTGCCATATCAGGCCCTGCCTCTTGATCTGATAGCAAAAATGGTTCTGGAGCAGGCAGTCTGGTTGCCCCTCTGATATGAGAAATCAGATCAGATAATCGTGAAGGAGCAACAATATCTATCTGGCCAGCCCATGCTGCCTCAGGGCCATTTTCAGACGGGCATACCAAAGCTAAACCTATTGCAGAAGCATATAATGCAACAGGTAAAATGCCAGATACTTTATTGATTTCAGCAGATAAGGATAATTCGCCCAATACCAAAAACCCGTCCAGACTATCCGCAGGCACAACCCCCATTGCCACCAAGATACCCATCGCAATAGGTAGGTCAAAATGTGCGCCTTCTTTTGGAATATCTGCAGGGGCAAGATTTACAGCCACTCGTTTCGCAGGCAAAGCAAGACCTAAAGATGATAATGCTGCCCTTACCCGTTCTTTTGATTCTGCCACTGATTTATCTGCCAGACCTACAATCGCCATCGCTGGCAATCCGTTTGATATATGCACCTGCACCGTAACAGGTACGACATCAACCCCTTTAAGGGACACGGTATGAATTATGGCCTGCATAAAAATTCTCTTATTACGCGCATGTAAGGCTGTGCCTATTCTAGCAGAGAATGTCTAAAAAGGGTAACTTATTAAGATCACAAAGCGCAGGTAGCTGATTTGCCTAAATCAGGCAGTGCGATACAGCATGGGGCCCACAGCTTCACCGCCCAAAATATGCATATGCAAATGTGGTACATCCTGATGGCCATGTGTGCCTGTATTGGCGATCAGACGGTAGCCATCCTTACTAAGACCCGCATGGTCGATAATGCGCGCTATTGCAGCAAAATAAGCTGTCTGTTCTTCAGCAGATGCATTGGCGGCAAAATCAGTCATATCTATATAGGCGCCTTTTGGAATTACCAAAATATGCACCTTGCGTTGCGGTTGAATGTCATAAAAGCTGAGGGTGTGCGCGCACTCATCAACCTTATTACAGGGAATCTCGCCTCTCAGAATTTTAGCAAAAATATTATTCTCATCATAATCTGGGCTCATATTTGTCTCCTGAGATAGGGTGATGGGGGTTAGTCCTGAGTGCGTGATGCTTTTTCATCATGACCAGATAGACCTTGTCTATTTTCTAGAATTTGCCAAATTTTCTCTGGTTTGATACCAGCAGCCTGCCAGATAACCAGCAGATGATATAGCAAATCAGCAGATTCCTGCGCCAGCTTTTCTTGATTTCCTGATAAGGCCTCAATAAGCGTTTCTGTAGCTTCTTCAACCAGCTTTCTAGCAGGCAATTCTGGCGCATTGGCAAGCAGATGTGCGGTATAGCTACTCTGGGCTGTCTCATTCGCACGCGCGGCAATCACCTCTGCCAATATATCTAGAATATGGGGCGTATTTTCTGTCATCTTATCCTCAGACTGAAAGCCGCCTTACAGGTACATTTGCGGCCTGCATGGCTGATTTTGCATCATCTATTGAAAATTGTCCAAAATGAAATACCGAAGCTGCTAGAACTGCGCTTGCATGACCTTGTGTAATCGCTTCAGCAAAATCTTCTGGCTTTCCTGCCCCGCCAGACGCAATAACAGGAATTCCAACAGCATCACTAACCGCCTTAGTAAGTGGAATATCGAACCCGTCCTTTGTGCCATCACCATCCATTGAGGTAAGCAGAATCTCCCCTGCTCCGCGCTGTTCTGCCTCTATCGCCCAGCTAATGGCATCAATGCCTGTGGGCTGTCTGCCGCCTCTGGTAAAGACTTCAAAAAACCCTTCTTCATTAAGACGGGCATCTATTGCCAACACAACACATTGAGAGCCAAATTTATCTGCTGCCCGTGCTAGCAAATCAGGGTCTGAGACAGCAGATGAATTGACAGATACTTTATCTGCGCCACATCTTAGCAATTTTCTAAAATCATCTACCTCACGCACACCGCCGCCAACTGTGACTGGCATAAAACATACATCTGCCGTACGAGACACTACATCATAAATTGTATCTCGCCCTTCATGAGTTGCGGTAATATCCAGAAAACATAGCTCGTCCGCCCCTGCCGCATCATAAATACGTGCCTGCTCAACAGGATCGCCAGCATCCTGAAGATTAACGAAATTTACCCCTTTGACAACACGGCCAGCATGCACATCAAGACACGGGATAACACGAGCCGTCAACATGATGAAACGCCGTTAGCGCAGGCTAACGCCTCTGCCAGATCAAGCCGCCCATCATATAGCGCACGCCCTGTTATCACCCCATTGATACCTGTATGGGCAAGTCTAGCACATGCGATAATATCATCAATTGAGCGAACCCCGCCAGACGCAATGATCGGAATAGATACCTGTTCGGCCAACAAGGCTGTTGCTTCTGCATTGACACCGCTAAGCGCGCCATCGCGTGAAATATCTGTAAAAATCACAGCCGCAACACCACATGCCTCAAATCGCTGGACAAGCTCAAGCACAGGAACTTCTGAGGTTTCAAGCCAACCTTCTGCGGCTATCATCCCATCTTTTGCATCTGCCCCTACAGCAATTTGATCTGGAAAGGCTGTTGCTGCCTTGATTACCAATTCAGGGTCTTTTAGCGCAGCAGTGCCAAGAATGACACGGCTAACCCCTGTATCAAGCCAATATTCAATGGTCGCCATATCACGAATGCCGCCACCAAGCTGAATTTTAGCACCTGATGAGATAATGCCGCGAACAGCCTGCTGATTTACCGCATTACCAGAAACAGCACCGTCAAGGTCAACAACATGAATCCACTCGCAACCTGCATCGGTAAATTGCCGCGCCTGTAAAGCAGGGTCAGAGGCATAAATTGTCATCTTATCAAAATCACCATGAAGCAGACGCACAACCTGTCCATCTTTGAGGTCAATCGCAGGATAGAGAATGATCTGGCTATTTTTTGTCATGTGTTTTTTCATCATAAAGTTTTTTTGTGAAATATAATCCTGCAACATAGTTATCATCTACAAATGCATAATATTTATTAGTGCCAAAATGCTCATAGCCTAGCGCCTGGAATGCATGGATAGCCCTGTCTTGAGTAGCGCGAACATCCAAATTTAGCACGCGAAACCCTGCTGAACGGGCATAATCTTCTGCTTCAGCTACCAGCCTTTGGGCAATGCCATATCCTCTGGCCTCTGGCATTAAGAAAAAGGTAGTAAGCTGGCACGCAAATGCCTGAGCTTCGTTATTTTTAGGCGGGGTAGCAATTTGGCAAGACCCGACTATCACCTCATCTAGCTTGCCCACGAATAACTGCCTGTCTGGAATAAGCAATACCCCTTTCCAGTAATTTTCAAGCACAGAACGCGGTGGCGGCGTAAGCCAGCCAAAACCACCGCCTGCCGCTATCGCACTTTCAGCAGCATCGCTAATTTCAGAAATATCATTTCTGTTTAGCTCAGTGACCATCTCAACAGACACCCTAAAGCTGTGTTGTTTTTTTGTCATATTTGCCATCTTAGAAAACTATTCAGAAATATCTGGCCAGCTTGCTGGCTTTTTTCAGGGTGAAACTGGGTTGCTATAATATTATCTTTACCGATTATTGCAGGAATTTCATCGCTATAATCAGTGGTAGCAAGCACATATTCATCTGCCAGATGCTGAAAATAATAGCTATGCACAAAATAGGTGCTGATACCTTGTGTTAATGAGGAAAGCATCTTATGTTCTGGCTGTTTTAGAGACAGGCTGTTCCAGCCCATATGCGGAATTTTATAATTTCTACCATCAGCCGAAATGGCAGGAAGCTTATCCACAACACCGCCAATCCAGCCAAGAGAGGCTGTCTCCTGTCCGCCTTCACGGCCATAATCAGCCAGAAGCTGCATACCAACACATATCCCCAGAAACGGCACCGCACGGGCCATAACAGCCTCAGTTAATGCAGCTACCAGCCCATCAATCGCACTAAGGCTATGATAGCAATCAGCAAAATGCCCTACGCCAGGTAGCACAATTCTATCTGCCTGATAAATCTGGTCAGGGTCATCTGTAAGCTGCAATGACAGCGCAATATCTGCGTGTGATGCTGCATGCGATATTGCACGAGACACGGAATGGATATTGCCTGATCCATAATCAATTAACGCCAGTTTCATATCTTTTTTGACCCGATGGCTAGGATGCAGCGCCTAATGTGCCTTTGGTAGAGGGAATACGCCCATTACTTTTGCTATCAATCTGTGTTGCCTCGCGAAGTGAGCGCGCCAGTGCCTTAAAACAGCTTTCGACAATGTGATGTGTATTTACCCCATAGTCATTTCGTACATGCAAGGTGATACGTGCGCCCATAGCAAATGCCTGAAACCATTCTCTGAATAATTCAGTTTCCATCTCACCTAATACATCAGATGGCAGGTCTACCTGCCAAACCAAAAATGGTCTGCCAGAAATATCTAGCGCAACAGTCGATAATGTCTCATCCATAGGCAGAAGACAATGCGCATAACGGGTGATGCCTGCCCTGTCGCCAAGTGCCTTATTCAACGCTTCGCCAATAGCCCAGCCAGTATCTTCAGTTGTGTGGTGAGCATCAATATGCAAATCGCCCGTTGCTTTGAGCGTAATATCCATCAATGAATGGCGTGCCAGCTGTTCGAGCATATGGTCTAAAAACCCGATCCCCGTATCAATATCATATTCGCCACTACCATCAATATTAAGGGTAAGCTGAATATCTGTTTCATTGGTTTTTCTATGCAAATCTGCTGTGCGCATTGTCTACCACTTTCACCTATCTGCCATTTTGAGCATCATTATCAGATTTCACGCTTTCTGGCTAGTGAGCGCGTCAGCTATCGCAATTGTGGCAGGTTCAAATTTAGCTTTTCAGCCAGCAATTCTGTAATTTCACGACATTCTGCACTAGACAGCCTGTCAATATTCTGTGCCAGAAGATTAGCCAGCATTGTTGCGTCTTCTGTCAAATTTCCAGTATTAAGCGAGGGTCTGGGGTGCGACAGCGCAGCCATAGATTTCAATGTTTCTGCATCATCCCAAATCAGCCCAAGCCAGACACATATCTGGTCAACCAAAGCCGCGGAGGGTTTGCTTTTCATCCCCCGTTCCAAAGAAGATAAATAAGCGATTGAGACGCCAAGCGCATCTGCCTGATCTTTTAAGGTCAGATTACGTTCTGTACGGTAATGCCGCATCATCCGCCCAAACGGTGTCATGAATAGTCCCGTTTCCGCTTTAGCCTGATATAAAATGCGCCAGCCCCGCCATCACGGGCTACCGCATGATCAAGTGCGACAATCAACCCCTCTAAAGGGGGTTGGTTAAGCCAGAATGGTAGCTGGTTTCGCAAAATGCCCTGCCCTGATTTTCCTTTGCCGGTAATGACCAGCACGGTTCTATCGCCCCGCGCGCTGGCAGACAGCAAAAATTGGGTTAGCTGAGATTGCGCCTGTTCCTGAGTGAGCCCATGAAGGTCAATTCGGCCATCAATGGGTAATTTTCCAGTATGTAATTTACGCGCAGACAACCTGTCGATGCCAGCTGTCTCACCGTGCCGCAAATCTGCTATTTTATGAGGGTTTGGTGATGGCTTAAATGGCGATGCGGGATTGGCAGGGGGCTTGATAGCGGCCTGTCTGCTACTAGGTGGCTGCGTTTTTTTTGCAGATGAAGCGGAGGGTTTGGGGCTGTTAGGATTAACTCTGTTAGAGCGAGTCTTACGAATTGACTGCGTGACTTTGTGCCATAAATGTTCATCTTCTGGCGGTATCTGGTCAGACATCATCCTCTGCCCGTGTTTCAACCAGTTTCCAATTTGGATCAGCAAGGCTTATATCGCGCTCAAATACCCAAATATCGTTAAGTTCTGTTTCATCAAAACTTTCTTCTTCTATCACCACACCATCTTTATCGGTAAGTTTGCGAGATTGAATAGAGGTATATTTAACCGTTACAGATGCGATATTCTGGCTCACCGCCCCATCTAGCACGGTAATATCCTGAATATCATGAATGGTGATAGACAGCTCATCACCATCTTTAGTGCGCTGTCTTATGCTCTCAGAAAATTCTTCATACAGATCATATCCCAACAGACGACGTAAGCTAGCAATATCACCATCCGCAAACGCAGATAAGATCATGCCAAAAGCACTGCCTGCACCTTGTGTGAAGCTATCTTCAGAGAATTGCTTATCCAGCCTTTTTACCGCATCCAGCCCAACGCCATTCGCCTTTTCATCATGAAGCGAGACTATATTCTCTGCATCTGAGCTTCTCTCTGATACGGGGGAAGCAGCAGGTTTTTGCTCAAACCCTTCGCGCGAGCCTAAGATAGAGCGTAATCTGAAAATCAGAAAAACAGCGATGACGGCAAAAATCAATATATCGACAAAAGGCATTTCAATTCCCATTTAGAATGTCATGGCGGCGTAGTTATAACACCTAATTAGTCCCATTATAGCGCAAAATCCATTCTTATGACACTATTGCAATACATAAACACGTCTTGGCACAACGAAAAAATAAGGTGTTAGCATAATATACCGCTGATAGATATCATCATACACCTTGTTACACGGACAGATAGTGCTTACTTATTAAATAGGAAGCCACGCCAAAAAGAACAAGCATGGGAGACAGAATGTTTCTATACATTTTCATAATATTTCTTCTGTATGGGTGGATAGAATTTGAAATTCTGATGTTGATAAGCGACCAGATAGGGGGGCTTGCCAGCTTTTTAGGGGTGTTTCTAACAGCAATTATTGGCGTCTCTCTTCTAAAAAGTCAGTCGCGTCACGTAATGCAAGGGCTTCAATCTGGCGCTAACATGCAAGGTGGAGGCTTAATCGCCTCTCTTGCAAGCGGCATATCATTATTGCTTGGGGCGTTTTTAATGCTATTACCAGGCTATCTTACAGATGCGCTGGGGATAATCTGCTTTATTCCTGGCATAAGAACATTCATTGGAAGCGTTATTCTGTTGCGATTACGTTCGCTGAATATAGCCACCATGAACACATCATTCGCCAAAGGCCGCTTTTCAGGCTTTACAGCGTCAGGGGTTAACAATTCTGGATTTGATCACACTAGAGATGAAGATAGCCATACCATAGAGGGTGATTTTACAGAAAAAACACTCTCAAAAAAACGTTAATGGTTTTATAAACCACTATAACAACAATTTTCATCTAACTAGAGGGATGCATCATTATGGCGAAAGCACCAGAAAAAAAATCCAACGAGAAAAAATCCAACGAGAAAAATAATGAAACTGAAGCTGGCGCCCAGCAAGTTGCCCAACCTATTTTGCAGGTCAGAACACAATATGTAAAAGATTTGTCGTTTGAAAGTCCGTCAACACCACAAGCCTTTTTAGCAGGCGGGGAAGCCCCTCAGCTAGATTTAGGGGTAAATGTAAATGGCGAGAAAATTGACGACACCCATTATGAGCTAGTGCTTACGATTAAAGCAACAGCGAAAGTGGCAGATAAAGTCATGTTTGATCTTGAGCTGGATTATGCAGGTATTTTTGTGCCTGAACAGATTCCACCTGAAAATCTAAATGCGTTTTTGATGATCGAAGGGCCTCGCACATTATTTCCCTTTGCACGGCAGGTCGTATCAAACGTGACCAGAGAAGGCGGCTTCATGCCTCTAAATCTTAATCCTATCGATTTCGTCCAGCTATTCAGACAGAATATGGCGGCGCGGGCAGAGGCGCAAAATGCCCAAAGCAGTGAGACATCAAACTAGTCTTTTTGCGTGTCTGCATGAAAAATAGCAGATGGCAGAGCCGATATCATTAGATTATGTGCGTCAAGCTCAGCTTGCGTTGGCTGATGGGGGCGGGCAGGACGGATAGGCCTATCAATAATGTGGAATCCAGCAAGCGTGTCACTATCTGCTTCTTGACTGGCAATATCTGAGCGCTCATTCTCATATGTAAGGTTGAATCCAGGTTCTTTTCCGCCCTCAAGCTCGACAAACACCTCGGCAAGCAGATGGGCATCTATTAGCGCACCATGCAGATCGCGATGGGTATTATCAATATCAAATCGGCGGCATAACGCATCAAGGCTGGCTTGAGCGCCAGGAAATTTCTGTCTAGCAAGCTGTAATGTATCAACCACCCTATCCATTGATATGGCTGGTTTTGCTAGCCTGTTTAACTCGGCATTCAAAAACCCGACATCAAAAGGGGCATTATGGATAACCAGAATATCTGTGCCAATAAAGTCTAAAAATTCGCTGGCTATCTCAGCAAATTTTGGCTTATCTGCCAGATATTCTGAAGTGATGCCATGAACCTCAATAGCGCCAGCATCTATCTCTCGTTCGGGATTGACATACAGATGAATCCGCTCGCCTGTCAGGCTGTAATTGATCATTTCAACAGCCCCAATTTCAATAATTCTGTGGCCATCTTGGGGGGATAAGCCTGTTGTTTCTGTATCAAGAATTAAATGCCGCATCTATTTCTGCTTTCGCTCTTTATTCTGCTCATAATATCGTGGCAAGCCATCTATTAAGCCTGCGTGATAGCTCTGCCCTGCCAAGCGCTGATGATAGCGTAAGATCAGCATAGCGTCTTTTCTCTTTTTGTGGCCATTGCGCGTCCAATATATGATCAAATTTTTCTGCTGTCATAAAGGGACGAGATAAGGCACGTTTACGCTGGAGCCTTTCTGGCGCCCATACCACAATAATATAATCACATAGCGCATCACCAGATGTTTCGAATAATAGCGGCACATCAAATATCACAGCGCGTTGCTTGGTTTGTCTGGCAGCTATCAGAAATCTATGCCTGTGCTGATGAACAAGCGGGTGGATAATCTGTTCTAGCTGGTAACGCAAGTCAGCATGATGAAAAATGATTTTGCCAAGCGCAGACCTGTCTATGCCTGCCGCTTCAGAGCCAATATTGCCAAACCTTTGGGCAGGAAAATGGGATAGAATTTGGCTGACCGCCTTGCCATATGGGCCAAGCATTTCATGCACTGCTTTATCTGCATCATGCACCAACAACCCGTTCTGGCGACACATCTTAGCAATTGTTGATTTGCCCGTTGCGATTGAGCCTGTCAGACCAATAATTTTCATTGATTCTGGCCTCTATATTCAAGCCCTCTTTGTCTCAAAAATGCTAGTAATGGCAGAAGAGGAAGCCCTAAAATATCAAAAAAATCACCTGAAATGCTCGAAAATAGATGGGCGCCACCACGCTCAAGCTGGTAGCACCCCACCGATGTGGTAAGCGCATCTTTATTTGCCATGCAATAGCTGGCAATCTCGTCATCACTTAGCTGTCTCATCGTCAGCTCTGAGATTGCAACATGATGCCAGATGCGCTGTTTGCCAAAATATATTACCGCCGCAGAAATTAGCTGATGGGTCACCCCTGCGAGCTGTCTTAATTGGTGTTCTGCAATTTCGGCTGTGTCCGCCTTACTATAAATTTGGCCATCACATACCAATATCTGATCACATCCCAACACATAGCCATCATGGGTTAGTGCAATTTGCTGTGCTTTCAGCTCAGCTAGTATTTCAGCAATATCCTGAGGCGGAATATTATCTGCCATGCCTGCCTGTTTCACTGCCTCTTCATCAATCTGAGCAGGCTGAGCTGTAAAGGCAATATGCATATCATCTAATAGCTTTTGACGTGTCGCTGAACCAGAGGCCAGAACCAAATCGCCATCTTTTAGAAAATATTTACGCATTATTGGGCTTTCATCATTATGGGCATTGAGCGCTGATATATTAAGCGTTTGCAGATTGATGTTCGGTATGAAGCTGGATGATAGCAGCAGCTGTTTCTTCTACGGATCTGTTAGATACATCCAAGATTGGCCAATGTTGCGAGGTAAATAGCGCACGAGCGGATGATAGCTCACGGTTTATTGAGGCTAAATCAGCATATTCTTCATTTTTATGGGCAGCCATATGGCGAAGCCTGTTTCGCCTTACACGGGCTAGGCGGCTAGCATCTGTGGTTAAGCCAACGACTAAAATACCAGATTTATCGGCAATATGGTGAAGCGGAAAGGGTACATGAGGTACTAGCGCATAATTGGCAACCTTAAACCCGCGATGCGCGAGATACATTGATGTCGGCGTTTTTGATGTTCGAGACACACCAACAAGCAAAATCTGTGCGTCATCGAGCTTGTCGATATTTAGCCCATCATCATGTGTCACCGCAAATTCAACAGCGCTCATCCTGTCAAAATATGCTCTATCCAAACGATGCTGTCCGCCAGGCCTGCTATTCCGCTTATGGCCAAGTATATCACTGAGAAGGTCAACCACTGGATCCAATATTGGCACATTTGGCACATTATGGCGTTTACATACATCTATGATTTCTGCCCGAATTGCTTCGTTCATAATGGAATGTAGCACCAGACCTGGATTGGCCGATAGAGATTCAGCTACAGCCTTCACATGTTCAGAGCTTCGCACCAATGTCCAGATATATTCAGAGGTTTCTACCTGATTAAACTGAGCAAGAGAGGCGCGCGCAACTTGATGAACGGTCTCGCCTGTTGAATCTGAAACAAGATGGATATTTAATTGTGTCTTCATTATACTCTTGGCAATGATTTCGTTACTCTGTTTTTGATTCCTAGCATAAATTAGACCAGCAGAACATGAACAATAATGCACAGCCTATCTTTATAGCTGTGGATAATCTTAATAAGTTTCAAAGAATAACATGTTAATCCCTTCTTTCCAGAATCTATCAACAGCATTGCAAAATGGGGAAAACAAACACCCTAAAGACGTGAATTATGGGGGTAAGATGCGTTTTTGCCTGTTAATTGTTTAAAAAACACCTATCTTAACGTGGATAATTCTGGGGATAAGATAGCAATTCACTGTAGATCAGCTATTCAGAGGCTCAACTAACAACCACAACCTTATTTAATAATCTTAATTATATTTAGATAAACAAATTTCGGATAACAGATATGACATTTCTTAGCACCCTAGCAGGTCAAAGACAGGATATACCGCCTATATGGATAATGAGACAGGCAGGACGATACCTACCAGAATATCGGCAGGTAAGGGAGACAGCTGATAATTTTATCAGTTTTTGTCTTGATTCTGATAAAGCTAGCGAAGTTACATTACAGCCTATAAGACGCTATGGCTTTGATGCAGCAATTATTTTTTCTGATATTTTGCTTATTCCTTATGCGATGCAACGTAACGTTAGATTTATTCCTGGAACAGGTCCTGTTCTTACCAGATTAGATGAACAACCAGAATTATATCAGCCAGATGAAGCAGAAATTAACACCTTATTTGCGCCTATCAAAGATGCCATCATTAAGACTAAAACCGAGCTAAAAACATATAATACCCCACTAATTGGCTTTTCAGGTGCGCCGTGGACATTACTTACCTATATGGTTGAAGGTGGCAGCTCACGTGATTTTGCCAATAGTCGCCAACTTGTCTTTGATAATTTCTTGCGATGTGAGGAAATAATCGAGATGTTGGTCAATCAAATCGTTGAGTTTTTGACGTTTCAGGCAAATTCAGGTGTTGAAATATTGATGCTGTTTGACAGCTGGGCAGGCGCAGTGCCTGCGGCATATCGCACTGAGCTGGTAATTAAGCCTCACAAAAGCATTATCGAAAAATTACGCGCACGGAATATCACCCATCCTATCATCTCATTTCCTAAAGGGTTAGGTGAAGGGCTTATTAGCTATACAGAACAGCTAGATATAAATGCTGTTGCACTTGACCATATGACAGATATTGGCTGGGCACATGCACATATCAGGCCTGAGCTTACCTTTCAGGGCAATCTTGATCCGCTTAGTGTGGTTGCAGGCGGAAGCCAAATGTTTAATGCTATTGATAATTTACTCGAAATCATGAAAAACAGACCCTATATTTTTAATCTTGGGCATGGTGTTGTGCCGCATACCCCGCCTGAGCATGTTGGCCAGCTAGTATCTTATATCAGAAAAAACAGCTAGCCCTTACAGGATGGAGATAAATAAATGGATTATTTATGGCTTAAAGCATTGCATTTAATTTCTGTCATGTCATGGATGGCAGGTTTGCTTTATCTGCCTCGGCTATTTGTATATCACGCCCAAAGTGAGGTCGGGTCTGTTAGATCAGAAACCTATAAATTGATGGAACGCCGATTACTAAAGGCAATTATGAATCCTGCCATGATCGCAAGTTGGGTTTTTGGATTATGGATGGTATATCTTAATCCCACATTGCTAGACTCTATTTGGATGTGGGTAAAAATTCTGGCTGTTATGTCAATGACTGCAAGCCATATGGTATTTGCACGGTTTCGCCGCCAGTTTGAGCAGGATATCGCAATTCGTAAAGATAGCCGGTATCGTATCTGGAACGAGGTACCAACGATATTGATGATCCTCATCATCATTATGGCAGTTGTCGAGCCATTTTAGCCTGACAATGCTGAAATATTGCGCAATTTCGTACCATTTCTGCAATTATTGACTTTTCAGTGTTAAAAAGGTAGATTTTTGCTCATAACGTACTGTTAGACTAGTTTGATATATTTGTTTCGCGCAGTTGCCGTTCGGTGTTTCGCCTTCAGATAGACGTAATACCACCCCCCCTAGAAGCTTGGTGACCTGTATTATAGGGCAGCAGGCAAGTGTTCCTAGTTATTTCCCTAATATCACCTAATCTCAAGGTTCATCATGCATCTTCAAGAGTTAAAAAACAAAACCCCCGCTGAACTTCTCGCCTATGCAGAAGAATTAGAGGTAGAAAATGCGTCAACCTTGCGAACGCAGGATATGATGTTTGGTATTCTCAAACAGCTAGCTGAAAATTCAGTTACCATCAGAGGGTCAGGCGTGTTAGAGGTGCTATCAGACGGATTTGGGTTCTTACGTGCGCCAGAATCAAATTATTTGCCAGGCCCTGATGATATTTATATCTCGCCCTCGCAGGTAAAACGGTTCGGATTGCGCACGGGTGATACCGTAGAGGGCGAGATTAGAGCGCCAAAAGATGGAGAGCGCTATTTTGCCCTGCTTAAGGTTGAATCAATCAATTTTGAAGATCCAGATGCAGTTCGCCACAGAATCAATTTCGATAATCTGACACCTCTTTATCCAGATGAGAAGCTGACTTTTGAGCTTCCTTATGACCCTGACAATAAAAATAACACACCAAGAGTGATTGACCTTATCTCGCCAATGGGTAAAGGCCAGCGTGGGCTTATTGTTGCCCCCCCAAGAACGGGGAAAACCATGATGTTGCAATCTATTGCGCATGCCATTTCAACAAATCATCCAGAAGTGTATTTGCTGGTGCTGTTGATTGATGAACGCCCTGAAGAAGTGACAGATATGCAACGTTCTGTGAAAGGTGAGGTTATCTCGTCTACCTTTGATGAGCCAGCTGTGCGCCATGTTCAGGTTACAGATATGGTGATTGAAAAAGCAAAAAGACTGGTCGAGCATAAGCGCGATGTCGTGATTTTGCTTGATTCTATCACCCGTCTGGCGCGCGCCTATAATACGGTTGTGCCTTCATCTGGCAAAGTATTGACAGGCGGTGTTGATGCGAACGCATTGCAACGGCCAAAGCGCTTTTTTGGTGCCGCCAGAAATGTAGAAGAAGGCGGCTCTCTTACCATTATCGCAACTGCGCTGATTGAAACAGGCTCACGGATGGATGAGGTTATTTTTGAGGAATTCAAGGGCACAGGCAATAGTGAGGTGGTGCTTGACAGAAAGCTCTCAGATAAACGTGTATTCCCAGCTATTGATGTAACCAAATCAGGCACAAGAAAAGAAGAATTACTGGTTGAAAAGCAAACCCTGTCTAAAATGTGGGTGTTGCGCCGAATTCTAATGCAAATGGGACCTGTCGATGCAATGGAATTCTTAAGCGACAAAATGCGTCATTCAAAAACAAATGAAGATTTCTTCGAACAGATGAATAGCTAGCGGCTATTATGTGCCTCCATCTCTATAAGCCATTGTTTTCTCTTGACATTTTCGGGATCTCTTGGGTGAGTATCTGCGCCGCCTGAATAATTATCATAGCTACCATCTGACTTTACAACGCGATGGCATGGGATGATAATTGGAATCGGATTTCGCTGGCATGCCCCCCCTGCTGCACGTGCTGCATTTCGATTTCCCCACCGTTCTGCAAAATCGGCATAGCTACACAGCTCGCCATAGCCGATAGTTTGCATCACCTCAAGCCAGCCCGCCAATGCTGGGCTGATAAAGCTAAAATCAAACGGTACCGTAAAGCGGGTTAATGTGCCACTAAGATAGGCATTTAGTTGGGAGATTGTTTCACGTGAAACAGAATTTGAATTATCTGCATCTGTAAATGGGTGCTGTTGCCAGACTAGCCGGCAGATACCGCTATCAGATGTAATGGCGCGCATATATCCAAGTGGCGAAGTTAGTGATTCTTTATATTTCATCTTGCCTCTTTTCTGCGTTATTTCGCATGACATATGATATAGAAGAGAAGCTATGCCTCGCATTCACCCTAACTTGATTAATAATTTACGTCAGCAAAATATGAATCAGCCTATGACAGACACCATTTATGCACTTGCCACTCCGCAAGGGAAATCTGCTATTGCGGTTATCAGGCTATCTGGCCCACTTAGCCGCACTATTCCAGCGCTTTTTGGTCACTCAAAACAGATTGCCCCTAGACAGGTTAGCTATATTAGCCTGTTGGATGCAGGTGGAAAAATTTTAGATGATGTCATCTTTTTCTGGTTTGAAGCGCCAGCCTCAGCCACAGGTGAAGATATGGCAGAAATTCAATGTCATGGCTCTGCAGCTGTAATTGAGGATGTTCTTAAGGCGCTAGCTGCGGCCAGCGGCTTCAAAATGGCGCAACCTGGTGAATTCACACGGCGCGCGCTAGATAATGATAAAATTGACATGACAGCGGCTGAAGGGCTTGCAGATTTAATTGATGCTGAAACAGCTCTGCAACGACAGCAAGCAACAGCGCAAATGAAGGGACGTCTAAAACAGCCTGTTTCTGAATGGCGTGATGCCATCATATCTCAGGCAGCCCTGCTTGAAAGTCTGATAGATTTCGCTGATGAAGAGCTTCCTGAAACGCTGGCGGCAGAGATGTCTGCCAAGCTCACCAGCCTTATTGACGCACTTGAGCATGCGCTTGATGATGGGCAGACAGGCGAGCTAATCCGATCTGGTATTGAGGTAGCCATTATTGGGCCTGTAAATGCTGGCAAATCAACAGCGCTAAATGCGCTTGCAAAGCGGCCTGCGGCGATTATTTCTCAACAGGAAGGCACCACCCGTGATGTGATTGAGGTAAAGCTAAATATTGGCGGTATTCCTGTAATTTTGCTTGATACAGCAGGCATAAGAGACACTGAGGATGATATTGAGCGTCAAGGGATTGAGCTGGCACGCCATCATGCAAAATCAGCAGATTTCAGGCTGTTTGTAGTTGATGGGTCGGTAGCAGGCTGGCAAAAACAGCTATCGCCTTTATTGCAATATTCGCAAGGCAAAGGTCTGATCATTGCAAACAAAGCTGATTTAGGGTCACCAAGCCTGCAAAATGAGGCTGTTCTTGATGGTATTGAGATTTTATCTCTATCATTGCATCGGGATCAGGATATTGAGACGCTGGAACGCAAGCTGGCTGAGCATCTTGCGGTTGCAAATCATCAGGCAGGCAATGCGATTATCACTCGGGCGCGGCATCGGGAGGCGCTAACCACTGCCTATCATCACCTTATCTCTGCGCGTGAGCGTGATATTGAGAGCCAGACAGAGCTTGTCGCCGAAGAATTTCGCGCCGCCGCAACAGCGCTGTCCCGTATTTTGGGCTATATTGATGTTGAAGATATCCTTGATCATATTTTCTCGCGTTTTTGTATCGGAAAATAACGCCTTTATTCAGACGTGCCAGCTCTGGCTATTTGACGTTTCACGTGAAACACAGTAAAACAAGCGGTAATTTCCCATCACGAATTTGGAGACTGCATGATGAAGCGCTGGTTTGATGTTATCATCATTGGTGGGGGTCATGCTGGCACGGAAGCAGCTGCAGCGGCGGCGCGCATGGGCGCTGATGTTGCGCTGGTCACGATGAAAAGCGCCACTATTGGCGAGATGTCCTGTAATCCAGCCATTGGCGGGCTGGGAAAAGGCCAGCTTGTGCGGGAAATTGATGCGCTTGACGGCATTATGGGCAAGGCTATTGATATGTCAGGGATTCAGTTCAGAATGCTGAATCGCTCACGAGGGCCTGCGGTGCATGGGCCTAGATCTCAGGCAGATAGAAAACGGTATCGTCAGGCGGTTCAGTCATTGCTGGCTAACTATCATAATCTGACTATTATTGAAGCAGCAGTAGGCGATATTCTTATAGAAGATGAGGGTACTAAGGGCATTATCACTGAGCAGGGCGAGGAAATTGGATGCCGATCTGTGGTGCTGACAGCGGGTACCTTTTTGGGCGGGCTTATTCATCTTGGACGAGAGCGTATTCCAGCAGGTAGAATAGGTGAATCACCCTCAAACCAGCTTGCAGAGCGACTTCGTAGCCTTAATTTGCCTGTTGGCAGGCTAAAAACAGGCACGCCAGCGCGGCTAGATGGCCGCACAATTAACTGGTCATCACTTGAGATGCAGAAAGCAGATGCTGACCCTATCCCCTTTTCCTATATGACGGATAGAATCACGATTCCTCAGATAGATTGTGGCATTACCCGCACCAATGAGAAAACACATCAGATTATCGCAGAAAATATCCACCTTTCTGCCGTATATTCTGGCCAGATAGAAGGTCAAGGCCCTCGATATTGCCCCTCAATCGAAGATAAGGTGCATCGGTTTAGCGATAAAAACTCGCACCAGATATTTCTTGAGCCAGAAGGGCTAGATGATGACACAATCTATCCAAATGGTATCTCAACCAGCCTACCACGCGAGGTTCAGACAGCGTTAATTGCCAGTATTGACGGGCTTGAGTCAGCTAAGATCCTGCAATTTGGCTATGCGATCGAATATGATTTTATTGATCCTAGAGCCCTTACCGCTCAATTATCTCTGAAAACAACCGCAGGTTTCTTTCTCGCAGGCCAAATTAACGGCACTACAGGTTATGAAGAAGCTGCCGCGCAAGGGCTTATGGCAGGGATAAATGCGGCGCTATATGCTGGAAATGCAGACAGCTCTGTTACAGATGGGGCTGGATTCACCCTAGATAGGGCAGATGCCTATATTGGCGTTATGATAGATGATTTAATCACAAAAGGTGCGCCTGAACCCTACCGTATGTTTACGTCACGGGCAGAATATAGGCTTTGGCTTAGAGCCGATAATGCAGATCAGCGCCTTACCGAAAAAGGGATTGAAATAGGCTGTGTCGGTGCTGAACGCACAACCCATTGGCGCCACCGAAAAGAAGCGCTGGAGATGGCGCGTAGCTTGCTAACCTCAGACCCTAAAGGTCCAAAACAGCTTGCTGAGGCTGGATTGCCTGTATCTCGTGACGGGGCAGCCAAAACCCCCTCACAGCTTCTTGGATATGATAAAGTGAGCTTTGAAGATTGTATCTCTTTATGGCCTGAGTTGGATAAGATAGCAGAAAATCTGCGGTTTCAGCTTAAAACAGATGCGCATTATGCTGGCTATCTAGCGCGTCAGGAAGCAGATATTGACGCAATGAGGCGAGATAATAAGCTGAAAATACCACAATCCCTTGATTTTTATGAGATTGGGGGCCTATCAGCAGAAAGCAAAGAGCTGTTGGCGCGCCATCGGCCAGATACTATTGGTCAGGCAAGCAGAATAGCTGGCCTTACCCCCGCCGCGTTGATTGCGGTATTACGCCATATTAAAAAGCCGCGCACCTCCATTACCAGCTCAGAGGCAGGCCAACAGGCAGATAGGGCTCAGGGATAGAGTATGCCGCCTGCAATCTCTCAAAATGAGCGTGCTATTCTTAGCCAGTTGCTAGGCGGTGATGTTTCACGTGAAACAGAAGACACGCTGTCGCATTACGCTAATATGCTAGAAAAATGGCAAAATTCAGTGAATTTGGTATCTAGCCAGACAATATCAGCGCTTTGGAGCCGCCATATTATTGATTCGGCGCAAATCATACCGCTGTTGGGGAATGATGTGCCTTTGACTATTCTCGATATTGGTAGCGGCGCAGGGTTTCCAGGATTAGTAGTGGCATTATTAACCGCTCATGAGGTGCATCTTGTCGAATCTGATGCGAAAAAATCAGCCTTTTTGCGGCGTGTTATTGGTGAGACAGGCGCTCGTGCTACGGTGCATACAGCCAGAATTGAACACTTGTCTTTTATGAATCCAGATGTGATAACAGCACGGGCGCTTGCGCCTCTGGATAAATTGCTGGAATTAACGCAAAAACAGCATCATGATAGGCTACGCTGTGTATTTTTGAAAGGTCGCTCAGCACAGGCAGAAATAGATGCTATCGCGCAATGGTCTCATCTGAAGCTAGAAATATCTGCAAGTGTAACAGATCAAAATGCACGCATATTATCTCTGTCAGGATTCTAATTTTATAGATATTACAATGAGTTAGTTATGAATACAAAAATAATTGCAGTGGCTAATCAAAAAGGTGGTGTAGGAAAAACCACAACAGCGGTTAATCTGTCAACTGCATTGGCGGCATGCGGCATGAAGGTATTATTGGTCGATTTTGACCCTCAGGGTAATGCTAGCACTGGGCTTGGCATTGAGCCAGATAGTCGCCAGCATAATAGCTACCAGCTTATCATCTCAGAGTTAGATATTGGCCTTGCTATTCAGCCTACATTAGTGCCTCAGCTTGATATCATACCCGCAATTATGGATTTATCTGCCGCTGAAATAGAGCTTAGCGATCAACCTGCATGGGAGTACCGTCTAAAAGAAGCTTTGGCGCCTGTATCTGGTAATTATGATTATATTTTCATAGATTGTCCGCCATCTTTGGGCGTGTTAACCGTAAATGCTATGGTTGCATCTGATACTGTGTTGGTGCCGTTACAATGCGAATTTTATGCGCTTGAGGGACTGTCTCAGCTTATTGGCACGGTTGACCTCGTTCAAAAAGGGCTAAATACTGGCCTTTCTATGCAAGGAATTGTGCTTACAATGTATGATACAAGAAACAAATTATCTGAATCGGTTGAAGCAGATGTGCGCGAATATTTTGGCCAGCTTGTATATAAGACGATTATTCCTAGAAATGTGAGAGTATCAGAAGCGCCCTCATTTGGTCAGCCAGTATTGATGTATGATATAAAATCTAGTGGCTCACAGGCATATGCAGCATTAGCAGCAGAGCTGTTACAACAGGAGGGTTTAGCATGACCCCAAAATCTTCAAAACCCTCATCAAAACGCCTTGGCAGGGGCTTGTCAACCTTGCTTGGGGATGGCAATTCTGTGCCTGTTAGCGCCCACCGCGCAAAACCAGCAGATAGTGAGCCAGTATCTGGTCAAGCAGTGCGCTCAATAGCGATTGAATGGATTGAACCAGGCCCTTGGCAGCCACGCCAGATATTTGACAAAGAGGGGCTGGCAGAATTGGCGCAGTCAATCTCGCTAAAAGGCATCATCCAGCCTGTAATTTTGCGCCCTCACCCAAATAAACAAGACAGGTTTCAGCTTATTGCAGGGGAAAGACGCTGGCGCGCCGCACAGCTTGCCTCGCTTCATGAAATTCCCTCTATCATTGATAGCTTTTCAGACAGGGACGCTTCTGAGCTTTCCCTGATAGAAAATATTCAGCGCCGTGACCTAACCGTCATTGAAGAAGCCAATAGCTATCGGTCTTTGATTGAATTACATCATTATACACAAGAAGAACTAGCTGATATTATTGGGAAATCTAGATCACATATCGCAAATTTACTGCGCTTGCTAAACTTGCCAGATGCCATCCAACAGATGGTGATGGATAATACCCTTACGATGGGTCAGGTGCGTCCACTGATTGGCAGAGAGGATGCTGAACATCTGGCACAGCTGATTATCGCCAAAAGCCTGTCTGCAAGACAGGTAGAAGCGCTGGTTAGTCAAGATAAGGGCACAGCATCTGCTCAAAACAAGAAAAAAGCGGAAAAATCAGCAGATATTCGGGCAATTGAAAGACAAGCACAGATAGATTTGGGGATTCGGCTGTCTTTGGACTGGCAAGAAGAAAAAGAAAAGGGCACATTATCAATGAGCCTATCCTCACTTGATCAGCTAGAAGATATTTTGGCCAAGCTTGGGATTAAAACAGTCTGATTATACAGCGCAGACTGCCCATTGGGTCAATATCGGGCAAATGCCTTTGCCCGTAGGCAGATACCAAGCATTGTCTGTCCCGTGACGACAAGCTGATGCCCGCCCTGCCCTGATTTTAGGCTAATTTCTAGCGAAATAAGCTTGGCAATCGCATCATCTACTGCTTTTTGCGGCCATTTTCTAACTTGCTGTTCAATCACAGGCTTAATTTTGAAATGCAGTCTTGGCCGCAATTCAGAAAGTTTGTTAATATCAATAGCGCCGCTTGGCAGATAGGTAAGCTGCATCGCCCGCAACAATCCCAATAATTGTCTAATGATACTGATTGGTTGCACGGCCTCACGTTTAAGGCGAGAAAATTGGGCGTTAAATTGAGCCACATTACCAGTTAATATTGCCGCACTCAGCAAATCTGTCTGCAAGGCTGCATTGTCACCTAGCAATTTGTCTGCATCGTCTTCTGTTAATCTGCCGCCCATCCCGACATACAGAGATAATTTTTCTAGCTCCATCCGACTAGCTTGCCTATCTGCGCCTAGTCTGCTCTGAATAATGTTCATGGCATTAGAATCAGCGGTGATTTGATAGCGGGCAAATATGTCTGCCGCTAGCTCTGATACAGCTCTGCTATCATCTGGATAGCAGCCAATAGAGGCACAATTTTTTGCGCTATCACAGAATTTCACAAGCGCATGAAGCGTATTTACATTATGGGCGCGTATAATCAAACGTGCTTCTGTATCCATAGACGTAGATGCAAGGCTAACAGCCTCTTTCAGACCATCGCCTGAGCCTGACAGCAAGACCACACGCCTGCCGCCAAACATTGGCACTGCGTTTAACGAATCAACCAATAGGCTATGATCTGATGCAACCTGCTCTGAGGATAAAGAGGTAAGGGCTAGCGGATCATCTTCTGAGGTATGAAATTGCGATGTAAGCTGTTTTGCCCGCTCTGCCATAAGTCCTGAATCAGACCCATATAACAAAAATATATGATAATTAGGCTGCGGCCGTGCTAACAACCCGTTAATATCTCTGGGGCTAATCTTCATCTTTAATTTGGGACGGATATAAAATCAGCTTGTTAATAACCTTTTCAGCCAGATTACCTGCTAGCCGTTCTCGCACAAATTGCTGTGATTTTTCTTGCCCATAATAGGCAGAAATCGTGCCTGACGATGCCCGCGCCACTACCGAGCTTTGATATACAGTCTCGTCAGTGTCAAGACTGATCAGGGAAAAATTGATAGACATGGTTGAATTGATCAAGGTAGAGCTAGAGCCTCTTACAGACAAGGTTGATGATGAAGTGCCTGTAAGCTGATAATCGAGCCGATATTTTTTCTCTTTACCGTGTGGCAATACCATTGTTGCAAACCGCTGATTAAATAGCTGATCTTCGCGTGTTTGCGGGGCTTTTAGCACGATTGAGCTGATAAATTCATTTGCATCTGTATCGTCAAAAGCTGGTGGGCTTGCACAACCTGCTAGCGCAAATAATGACAAAGCAACAAACCCTGCAATAAGACTATGTGCCCGCTTAGCGCTCGCATTGCTAACGATATCAGATAACAACATTGATGATCCTGTCTGGTACAACAATAACCCGCTTTGGTGTATTCCCATCAAGATAACGGATAATTGTTTCATCTTGCAAGGCTGCCTCTTCAGCAAAATTTTTATCACATCCAGCAGGCAGATGAAGTTTGGCTCTCACTTTTCCATTTATCTGAACCGCAATTTCAACAGTATCTGCAACTAGCCAGCTTGGATCGGCCTCTGGCCATGCGGCATCACAAACCAGCCCTTCAGCACAAACAGCTTCCCATATTTCCTCAGCAATGTGAGGCGAGAATGGTGATAACAAGATAGCTAGATGCCGCATCGCATAGCTCATAAGCTGTTTTGTGTGGGCATCATCTGCTTTCAAATCTGAAATAGCGCCTACCAGCACATGGAAATGAGCAACACATCTATTAAAGGCGAATCGTTCAATATCTGTTGTGATATCATCTATCGCTTTATGAACAGCCCGAATCAGCTGTTTGTGATGGTCTTCTGCTTCTGAGAATGCGGCCAAATCGATATCTGCACCTGATGTATCACATTTCTGAACAAGTCTGAAAATACGCTGGATAAAGCGCCATGCGCCCTCAACACCAGATTCAGTCCATTCAAGATCACGCTCTGGCGGCGAATCTGACAGCATAAATAAACGTGCTGTATCAGCGCCGTAAGAGGCAATGATTTGTTCAGGATCAACTACATTACGCTTTGATTTGCTCATTTTTTCGACCCTGCCCGCCTGAACAGGCGCGCCAGTCTTTTTTTCTTGCCAGTCTGAGCCAACTTTCTCAACATCCTCAGGAAATAGCCATTGGCCATCTGCATCTTTGAAGCTTTGATGACAGACCATGCCTTGTGTCATCAACCCTGCAAAGGGTTCATCCCCCTCAAGATAGCCAACATCAGCTAGCGCGCGCATGAAAAACCGAGAATAGAGCAGATGCAGCACCGCATGTTCTACCCCGCCTATATATTGGTCAACTGGCATCCAATAGGCGGCGGCCTCTTTTGAAAACCCATCATCAGATTGTGGGTCTGTATAGCGCAGAAAATACCAAGAACTTTCAAAAAATGTATCAAATGTATCTGTTTCACGGCGTGCCTGTGCATTACAGGCAGGACAGCTTACCTCAGCCCAACTTGGATGTCTGTCAAGCGGATTACCTGATTCTGAAAAATCCACATCTTCTGGTAATGTTACAGGCAGATCAGTATCTGGAACAGGCACTACCCCGCAAGATGGACAGTGAATGATAGGAATCGGACATCCCCAATAGCGTTGGCGGGATACCCCCCAATCACGTAAGCGAAAGGTCGTTTTTGCAGTACCAATGCCGCGCGCCTCAAGCATTTTGATAGCCGCTTTCTTCCCTGCATCAATATCCAGCCCGTTCCAATCACCTGAATTGATGAGATGTCCAGGTCCTGTATAGGCTGTATCAGTAATGTCAGAAGAGCTACCATCATTAGGCGCAATTACAGGGATCACATCAAGCTGATAGGCTGTTGCGAAATCAAGGTCGCGTTGGTCATGGGCAGGACATCCAAAAATGGCGCCTGTGCCATAATCCATTAGCACGAAATTAGCGATATATAGCTTTAGCACCTCACCCTTCTTGACAGGATGATCAACATATAATCCGGTAAATGCCCCTTTTTTCTCTGCTTTTTCAATCGCCGCCTCAGAGGTGCCTGTTTGCGCACATTCAGCTAGAAACTGGCCTATCTCATCATTGGTTTTACCAAGCTCTATTGCAAGTGGATGCTGAGGTGACAGCGCAACAAAGGATGCTCCATAAAGCGTATCTGGCCGCGTAGTAAATACGTCAATATCATCATAGCCCTCTTGGGTGACTGAAAACCGAATAGTGGCGCCTTGCGATTTGCCTATCCAGTTATGTTGCATCAGCCTTACCCTATCAGGCCATCTATCAAGTGTTTCGATAGCCTCTAGTAGCGAATCTGCATAATCTGTAATTTTCAGAAACCAGCCAAACAGTTGGCGGCGCTCTACGGGCGCACCTGAACGCCAACCTTTGCCATCAACCACCTGCTCATTGGCAAGCACGGTATGTTCTACGGGATCCCAATTCACCCAGCTTTCCTTACGATAGGCAATGCCCTTTTTCAGAAATTCAAGAAACATTTTCTGTTCATGCTGAAAATAATCAGGGGTGCATGTCGCAAGCTCTCGCGACCAATCATATGACAGCCCCATTGATTTCAGCTGATCCCGCATTGCGGCTATATTTTCAATTGTCCATTTGCCCGGATGAACGCCTCGTTCGATAGCCGCATTTTCTGCTGGCAGGCCAAATGCATCCCAGCCCATAGGATGTAATACATTAAAACCTTGCGCCTTTTTATATCTGGCAACCACATCACCAAGCGCATAATTTCGAACATGCCCCATATGAATCCGTCCTGACGGATAGGGAAACATTTCCAGCACATAATATTTTGGCTTATCCGAAATATTAGATGATGCAAAGCTATTGGCATCTGCCCATTTCTTCTGCCATTTCTGTTCAAGCTCTGAGGCGTTAAATGAAACCATGAATTTTTCTATTATTATGAGACGATTATAATGAGCCCCTGTAATATTTGGGGGCATATGGGGGCAAGATAGACAGGTTTAATTTTCGCCGATTGTCTGACCTCTTATCTCGCGCGCACGTGTAAGAATAAGCTCTTCTAGTTGGCGCGATAACATATCATCAATGCCTGCATCAAGCCAGCCCTCTGCCTGTTTGGTCTGTTTGTTAACAACAACCCTGATACCATCAGAACGAAGCTCGCGCCCAAGCACAAATACAGATACTTTTATCCGCTCCTGCGGTGCTTCTGCCACAGAATACCATTCTGTCACGATAGTGCCGCCAAACGCATCAATATCATCAAGCGGAATTGTGGATAGAATATCTAAAGAGGCGCGCCATAATAACGCATTTATTGGCAGGCCAGCACTATTATTATTGCCGCTAAAAATTTCACCAATTTTTATCCCTTGCTCATCTTTTCCAGTTAGGATTGAGCCTGGCCCTTTTGGCTCTTGAGGGGGAGGGCCAAATGATGAACAGGCTGAAACTGCAAGCAATATAAAAA
>CBFHYU010000002.1:0-187641 GCA_965660165.1 Puniceispirillaceae bacterium (SeqCode)
TGCCAGCACTATAGGTGCATCTGCCCATTGGCTGTCAGGGTGACATGAAAAACGCACAGCCATTTCAATGCCCACCCAAAACAGATATTACTTAAAACGGAATGTAATGCGGCCTTTGGTGAGGTCATACGGTGTCATTTCAACATTGACCCTGTCGCCTGCAAGCACTCTGATTCTGTTCTTGCGCATTTTCCCACTCGTATGTGCCAGCACTTCATGGTCATTATCCAGTTTGACACGAAACATAGCATTTGGCAGTAATTCTGCTACTGTGCCTGAAAATTCGATAACGCCTTCTTTGGCCATAAATTCAATCCTATATAATTGACGATCAGTCTTTGATGAGCGGTATTGTGACGCAATAAGGGCAAAAAAATCAAGTTTTTCAGACATGACCTGATAAAAAACACGATTATTTTAGCCATTCGTGACAAATATATCACGTCTAGGCGTGCGCGCGCACCTTCCATAGCGCCGCCCCTTTCATTAGCCATCCATATAATCTGCTATAAACTTATCTAATCTAGTGGCGATTTCATCGCGTAAGGCACGATAGCTTGCAAGTGTCTCATCACGTGATGATTCAGACAATTTCGGCGGCTGCACATCCCAGAATAATGTTGTGATTTCTGTGCCTGCCCAGCCTGTTACAAAGTGGTCTGCATCATGTGAAAATGAAATGATGATGTGGAAATCATCTGGCGAGAATAGGTCAAACCCAACAGGCTCATGGGCGGTAATATCAATATCAATTTCTGCCATCACTGCCATTGCAAAACCGTCAGCACTGCCTGCAAATACGCCGCAAGACGCTATATGTCCGATATCTCGATGATGCCTGTCACGCAACAAGCCTTCAGCAATAACAGAGCGCACTGCATTTTGGGTGCAGGCAAACAAGATATTAACATCTTTAGTGCTGTCTTTGTGGCGCATAATGACCTCAGATTACCTTTCAGCTTTGTGAATAAGAACGAATACCAGTGTAAATAGCCGTCTGGCTGTCTGTTTATCTAGCTCAGCATAGTTTGACAGCCTGTCATTCAGTAATTCCGCACCCTCATCATGCAATCCACGCCTGCCCATATCAATGGCCTGTATCTGTGACGGTGATTTGGTACGAATAGCATCATAATAGCTTGTACAAACAATATGATATTCCCTGATGATACGTCTGAACGGGCCTAGCGCCATACCAAAGCCGTTCAGCGCTGTATCCGCATCATCTCTGACATCAAAATAAACATGCCTGAAATCTGTTTTAAGATGTAGCCGATAGCCTCTATTTAAGCCATTTTTGCTATCTTCTTTCAGCACAAAGCTATTTTCATCAAGCAAATCATAAATCGCAACTGTCTGTTCATGCAGCCGTTCTGCCGAAACAGAAACATGCTGGTCACGTTCAATATCAATATGAACGATATGCCCTGTTTTCTGTTCTGGGGGTTTATCTGTCATCGCCTATATCTTCTATTCTGCCTTATCAGCTAGGCAACATACGAGATTAACGGCCGCAATCACGCCGATATATCTAGCGCATGGCGAAATTTATCTACCCAGCCACCAATCAATTCTGGTGATTGTTTGAATGCTGTTCGGTTAACCACTAGCCGCGATGATATGTCAGCTATCTGTTCTATTTCGACCAGCCCATTTGCCTTTAATGTAGAGCCTGTTTCAACCAGATCAACAATCCGCCTGCATAAGCCAATCGTCGGCGCAAGCTCCATCGCACCATTCAGCTTGATGCATTCTGCCTGAACACCTCTTTTCGCAAAATAGCGTGTGGTCACATTTGGATATTTTGTTGCCACCCTGATATGAGACCATGAACGGGGGTCTTCTGTTTGGGCTAGCCGTGCCTCACTGGCCACAACCAGTCGGCATCTTCCAACATTCAAATCAATCGGGGCATATATCTCAGGATGATCAAATTCCATCAGCACGTCAGAACCAGCAACCCCTATCTGAGCTGCACCATAGGCAATGAAGGTAGCGACATCAAAACTTCTCACTCTGATAATATCAAGCCCATCAATAGAGGTTGAAAACCTCAAGCGTCTGTCATCTTTAGCATAGAAACCCGCTTCAGGCTCTATGCCAACCGATTTCAGCAGGGGCATAATTTGGTCTAATATACGCCCTTTTGGCAGTGCCAGAATCAATGGTGTCTTTGGTATATTCATGTCGGCTCTATTTCTATTGACCTAGGCTAGCGTTTATTCAGGCTCATGTTTTGGGGTGCGCAAACTAGGATGCGGCACCGATACATCTTGAACCATAATATTCACACGTTCTAGATGACATAACAGCTCAGCCCCATCTGAAAATGTCAGTAACAGTGTTTTTGTGGCTTCGTCATACGACAAAGCAAGCAAATTGTAAAACTGGTTTATTGTGGCATGGCCGCCTGAAACTGCCATATTACGATGTTGAAGCTGAACTACATCTGAGATATTCAGCCCACAAAGACAGCGATAGCTTGCTGAGCTAATCTCCCAGCAATAGCGGTTTGCCAATAGCACAAAATGCCGTTGCTTTGGATCATATGACATATCAGCAGGCGTGATTAACGCATCCTGAAGCAGGGCTGATAAGGTCTGAATATCTTCGCTATCTGTTGCCTTTAATTGTAGTTTTTGCATCTGAGGGGGTGATGGGTCATTCATTATCTGTCTTGATCTCTAACTATGCTGTCTAGTCAATGCGTTCCAAATTCGCGCCACAATTTCCCAATTTGGTTTCAAGATCAGCATATCCCCTATCCAGATGATAGATATTGCTGATAATAGTAGTGCCAGCGGTTGCCATAGCGGCAAGCACAAGCGATACAGACGCTCTTAAATCTGTTGCCATCACAGGCGCGGCAAGCAGTGATTTCTGCCCTGTGATAAACGCTTTGCGCCCATCAACTGTAATCTTGGCGCCCATGCGAATTAGCTCAGGCACATGCATATATCTATTTTCAAAAATCGTTTCCAGAATTGTCGCATTGCCCTCGGCAAGGCACATCATCGCCATAAATTGTGCTTGCAGGTCGGTTGGAAATCCAGGATAGGGCTGGGTTTCAATATCCACTGCCTGAAATTGACCAGTGCCTGTTACTATCAGGCTATCTTGGTGGGTTGTAATCGCAACACCCGCTTCACGCATTTTATCTGTCAGACTTGCAATTAGCTGGGGGTTAATATGGCTAAGGGTAATCGTGCCGCCACACATTGCGGCCGCTATCGCAAAACTGCCAGCCTCCACCCTGTCAGCTACAACTTGATGGTGGCATCCATTAAGGCTAGTGACACCCTCAATTGTAATAATATCGCTACCTGCCCCTGAAATACGCGCACCCATGCTATTCAGGCAATTGGCCAGATCGATAATTTCAGGCTCTCTTGCAGCATTGATAAGCCTGCTTTGCCCCTCTGCAAGGCATGCCGCCATCATAGCATTTTCTGTTGCCCCGACTGAAACAAATGGGAAAGTAATATCGCATCCCTTCAGCCCTTTTGGCGCGCGCGCTTTTACATAGCCATCTGCCAGCTCTACCTGTGCGCCTAGTTGTTGCATCGCTGTGATATGTAAATCAACAGGTCGTGTGCCAATCGCGCATCCGCCAGGAAGCGATACTTTTGCCTCGCCATGACATGCCAGCAAAGGCCCCATCACCAGAATTGACGCGCGCATTTGCGATACCAACTCATAGGGCGCATCACGCGAGCTAACCGTGCCTGTAAGCGACCAGCTATCGCCATTTTTATCTGTCATTTTGCCTAAATGCGCCAGTAAATCAGCCATCAATCTGGTATCAGCCAGCTCTGGCATATTATCAAACAGAACAGGCTTGTCTGTCATCAGGGCAGTAGCAAGCAAAGGCAAAGCTGCATTTTTTGCTCCGCTAATCTTGATTGTGCCGTCAAGCGGCGTGCCCCCAATTATCCGTAACGAGCTCATAATGTTATCGTCTCATATTCTGTTCTGATGCCCTATCGATCATAAGCTGGTGTCTCATTACTTATCAGGATTTGGCGTGGCAGGCTGTTTGCGTGCCCGTGCTTGTTGTTTGCGGCGGAATAAATTTGCCCGCAAGGCAGATTCTAGCCGCTTTTGCTTATCATTCACAACAGCTTGTTTCTGGTCATTTTCAGACGGTCTAGATGCTGGTCTGTCAGTTCCTGTTTGCGACATGATGATTCGAGATTTTCCTTGTTTCAAATTCTTAATTCTGTCTAGCCTGTTTCTGGAAGCAGGACAATTTATTTTCCATAGTTTACAGGTAAGGTTGCGGCATATCTTAGCCCCGTAACATCATAAATTGCCAGAAGATTGAGGCAGAAATAAGCAAATAGGCATCGCAATATTATGACCTTTTCCAAGATATTTTCAAAAAGTAAGCGGTTTATTCTGCCTATGTGCCTAATAGCTGGGCTGATCCTGTTTTTCACCACAGGGTTATATCAAACACTTTCGTTTCAGCAGCTTGCCCAATCTTATGGCGAGATAAAACTATTCGTATCTGACCATCGGGTGGTTGCGTTGCTGGTATTTTTTGCCGTGTATTTTATCTCTGTTGCCATGTCATTGCCAATTGCTAGTTTGCTTACCCTGTCAGGGGGCGCTATCTTTGGCTGGTGGGCGGCAATTATCATCATTACGGCGGCAACTGCGGGGGCAGGGCTGGTATTTCTGGCGGCAAAAAGCCTGTTGCATGACTGGCTATCGCAAAAAACAGGTAGTTTTATGAAACGCCTAGAGGCTGGATTTCGACAAAATGGATTTTCCTATCTGCTTGCCTTGCGCCTCATTCCAGCGGCGCCATTTTGGGTTGTGAATATTATCCCTGCGCTTGTTGGGATGAGGTTTTCAACCTTTATGATAGCGACCTTTTTTGGCATTGCACCTGGCACGCTGATATATGTTGGGGTGGCACAAGGCTTTGATCTTGTGCTGGCGCAAGGTAAAGTGCCTGATCTGTCCTTATTGACAGAGCCTGAAATTATTTTGCCCCTTGTTGCATTAGGGGTGATGTCTCTGCTTCCAGCCTTAATCGATCATATCAAAAAAAGAAGGGGGGCAAGCCATGAACACCATAATAGCTGATATTTGCATTATTGGCGGCGGTTCTGGCGGGCTGTCAGTTGCCGCAGGCGCAGCACAGCTTGGTGCAACTACCATTTTATTCGAACGAGGCAATATGGGCGGTGACTGCCTCAATACAGGGTGCGTGCCATCAAAAGCAATGCTTGCAGCAGGCAAATCTGCTAAGGCGATGGGCGGTAAGCCTGTCATGGGAATCTCACCCGCCCTAGATCATCAAACAGATTTTGCACAGATGAATGCGCATATCCATGACATTATTGCCTCTATTGCGCCGCATGATTCAATCGAACGGTTTGAAGGTCTTGGGGTTAAGGTATTTCCCTATGAAGCCAGATTTTCATCACCCAACACTGTTACAGCCACAAATGAGAACGGAGATGAGATCACCGTAAAAGCACGCTATTTTGTTGTAGCCACAGGCTCTCATCCATGGACACCGCCCATTAACGGGCTTGAAAATATCAGATATCTCACCAATGAAACTATCTTCTCGCTGACTGAGCGTCCGGAACATTTGCTGATTATCGGCGGCGGGCCTATTGGGGTTGAGATGGCACAAGCACATAGACGGCTTGGCGCCCAAGTAAGCTTGATAGATGTCGGGCCGATTATGTTCAGAGATGATCCTGAACTGGTAGGCAGGCTGAAACACTGTCTGGAAGCAGAGGATATTGCTATATATGAGCATGTCCAGATTGAAGAAGTCACAAAAGCCAAAAATGGCACCATATCTATCATGCTAAATTCAGGGGAAGTGCTGGAAGGCTCGCATTTGCTGGCCGCTGTTGGCAGACGCCCAAATATTGCAAATCTGGCGCTAGAAACAGCTAATATCAAGCACAACCAAAAAGGCATTATCACAGATAACCGCCTAAGAAGCTCAAATAAGCGGGTATTTGCAATCGGTGATGTTGCTGGCAGGCATCAATTTACCCATATGGCCAGCTATCATGCCTCTATTGTGATCAAAAATACGCTGTTCAAACTACCTGCTAAGCTGGCCGAACATGCAGTGCCTTATGTAACTTATACAGACCCAGAACTGGCACAAACAGGGATAAGCTGGCCAGAGGCGCAGAAACAATTTTCGGCTAAAGATATTCGCTGTATTGACTGGGAGCTAAAAGACAATGACAGGGCGCGCGCTGAGCGGCGCACAGAAGGCTTGGTTCGTATTATCACCACTAAAAAAGGACGTATTTTAGGGGCATCCATTTTGGCGCCACATGCTGGCGAGATGATCCATAGCTGGACGCTGGCCATCCAGAATAAGATGGGCATGTCAGCAATGGCTAATTCCATCGCCCCCTACCCTAGCTGGTCTGAAGCCTCAAAACGGGCGGCAGGGGCATTCTTTACCGAAACCTTATTTAGCGAACGCACCAAAACGCTGATACGCATGCTAATGGTCTTCTCGCCACATAAATAATTCTGCTGGTCACAGATACCTCAGCTTATGCACCCTCAGCAACTTCAATAAAGCAGTTAGCGCTCGAATTGCAAACAGCTTATCACGAAAACAAATTGCCAATAGACTTTGAATAGATTCAACACCAACACCGACTTGACCATAAACTGGCAGTGTTGTAGACATAGCGCCATGTGCTGCTATAGCTCCAGCGGTAGAGCGCACCCTTGGTAAGGGTGAGGTCGCGTGTTCGAATCACGCTAGCAGCACCATCTTCCTTGTTAAACAGCTTAAGCGCCTTAACGCCATCCTGTTCACTCTTTCAATGTTCTGTTGAACTAAGAATAGGCCGATTATTGAGATGCTGCACCAACAAGTTACACATGACGTTAACAGGCATGTGTCTAAGGACATTCAGAAACAAGATACGTCTTATAGGGCTGTTATCTGCCTTAAGGCAAATTAACCAGATAATGCGGTGCAGCCATTCCCTATCTTAACATTGATAACAGTGCAAAAACTACACCTGTTCGCTTCCGAGCAGAAGATGTTGACGTTGATTGGAAAATTTCTGAGACTGATGACTCTGGACTGATAGGATTCCGCTATGATAGAGATTTTTTTCACTGCATTCATTGTGTATTTTGTGGTTGTAGACCCCATTGGAAGTGCGCCAGTGTTTTTAGCTGTCACGTCTAATTTTGATAAGCACAAAAAAATCAGAATTGCCATTGAGGGATGTGCTATCGCCACATCAATCATGTTGTTCTTTGCTATTTGTGGTGCGTGGATACTTTCTTATTTAAACATTTCAGAGGCGGCTTTTAAAATTTCAGGAGGTATAATCCTTTTTTTAGTGGCACTTGATATGCTTACAGCAAAGCGTCAGCAACGAAAGCGCGAAGAAACCAATTCATCAAAAGAGGACATAGTAAATGACGACAATGATAATGTTGCTATTTACCCATTAGCCATTCCCCTATTAGCAGGGCCAGCAGCAATCATGTCAGTTATTGTAGTGAACTCAGACCTTTCAGGCTCTTGGAATGACATAGCAGTTGGATATTTTGCAATGATAGCGGTAATGTTTGTGACAGCGGTTATCTTGTCTCTTACAGCCTTAGCAGAAAGTTGGCTGAATGAAAAAGTCACTATGGTATTTTCTAGGGTAACTGCAATAATATTAGCTGGTCTTTCCATTCAATATGTACTTGATGGGTTGAATATTATTGGCCTGATAACAGCATAATTACGAGGCCTCAACCGCATGGTGGCACTTAGCACCTCTCAGCGCGCCCCTTAATTAACAAACAGCCGCTTACATGTATATTTGGATGGGAGGTCAGTGTTTCTGTTTATAAGTCTGGATTGCGCTTGCAAGCATGTCTCTGTCGTGACAATTAACGTCACACAGTCTGTTAAGGGCATTTAGCAATCTTTCTGCCTCGGCCAGCTGATTGAGGCTAAGATACATCTCGCCCATATATTCCATTGCTCTGGTATGGTTAGGGTCAAGTGACAATGCTGTGCTATAGGCAGATTTTGCCGTGTCAAAATCACCTATCTTTCTGGCACTAAAGCCTAGTAGATTCCAGCCATCTGCATCATCTGGGCTTATTCTGACCTGCTGTGTTAGCAAATCAAATGCCCGCTGATAATGTTTATCTGAAATATGTTTGGTAGCTGTTTTCATCAGATAGGATTGTTGCGACGTCTTTGATTGTTGATAGCCACTATCAGAACGTCCACTATCACTGCCACTACCCGCCGCAAAGGCAGTAGCTGAAAAACACATACATATAATTAAGAACGCCCGAACCATATCTATACCCCAAATGAGATGACATTGTGCTACTTGATATGGATACGAGATATCTTGTGATTAAGATGGATGATGGCAATAGTTTTTTTCACATGCCTGACATAGGTCAGCATGACGCCAATCACCCCTTAATTACTGCTAGCGGGCGTTAGATATTACAGCTCATATCTTCACCACAACATAATGGTGATTTAATTTTGCCTTCACAGCTTGGGCATTTTGCTATCTGGACAGTTCTATCGCCAAGATCAAGACTAGCATCTACAAGCGGAACGTCACATTTTGCGCATGTTGTATTTACCGCCATGCCGCATTTACCACATTCATATTTGGCCATAATATCCTCCGTTGATATAGATCAAAGCCTATCATCATATCAAACTTGCTTCAAACTCTTTACGCTGTGGCTAGAGCGTTTCAAGCTCGTCTATCATGCCGCTTATCATATCAAGACCAAGATGCCAGAAAGATTTATCCGTCGGATTAAGCCCAAACACCTCAAGCGCGGTATCATAGCGCACCGTGCCTCCTGCACTTAGCAAGCCTGTATAATGTGTGATAAAATCTTGCCGTTCTGACGCAGACGATATTTGATATTTCTGCCAAAGCGCATTGACCAGACAATCACCAAATGCATAAGCATAGACATAAAATGGCGTGTGGATAAAATGCGGAATATAGCTCCAGATAGCACGGTAGCTATCATCAAGATATAGTGCAGGGCCTAATGCCTGAGCTTGGGTCTCCATCCAAATATCGCCAAGCATATCTGCTGATAATTCGCCCTGTTTACGGCTATCATGCACCCGCGTCTCAAAGTTATGAAAGGCGATTTGGCGTACCACCGTATTCATCATATCCTCTACTTTGCCAGCGAGCAAAAAGCGGCGTTTTGCGGGATCATCTGTTCTATCCATGAGCGCATTAAAGGCTAGCATTTCAGCAAAAACAGAGGCTGTTTCAGCTAGTGTAAGCGGCGTGTCTGCCATCAAATAGCCTTTGGGCGCGGCCAGCATCTGATGCACACCATGCCCCATCTCATGGGCAAGTGTCATTACATCACGCGATTTACCATCATAATTCATCAAAATATAGGGATGCGCAGAGGGCACTGTTGGATGCGAGAATGCACCAGAGGTTTTGCCTGTGCGGATAGCCGCATCAATCCAGCGTTTTTCGAAAAACTGGCCTGCCTTATCTGCCATGCCTGCATCAAAATTGGCAAAGGCAGACATCACAATGTCTTTGGCCTCATCCCAGCTAAATCGCCTGTCATCATCTCCTGGTAGCGGGGCATTTCTATCCCACCAGTTTAGCTGTTTTACGCCCATCCAGCTTGCTTTCATCTGGTAATAACGGTGGGCAATATCTGGCATTCTGGTGGTCACAGCCTCTGCCAGCGCATCTACGGTCACATCATCTACATCATTTGCCAGATTTCGGGACGAGACAGGCCGCGCAAAGCCGCGCCATCTATCGTCAATTTCCTTATCTTTCACAATTGTGTTCATAATCAAACAGAATAGACGCTGGTTATCTACCATTTGAGATGAAAAAGACTGGCCTGCTTCACGCCTTGTCTCTGCATCTGTATCAGATAACGCATTTAGAATTTCAGATTCGCTTACCTCGCCACCTTTGAAGGAAAAGCGCATCGCTGTCATGGTTTCATCAAACAGCCTGACCCATGCGCCGCGCCCTGTGGGCGTGCGCTCTACCAGCATTTGTTCTAGCCGCGTTTCAAGCTGATATGGCGCGCCAAGCCGCAAGCGTCTTAGCCATGGCTCAAACGCAAAAAATTCTGGCGTCTTTAGCGCTGTCTGATAGGCCGCTTCCTCCATCTCTGCTAGTTCAAGCTCGATAAATAACAGCCCCGAGGACAGATCAGACAGTGCTTCTCTGATATTCTGCGCACGGCTGGCATTATCCGCATTTGACATATCAGCCGCAAAGGCAAGGTCAGCATGTGACATCATCCGAGACAGAGCCTCAGAGAGTTGCTGATAGTCATGTATGACGCTAGCAATCGTGTCTGCTGGCTGGCTGGCGAGTGTGCCTTTATAGATGGCAAGCTTGTCAACCTGCTGGCGAGCCTCTGCTAAATCAGCCTTCCGCTTTGCCGCATCATCTGTATAAAGTTCAGTTAAATCCCAGCTAGGTAATGCGTCATCCATCTGCTCAATAGTCCGTCTATAAAAATATGTTAAATGCTAGCTACCCTATTTAGATAGGCGCATTTAGGCCAGATTACCATCTTTCAAGTTGAAAATTATTTTGTGCCAATTCTGCCTGTGCTAGTGCGCCGCGCAGAAATACCAGCGTAACCGTGCCAAGCTCAATCCCCCATTTTGTGACATGCGCCCTATTTATCGCCAGATTATCGCTCATCTGATAGATAAAATCATCAAAGCGGACATGCAGATCATTCTTTCCAATCGCCAGCATAATATCATAAGACCAGCTTAGCGCATTGCCTGCCGCTCTGCCTGTGGCGCTGCCTGTCACATCATCTGCCCTGCCTTCATAACGGGTGATGCCGTCTGGTTGTTGTGATGCAGAAATGCGCCAGATACGCGTTGCTTGCTCGCCATCATCATATAAAAATTCTTCATCCAGAATCAGAATATCCTGTTCCATTCTACCCTTTATGCGCACCCTGAACTGGCGCTTTAGCTGACCGAACCTATCTTCAAAAATACCATAGGCTATGGTCTCGCCTTCAAAAAATTCAGCAAGAGATAGGCGCGGCTTGCTATCCTTAAAACGGTCAATATCAGGGGCAGAACATCCTGCCAGCACGAAAAGCATAAGCCCTAAGCTTAGGCGCGTAGCATAGCCGATATAGCGGCTGTAATTTACGGTCATTATCTTGCATCCATGTCTGAATTACGGGTTAGCTATAATGCCTGTCTAGGGCTGAGCTATCAGAAGATATACGCATTCGCATAGCCTAGCGGATGGGCGTGATGTGCAAGAGGGCGTAATACTGGACAGATAGAGGCTATTTCTGATAGCGCTATATCATAGACGATGCTGTATGAACACGCTCAGCATGTGGTATTCCCAACTATATTAAGTGATAGATAGCAAAGCCGTGACCCCTGCCAGCCCCCCTTCTACTGCTGATTTTATCCGTTCTGAATGGCGGTTTCTGCTATATGGGCTTTTAATGTCATTATGGTCATCTTTTGGTCAGACCTTTTTCATCTCTCTTTTTTCTGGCGAAATACGCAGTGATCTAGGATTAAGTCATGGGGCATTTGGCAGTTATTACGCCATTGCTACAACCTTATCTGCCCTTAGCCTATTCTGGCTTGGCAAGCTGGCTGATTCAATCTCGGTGCCCCGTCTATCGCTGATGTCCATTGGCGGGGTCTGTTTAGCAGCACTGCATTTTTCGACAATTAGCTCAGTTGCTGGGCTATGTCTTGGGATATATTTATTGCGGCTTTCAGGTCAAGGGATGATGTATCATGTCTATTCAACCGCAATGGGCAGGCGTTATCAGGCTACACGCGGGCGGGCATTGGCATTTACAGGTTTTGGTATGAATTTAGGGGAAGCCATATTTCCAGTGCTTGTGATTGTAGCGCTAGGGTTTGTTGATTGGCGGCTTATCTGGTTGATACTGCCTGCCTTTGCCTTTATTAGCTTTGCTCCGTTTATCGCCAACCTGTGCCAACGCACAAAATATCAAGATGGGCTAGGCAGAGAGCTTCCAATAGACGCAATTGACCCTGAAACTGACCTGTCTGACCAGCCAGAAATAAGACGATATCAGGTAAAGGGCGATGTGATATTTTGGTCTGTCATCATCTGGCTTATGATGATACCTGGCTTTGTGATAACAGGGCTGTTTTTTCACCAAATCCATATTGCCCAGCTAAAAGATGTGCCGCTATGGGTCTGGTCATCAAATTATATCTGGTACGCTATGGCGGCTATTGGCGGGGCGGTGCTGTCTGGTATGTTGATAGACAGATTCAGCGCCCATAAAATCGCCAGCTTTGCCCAGCTTTTTTTGCTGGCGGCGCTTATGATGCTATATCTGGCAGATGCGCCTTTCTGGCTTGCACTATTTTTTGTGCTATTTGGCGCTTCTGGCGGGGTAATGCAGCCTGTGATAAATGCGCTTCTGGCAGAACGCTATGGCACAAGATGGCTTGGCGAGATTAAAGCGCTTGCCTCACCCTTAAATGTATTTTCAAGCGCGCTTTCACCTGCGGTGATGGGCTGGATGATAGATAAAGGGGTTGGGCTGGACGGGCTAATGCTGATGCTTGGGCTGATGGCTATTATCAATATTGTGATGCCCTTTGTGATGTTTAACCTGTTAGGGCGCACTGTCTTTACCCCAAACGCCTAGCCTATGGGCTGTTGCAACACACGCCTATTGCGGGCGAGATATTCTGCTGACCATATGGCTGCCACGACGCAAAATAAGCGCAATCCCTATTGCCACAAATGGCAGGCTGACGGCCTTAATTACATCAACAGATAAAGAGGCTGTCATTGTCTCAGGCAGTAATTTTGCCACTACCCCGACAAGCCCGACCCCATAATAAGTGCCCGCAATCACCGATAGCCCTTCAACTGTCTGTTGCAAACGAAGTTGGGCTTGTGCGCGTCTATCCATTGAAGATAGTAAATCGGTATTTTGTTTCTGAATACTATATTCAGTATGGGTGCGTAATAACGAGCCTGTGCGCTCAACACGTCTAGACAAGCCCTCAAGCCGTGTCACAAACGCCTTACAGGTCTGAAGTGCTGGCATCATCCGCCTATCCAGAAAGCCATATAGCCCCTGATGCCCGTCAAGCCGCGACAGGTTTAGCCGTTGCATCCGCGCATAAAACACATCCTGATACGCATTGGTGGCAGACAGTCTGAAGCTGGTTTCTGCTGACAGCTTTTCAACCTGTGCCGCTAGGCGGGATAATTGCGGTAACAGGCTACCAAGATGCTGGCTACCTTCGCCAATCAGATTGCTGATGGCGGTTGTGAGCTGTTCAAGATCAGCTTCAATCTGGCTTAGCTCTGCGCTGTGGGCACGCACAACTGGCAAGCCTAATAGTGTAAGCATCCGATAGGTTTCAAGCTCAACCATCCGCAACAATACCCTGCCTGTGCGCTCAGCAGAAAGGTGGTTATTGAATAACACTGCACGCGAAAACCCATTTTCATCACAATCAAAGCCAAAATGCACCTGCCCCGCCCCATCCGAAATTAGGCTAGAGGCAGACGTGCGGCTATCCAGCATTGCCATTGCCGCATCAGGGGTCATGGATTTAGGGGCTTTACCCCCTATTTCAAGCCAGATGGCATGAAACACAGGCTGACCAATCTTGTCTATTAACGAGAATGGCAGATGGCTATTGGCCGACAGATCAAATGCCTTTGCTGGCAGGCCAGCTTTTTTGCCTGAATCTTTGGTTATAAAACTAAGCGTGACAAATTCACTATGTCGCTCTGCTCTGAGCGCAAAATCATCAAACGCCTCACGCCTGAATTTCTCGTCAGAGGTAATGACTGATCTGCCATGCGATACTAGCCACTCATTGATAGGTGAAAATAATGCATCATCCCCTGATTGGGGTAGAAAAATATAACGGATAAATCGCCCTGTCCCTTCAAAATCATGGAATGGGCGGGTATGTAACTCTTCATTTAGAATAGCACGCACAGGATGTTGCTTCATATTTCTGCCTCAATCACAGACCTATAGTTATTTTGAATCTGATGTATGCTAGTCTTATTTTGCTACACGCTTTATAAAATAATATAGCGATATGATAGGGTATGCCAACTGTGATAATATATTCCAAGCTGAAACTGCCTGTTTTTTTGCCTGTTTTTCCCCTGATAATAAGCATAATAACAGCTAGCCTACCTACGGCTGTGTTGGCTGAAACACACCCGTTACGGCTAGAGGGGGTATGGTTCACCTGCGAGTTTGCCAGAAGCCAAAGCGCACCAGATGATAACTGTGTCATGTTTGATGATGAAGGCTTTGAAGTGATTGACGGGGAATTGAGCTATCTTCGCAATGAATGGTCAGAAGAGACGAAATGCAGAGGCAATAAAAAAGGCCAGTGCTTTTTATCAAGCGAGCCAGAAATTAGCGTATCTGTGAAGCCAGTCGGGAAAATAGGCATTGACGATAATGCGATTTTTGTTAGCTATTTAGCCTGTACCCAAAAATTCAGCATTGCCCAAAAAGACGGGTTTGTTGAGGTAATACCAGATGCAAATAGATGTTTCTGGGCAAAAAAACGCCATTTTTATGTAAGCAGATATACTGGAAAGCTAAACAGGCAATGACACAGTTTTTTCATCATCAGGATATGCATCTTATTTCAGTTGATGGCGAAGATGCCGCTAATTTTCTGAATGATTTACTTACCGCCCAAATAGCAAAACTGGATATGCAGACCGCACGGATGGCATGTCTGCTTAGCCCACAAGGCCGCATTTTATTTGATATGATGGTGGTACGACATGCTGAAAATAAGGTCTATCTGATAACTGAAACAGCTCAGGCAGAAAGGCTGGCAAAATTGCTGATGATGTATCGGCTTAGGCGTAAGGTTACAATCGCAATTAAAACAGGTGTTCAGATTGGCCATATATGTGATGCGCCCACAGATAATCAGGCACATATTATTGCGCGCGCGGATGAACGCAATCACCAGCTAGGCTATATAGCTATCCTGACTGAGGATGCTAGCCATCAATTCGAGCTTTGTGATGATGCCAGCTGGCAGACCAACAGGATCCGTCTTGGCATCCCGCAAAGCGCAACAGATTTGACCCCAAATAGAGCCCTGATGCTAGAAGCTGGGCTAGAACATCTGAATGCAGTTGATTTCAAAAAAGGATGCTATGTCGGTCAGGAAGTAACAGCTCGTACCCATTATCGAGGGCTGGTGAAGCGGCGTATCCTGCCAGTGCATGCCCATTCAGCCATATTTGAAACTGGCCAACAAATAGACTGGCAAGACAAGCAAATCGGCACAGTGCTTTCGGTAGATCATAGTAAAGAGATAGCATTAGCATCTATTAGGCTAGACGCTGTTCACAATGCCAGCGAGGATGCGCCGCTGATGATAGATGGCAATAACATCAGCATAGATATTCCAGACTGGATGCAACCACTGCCCAGATTTGATAATAGCTAGCGTTTGACAATCTGCTGTTTCAGCCAGTAAGTGGCTATCTCATATAGAATAAGGGTTACGACCACGCCGCCAAACAGCCATTTAGAGTGTGTCGGCGTTGATAGTGCAACCACAGCGCCAAATAGCGGCAGGCTCCAGCTAATCACAGCAGATATAGAATTGGCTAGATAGGGCGCAAGCTGGCTGTTCCGAGAAATGTAAGCATAGATCAAACTATGTAGGTGGCGCGTATCTGGCGCCATTGTATTTCTGCCAGTAACTTTGCGTCTGATAGTAGATCTCAACAGCTCATAAAAGGGATAAAAGATGATAATCAGGCTAGCAAAAGCCGATATTCCGTCATTTCGTTCACTTAGCAAAATAGCAAGCATAGCAACCAGAGCGCCAGACAGATAAGCGCCACCATCCCCTGCAAAAATGCGCCCAAACGGAAAATTCAATATAAAGCACCCTAGCAAGCTAGCCCCAAATATCATGGCGATTATAAATAGCTGGCTATCCCCTGCCTGTTTGGCAATGATACCGATTGCCCCTACCATTATAATTGTGGTGCCAATAGATAAGCCGTTCAGCCCGTCAATAATATTCACCGCATTGGTCAGGGTAGCAATCGCTAATATCGTTACCAGCATGGACAGCCAGCTAATCTGTAACATCCAATCAATATAGCTGATATGAACATCGGTGATGCGAACATCTGTTATCACAATAAACATAAGCCCTGTTATCAGCGTAACCACCAATCTGATAGTCGCAGAGATGCGGGCGGTAATATCTTCGCAAAGTCCAATTAACAATACAGGCGCACTAGCCAATAATAAACTAAATAACAGATATTGTGTCTCGCCAGCCAACCCATAGCAGCCAGCTAGCAATGCGCCCCCAATCGCAACACCGCCTAATCTAGGCACATACCCTGTATGAAGCTGTTGCGGGCCTGAATGGTTACGATTAACCACACGCTGATGAAAGGGCGCAGTTGCAACCAGCAACAGGCTGATAATCAGGCTAATGGAGAATGTGATAAGGCTCATTGCATCTCTTTAATCTAAATTAAGATACTCACTCTCTACTGTGCTATCCAGCCGCCATCAAGTGTAAATGCCGAACCAGTGACATTATCCGAATCCTCACTAGCAAGAAATAATGCCATTTTGGCTATCTGTTCTGGCTTCAAAAACCTGCCAGTGGGCTGTTTTTCGCTTACCAGATCATAGGCTGCATCATCAATAGATTTGCCTGAATCTGCGGCACGTGCTGTAATTTGAGCTTCCACAAGAGGCGTTCTAACCCAGCCCGGACAAATCGCATTACAGGTAATATTAGTATCTGCCATTTCCAAAGCGATTGTTTTGGTTAGCCCAATAAGTCCATGTTTGGCAGCAACATAGGCTGATTTTTGGGCAGATGCTACCTGACCGTGAACAGAGGCAATATTGATTATCCGCCCCCAATTCTGCTTACGCATTTCTGGCAGGCAGATAGCTGAGAGGTGAAATGGTGCGCTCAGATTTACATCAATGATCTGTTGCCACGCATCAGGCGGGAAGCGCTCAACAGGGGCAACATGCTGAATCCCTGCATTATTGATAAGCACATCCACACCGCCAAGCCTGTCTATTGCCCGTTGCGCCATGTGCCGCGCGGCTGTGGCATCTGAGATATCTGTTTTATCTATTTCACAGGCGCTAGCCCCAGCCTCTATCATCTGCGCTGTAACGGCGCCCGCAACCTTATCATCTGCAATGCCGCCAAGCACCAGCTTTGCCCCTGTCTTAGCAAAGGCTTCTGCCATCGCAAATCCGATTCCAGAAATACCCCCTGTGATGATAATCTTTCTGGCGTTTGCCATATCCTGCTCCTTCTAGACTGCCTTAGATATACCTAGCTTAGTCATGTTTTGCCAGCGTTAGAAAATAAAGAATCTGCAAGCGAGCCGACGGTTTTCTTATGGCTAATTATCTCGGTAACGCGGATGATCTCAGCCTCAAGAGACCTAATATATGCTTCTAAATCTTCGATATTGGCAGTTGCCAAATCAGCAGGCAGTGATGCTGGCTTTACCCTGTCATATTCATCCATCTTATCCCCCTTTAGATGATGTTATCCACGCACGCTATTATAGCTTAGCCTATCACAAAATTTGTCTCGCAACATCTCTTTGCATTTTGGGGGCTAGCTGTGATATGGTATCGTCCAGACTGCACCCCAGAACATATTATCTGCGCGTGCTGCTGGCCTTAGCCCCAAAACTAAGGCCGCAGGCCAGATAATTATCGGCATTTTGCAGGCATAAGCCGGGGTGAAACTAAATGTGAAAGAAAAAGACGATGACAGAATTATTGATGCCAAAAGCAACTGCTGTATGGTTGATAGACAATACAGGGCTGACATTTGACCAGATTGGTGATTTCTGTGGACTTCATCCGCTTGAGGTTCAAGCCATTGCAGATGGTGAAGTAGGCGCAGGCATGCAGGGATTTGACCCTGTTGCTAATGGACAATTATCGCGTTCTGAAATTGATAGATGCGAGGCTGACAGCAATGGCAGGCTGGAAATTTCAAAAACCAATCTGCCGCAACCTGCGTTACGCACAAAAGGCCCCCGCTATGTGCCTGTTGCCAGACGAGGTGACAAACCTGATGCGATTGCGTGGCTGGTAAAACATCATCCAGAACTATCTGATGCCCAGATTGGCAAGCTGGTTGGCACGACAAAAGATACGATTGTAAAAATCAGAGAACGTACCCACTGGAATATTGCCAATATTCAGGCCAAGCATCCCGCAATGCTAGGGCTATGCACGCAGCAAGATATGAATAACGCTATCGAAAAGGCTGGTGGCCAGCCAAAGCAGGATGCAGAACAGGCCGCTAACCTGTCTGAAATTCCCTAAGCCCCCTTGCGGCCAGCCCCCGTTGTTAGAGGTATTAGCGGGGCTGGACTAGCGTGACTGAAGCAACCCTGCTTGGCTTACCGCCTCGGTGATCTCGTCCAAAATAGCAGGGTCATCAATCGTGGCAGGAGGTGCATAGCTTTCTGCCTGAACTATTTTGCGCATGGTTGCCCGCAATATTTTCCCTGAGCGCGTTTTTGGCAATCTAGAGACGATCACAACATGCTTGAAAGCAGCTACAGGCCCAATATCTGTGCGCACTTTTGCGATAATTTCCGAGATAATATCCTCATCTTTGCGATTCACCCCTGATTTCAGCACGATAAACCCAAGCGGCAACTGACCTTTCAACGCGTCATTAACGCCTATTACAGCACATTCAGCTACATCCTGATGACTTGCCAGCACCTCTTCCATCCCGCCTGTTGACAGACGGTGGCCAGCCACATTGATAATATCATCTGTACGTGACATCACAAATAAATAGCCATCTTCATCAAAATAGCCCGCATCACCTGTTTCATAATAGCCCTCAAATCGGGACATATAGCTATCAACAAAGCGTTTATCATTATTCCACAAGGTTGGCAGACTAGCTGGCGGCATCGGCAATTTAACCACAATAGAGCCAATTTCATTTGCACCTAATTCTTCACCAGCCTCAGACAACACCTGAACATCCCAGCTAGGCACAGGCTTGGTTGCTGAGCCTGCCTTCACCTCTAACAGCTCAATGCCTGCGCAGTTAGAGGCGATTGCCCAGCCTGTCTCAGTCTGCCACCAATGATCTATTACAGGCACGCCTAGCTTATCCTGAAGCCAAAATAGGGTATCTGGATCGCACCGCTCGCCTGCAACAAACTGATAGGCAAATTCTGACATATCAAATTGAGCAATCAGCTTGCCTTCAGGGTCTTCTTTTTTGATTGCTCTGATTGCCGTAGGCGCTGTGAACATAGCACGCACCTTATGTTCTGAGATAACCCGCCAGAAGGTAGAGGCATCTGGCGTGCCAACAGGCTTGCCCTCAAATATGATAGTTGTGCATCCAGCAAACAACGGCGCATAGACAATATAGGAATGACCTACCACCCAGCCAACATCAGATGCTGCCCAAAATACATCGCCTGCCCCGCAATCATAGATATGACGCATTGACCATTTCAGCGCAACAATATGGCTTGCCGTTGGACGCACAACCCCTTTTGGCATGCCTGTTGTACCAGATGTATATAAGATATAGGCGGGGTCTTCTGATTTCACTGGCACACATTCTGCAAATTCGGCGCTGGAAACAGCCTCGTCCCAATCTTCATCACGTCCTGCAACCAGCTCTGCTAGCTGTTGTTCACGCTGGAACAAAATAACAGAATCAACCTTGTGGTCGGCAAGCATAATCGCTTCATCTACCATTGGCTTATAGGCGATTATTCTGCCAGGTTCTATCCCACAAGAGGCTGTTAGCACCATGCGCGGGGTCGCATCATCAATTCGCTTTGCAAGCTCTGCGGCTGAAAATCCGCCAAACACAACTGAATGAATTGCACCAATACGCGCACAAGCAAGCATTGCAATCACAGCCTCAGCTATCATTGGCATATAAATTATGACTCTGTCACCATAGCCAATGCCCCGCGCCTGCATCGCGCCTGCTAGATAGGCTGTTCTATCACGTAATTGTGCAAAGCTTATCTTGGCACTAGTGCCTGTTATCGGGCTATCATAAATGATCGCTGTATCATCGCCGCGCCCAGCCTCTACATGAATATCTACCGCATTATAACAGCCATTTATCAGCCCGCCTGTCATCCAACGATAAAAGGGGGGGTGTGACGAATCTAATATCGTTTCAGGCGGCTTTATCCAGCTAACATCTTCTGCCTGTCGTTGCCAGAATGCTTCTGGATCTGATGCTGCTTCGGCGCTAAGCCTGTCAAATTCACCAGCCACGATACCCCCCAAACATTAAATCTTTGACCAGCCGCTATGATATGCCAGCCCTCCGACTAATTTTAGCGAATAAAAAGTGGAACGCCAACCCCCCAGCCAACAGCCCCGTAAAGAATATCTACAGCACAGATATTCACCACAAACAGCAAGTTAGATTTACTCACTGAAACAAATTTGATATAATAACGCCCTATCGAGACATAATCACTAGATTCAGGAACATTGCCAGCTAATGTCAGATATTATTGACATGCATCTGATTACATCACGAGATGCAGAACAAATCGCGCTTGTTGAAAAGATGAATGGCCTGTTATCTGAACATCGAGATTTGGACGAGGTAATTACCCGTCTGCTTGAAAGTGCAACATCAGACCAGCTTCAGATTCAACGGCTGAAGAAACGTAAATTGGCGCTAAAAGATGAGATTGCGCGGCTACATGCTAAAATATTGCCTGATATTATTGCCTGATTCCTGAAATTGCTATTTGAAGAGATGTTATTATGACACGCCCTGCCTCTATCACGCATCCACCAGTAATTATCTGTATGGGAAGCCAGTCAGATTATGACACGATGAAAGGCGCTGGCGATATGCTAGATGCACTAGACGTCAGCTATGAAATGCGGATCATTTCAGCCCATAGAACACCAGACAGGCTGGCAGAATTTTCCCGAAATGCCGCAGAAAATGGCGTACAGGTCATCATTGCAGGTGCAGGCGGAGCGGCGCATTTGCCTGGCATGATAGCCTCATTTACCCATTTGCCAGTGCTTGGCGTGCCTGTAAAATCAAAGGCGCTGAACGGTATGGATTCATTATTATCTATTGTACAGATGCCCGCAGGTATCGCTGTTGGCACATTAGCGATTGGTGAGGCAGGCGCAAAAAATGCAGGTCTGCTTGCCGCCCAAATTCTTGCGCTTGGCGATGCCGAGCTATCTGGCCGCATTATCGCTTGGCGTGCCAGCCAGACAGATAAAATTGCCACCCATCCAGATAAATCTTAATGAACGGGTGATACCTATCGCGCGTTTCAGGCATTTTCAGGAGCATACATCACATGCAGATGAATATCAGAACCATTGGTATTTTAGGCTCTGGCCAGCTTGGGCGGATGCTGGCTATTGCGGCTGCCCAACGCGGTATCAAAGCCCATATTTTTGCCCCTGATGCGAACGGATCACCAGCAGCAGAAGTCGCTGATAGGGTCACTCAGGCCGCCTATGATGATAGTGCTGCCTTAACCGCATTTGCGCAGAATATTGATGCGGTGACATCTGAATTTGAGAATGTGCCCGCCTCAACCATGCAGCTGTTGGCAAGCTATGTGCCTGCCTCTCCAGGACATAAAGCACTTCATATTGCTCAGAACAGGTTAAGAGAGAAAACTCTTGCCAAAGAGTTAGGCATTGCCACCCCGAAATTCTGGGCGATTGAAACAGCAGATGCGTTAGAAGCTGCGCTTGCTGAGCTGGATGGCAAAGCGATTTTGAAAACTACTGAACAAGGATATGATGGCAAAGGCCAGATTGAGGTCACACCAGATTCACATGCCAAAGATACATGGCAAGCCCTTAATACCCATCAGGCTATTTTAGAATCATTTATTGACTTCCAATTTGAAATATCTGTGCTTGTCTGGCGTGATAGCAAGATGCAGATGGGCTGTTTTCCGATTGCCCAGAACCAACATAAATCAGGCATTCTTCACCAGACTATTGCGCCTGCCCCAGATGCAGATGCAGGGCTGATAGCACGCGCAGAAGCCGCAGCATATGCTATTGCCGACGCCACTGACCTGTTTGGGGTGATGGCAATGGAAGCCTTTGTGACCAGCTCAGGCGAGATAATATTTAATGAAATCGCCCCACGCCCGCATAATTCATTTCACTGGACGATTGAGGGCTGTATCACAAGCCAGTTCACGCAAGCAGTGCGAATTGCGCTTGATCAAGGGGCAGGCAGTAGCGCCGCTATTGGCAGATATAAGATGGAAAATCTGCTTGGTGAAGATATGATAAGGCTAGCCGCCCTTCAGCAACAGCCAGAGACAGCATTGCATCTTTATGGCAAAGCCGAAGCCCGAGATGGCCGCAAAATGGGTCATGTAACCACGCGGCTGTCATCATAGCTTGTTTTGATATGCTCTGGACGCAGTCATCAGCGGTTTAGGTAAGCAGGTGCAACGCTGCTAGCATTATCGCTATCTGCATCATTAAAAAGCCAGCATCTATCATCCAGATTTTGAGCGTTCTGCCTTGAAAACAGGCGGCTGAAAATGTCCCTGTCAGAATGGCAAGCATCAGCAACAACACGCCAGGATAATACAAAATTGAAAATAATGCGGTTACCAGAATAGCCACCAAAATGGCATCTAACAATGAGGCGATCATTCCTGCTTTCATGCCTTTTTGATAGGCTTCGGGAAATGTGCGATGCGGCTGTTCTGCCATCCAGATTTTACCAAATATAGATGGATGATACCAAATCATGCCAAGTGCAAATGCTAGCCCTGCCCCAACAAGGATTGAAAGCCAGAATGTTTCAATGATAATTGACATAGATGCGCCCTTCCGTCTTGTTCTGCATTTCTGGATCGCCAGACACAGATAGGTTGCGAAAATGCTATGATAGGCTGATTAACCTTTTCAGCAAATAGCACGCCTAATGCGCATAAATGGGGGGCAGATTAGTCAGACAGGCTATTTAGCTCGAATGGTGTGTCCTGATATAAATCATTTAGCCAGTTACTGATCAGCAAAAATGCAAATGGTCGCCATCTATTTATGGCTGGCTTAGTATCGTCGTCTTGCGGAAAATAATGCGCTGGAATAGCCGTATCCAGACCTTCATTCTTATCTCTGAAATATTCTGCAGCAAGCGTGTCTGCGTCATATTCAAGATGGTTCAGCACAAACAGATCGCCTGATTTCGGGCATTTTACCATCCCTACACCAGCATCATCTGACTGCGCGAGAATTTCCAGCCCTGCTGCGCGAATATCGTCAGATTTGTTATATGTATAGCGCGAAATTGGCATCGGGAAATTATCTGTAAATCCCTGAAGCAAACGGCCTGGCAATTCTGGCAGATTATGGTCAAACACCCCAAACAGCTTTTTATCAAGCTGATATTTTTCAATTTGATGGAAATGATTCAACAGCGCCTGCGCACCCCAGCAAATGCCAAGCCGCCTAAAACAATGGGTTCGTGACCAGTCCATAATGGCGGATAGCTCAGGCCAGTAGATTACCTCTTCAAATGGCAAGGTTTCTATAGGTGCGCCTGTTACGATTAGCGCATCAAAAAAGTCATCTTTAATTTCATCAAGCTGGCGATAGAAGCGGCGCAAATAGGCAGGTTCTGTATTTTTAGGGGTATAGCTGGCAGTCGTCATCAATAGCAACTCTACCTGCAACGGGCTAGAGCCAAATAGACGCGCAAACTGAATCTCTGTTTCCCGTTTTTTTGGCATCAAATTCAGAAATAACAATCGAAGCGGCCGTATATCCTGACGGGCGGCGCTATCATCTGTGATGATATCTACACGTTCAGCCGCTAATGTTTCTAATGCTGGTAAATTATCTGGCACTTTGATTGGCATGTTAGCGTCCGATAAAGTAAAGGTCTAAACTTCGTACCACACGGTGATACCGCACTCAGCTAGGCAATACAACATTTAAGCTAGAGGCTATGAAAACACGCTAAGGCTAGCTATTTTGCCCTGTGCTGGGCAAAGCGTCCCTGAAGCTTTTGCTTGAATATATCGGCTGCTGCCATAAAGGGGCGCTTCATCGCAGGTATTTTTGCGATATCGGCAAGCCGCCTATCCACAAAGGCAGTAATATTTGACATATCGTCACTATCATCTGCCAGAAACGCAAGCAAGGTTGCACTATAAACAGCAGAGAGGCTAGCCCGCTTTGTATAGAAATTAAAATCAGTCGACCTGTCACCTGCTGACCGCCACATCTCATCAATGGTGGTATATAATAGTTTAGGCGCCAATTTAGCATGTTCAGGACGCGATAAATAGCTAAGGGATTTGCGGACAACCTCTTTATGAGGGCGTGCCGCCTCAAGCCTCAGCAAAATTAGCTGTCTGATTCTCTTATGGACAGGCGGCGGTATATCACAGCGTTCCAGCCAGCGCTGATAGCTATCACACATCATCCTGTCGGAACGTTGATTATAATAGATAAAGGCATCTGTAACGCTATTAAATAGCTGGCGCCAGCTATGTGCATCACCGTCACATTCCAGACTAGCGGCATCAAGTGCCTGTTCGCTCCAGCCATCAAACGGAATATGCATAAAGCTAGCTTCAATCAGCCTGTCTTTTCGCGCTATCATGTCATCCATATCATTCATCTTTATCGTATTATGCCATCAACTGAGCGAGCGCCAATCTCACAAAACATCTCATCTATTCCCTAAAAATGGAGCATAATAGCGCAAGGTAAATATGCAAAATGACCCATAATTAGGGGTTTTTGAGAAAGGTTAAGCGCCTTCCCCTAAATTTGCAACAGATTTGCCAACCCTACCCTTGTAAAGCATTTGCAATATGCCACACATTATGCTAGACTGTGCGCCCATAACGGTTAGATCTAACATTCTAGCCCATTTGAGATTAAATTTTAATGATGAGGTATGCCAACGTGTTTGTTGCTGTCCGTGAAAATAATGTAGATCAGGCGTTACGCGTTCTTAAAAAGAAAATGCAGCGTGAAGGCCTATTTCGTGAAATGAAAAATCGCCGCGCATTTGAAAAACCATCAGAACGCCGCGCGCGTGAAACAGCAGAATCAACACGCCGTGTGCGCAAATTGATGCGCAAGCGTCTTGAGCGCGAAGGCTATTAGACCATCATAGATAGCCTGTTCGGCATAAGCCCGAACCTTATGTTACATGATAAGCCACCTGACATCATAGTCTGGTGGTTTTTTTGATATCAATCGCTTAGAATGCACGCAATGTCAGTTTAGATGTTCTGTTGCTGCTGACATAAATTGCTGATAGATGGTGACCTCGGCAGGACTCGAACCTGCTACCTACAGATTAGGAATCTGTCGCTCTATCCTGATGAGCTACGAGGCCATTCCCTATTTTTGATTTTACTATAAAGGATGGAAAAGCTGAATGCCAGTCTTGTTAGGCCAGCGCCCCACCATGCCTAAAAAGCGTGACCCTAGAATAGCGCCAACAATCAACTAGACAGCAGGTCAGCAGATAACTCTGCTTTTAAGACAGCGTCTTTCTGGCGAGCGGCCAATTTTGCAGTGTCGTAATCATCTATTAGCTGATGAAATAATTTATGCCAATTCACTTCGGCGGATAGATGCATAAATACAGAACCAAGCCCAACTGCCGCTCTATCCATTAACACAAATTCGCGAGGCGGCCTGATGCCGCCAATACGTTTTAATTCCTGATGCACCTTGCCAGCAAGCTCTCTGCCTTCAGAGCCGCCACGCATTTGCTGGATAGGGCGCACGCCATCTTCAAGAAGCGGGGCATAGATAAAGCCTGCCCACATATTCAGCACCTCAATCGCGTCTTTATCTAGCCCATGAAATCCCCATTTTTCATAGGCCTGAATTGCCAGCCCTTCATCGCCATCACGAAGTGCCTTATAAAGATCAATCACCCCGCTTACAAAATCTGGTCTGAAGATGCGAATAGACCCAAAATCCATCAAATTGATGTTTAGATTACGGTCAATGGAATAATTGCCAAGATGCGGGTCGCCATGAATCACCCCATAAAAATAAAACGGCACATACCATGCTCTAAACATATTCATCGCAACCTGATTACGTTCTTCTTGAGTTGGTGCAGTGTCAAGCCATGCCATCAGCTTCTGCCCCTCAACCCAGCTCATTGTTAGCACGCGCTCGGTAGATAGCTCTGGAAATGATACGGGCATTTTTACATGAGATTCATCTTTCAACATGTGATGATAGAGCGCCAAATTTTTAGCTTCCCGAGAATAATCAAGCTCTTCATGCAGGCGGTCTGATAATTCGCGATAAATATCATTTGTCGAAATAGCGCTGTCAAACCGCTCATATAGCTGGAATACAAGTTTGAGCTGGCGCAAATCAGCATCAATCGCAGACGCCATATCTGGATATTGCAATTTCACCGCCAGCGTGTCCCCTGCAAGAGATTTAGCCTTATGCACCTGCCCAAGCGAGGCAGCAGAGATAGCTGTTTTGTCAAATTCGGCAAATTTGCTTTGCCAGTCCGACCCAAGCTCTGCTGACATTCTGCGTTTGACAAACAGCCAGCCCATAGATGGCGCATCAGCCTGTAAAGATGCAAGCTCATCTGCATATTCTGCTGGCAATGCGTCAGGGATGGTAGATAAAATCTGGGCGACCTTCATAAGCGGGCCTTTAAGACTGCCTAGCGCTTCACGTAATTGAAGTGCGTGCTTGTCTCTGTCAATCTCCATACCAAGATACCGCTCACCAGCTACGCGGGCGACCAGCCCTGACATAGTTGAGGTTACTTTTGCATATCGTTTGATACGTCCGCCTACTTGCGATTTTGAACCATAATCAGCCATTCACATTCTGCCCATCTAATCAGCCTTGCTATAGCTAGTGAGATAGCATGAAACAGAACGGTTTCCAGCAGATATATGTATGATACTGGCGAACCATCGCTATTTGCGCAAAAAATTACCTATTTCAGCTTAAAAATACGGATATGCGGAAAATCATCATAGATAAGCGAGAAAAAGCGCTGGTCTATCTGGCCAAGATGATACATCTGGTTGAATAACGACACAAATAGACGCTTATTCACAGCCAGATTCTGGGCAAAGCTAGGCGCTGTTTCAGCCTGAATAAAAAACGGAGCCGTTGGATTATCAAACTGTTTGCCAGTAATAACCTTGCCCTGTTCAGTATACAGAATACCAGATAGCATCACATCCCCAAATTGGCCAGTCTCGCTATTAAACGGTAAGCCGTTACATTCAGGGCCTAACGCTGTGTTGATACATTCAAATGGCTCATATCTTAGCAGTGACGTGCCATTATAGCGACGTGGCTTGCCTGTATTTATGTCAAAAAATCCAATCTTACTGATTGAGCCCATCCAGTTGCTCATATCTTTTGTCAATATAAGATAGATATCCTGAACTGCCATACGTAACCGCTCATCGTCAGAAAGCGGCGCGTTCTGATATAAAATTTCAAGCGCGCGCTCATACCCCGCTGACGCGATCAATTTGAACATCCTTGCCGCTTTTTCTGCTGAGGGCTCAAGCAAGGCGTTTGCAACAAGAAAGGTAGCTGGGCTTGTTTGAGAGCCACCATCATGCACAACATTCTGGCCCGAAAACACATTGGCGGCATATCCATAATCCCACCATGATATAATGACCTTATCTGCATCTTTGGCAGGCGTTGCCAAAGATGAAAACCCCTCAATCACCTGTTTTGAGAAGGTAGGGCGCTGAAGATAGCTAGTAGGGCTGGCAAGCCAGACCACACTAAAACACCCAATAAGGCTCAGACTAACCCCTAGATGACGCAGATATGACGGGGCGGAAAGCAACCTGTCTGTATAATTATCAAACGCACTGCCAAACCGCATCATCAGCCACGCAAAGCCAAACCATAACATCGGAGCTGAATAGAAAATTGCCCTGTTGCCTACAAGGAAATTCAGCAAGGCAAAACAGGTAACAGGGCCAAATACTACCATTAACGCAGGATGCCTGATGCCCCATAGACCTAGCCCTGCCAATGATATCAAACTAAGCCAGAAATGCCCTGAGATACGGCTGAGCATGTCGCCGAAAGGAATTACCGAAATCTCGGTGATTGTGCTAAATGTGTTCGGGAATATAAACGAGCCAAATTCCAGCTTATCAACCAGATATTCAGATGCAACTGAAAATCCAGACAGCCCAACACCGCTTACCAGCAGAAACAGTGTGCCTAGCACAATAGTGCGCCCTATCTGTCGATGACAGATAAAGCTTAGAAAGATAAGCCCGCCAGCCACCATCCAGCCTAAGAAGGGTTTGGGATACCACCAGCGAAACAGCCACATCGCGCCCCCAGCCAGTATGCATATGGCAATTGCATTTCGTAGCGATTTTGTGCGGGCTGTATAAATGGCCAGCCCTGTCAGCAGATATAAACACCCCAGATTGAGCTGGTCTGTATCAATTCTGCCCGCAGAACTTCGTGTTAGATAGGCAAATGATAATGCGCCCCCTGCACCAGCAATCGCGCCTTCAAGCCAGAAACCAGCCGCACCAAACCCTATCATAATCATAATGGCCGTCAGAAAGGCTGTTATCGGCAACATCGCATGAGCAGTAGCAAACAGAGACTGAAGAGATGAATCGTTGCTGAAACTAGCGATGATAACAGATAGAAGCGGAGCCTCTAATATGCCTGTGTCAGGGTTTGTATTTGGGGTTAGCTTTGCATGAGGGTATAGCCGCTTGTCATGAAAGGGGCGCACGCTATCATCCTGTTTCAACGATTGGGCTATGCCAACAAAATACGGCGCATCTGTGGTGGTGAACAGGGCAATACCGTCATCTAAATAGAATGTTTCGGCATAGCGCTCAAACGTCTGGTACTGGCTATCACGCACTGACCAACTCATCCAGCCAGATACCAATCCAGCGATAATAGCTAGCACCAGAATAAACGGCGAAAGCCTGAGAGGGGCAAGCCATACAGCGCCAAATCTGCGGCTATGTAGTGCTTCAATTTTCGCCCAGAATTGGCTAAATTTATTCATCTGCTATCATTGATACATTACGGTTATATTCTGTTATCATATGCAATTATCACGCCCTATAGTCACTATAGCATATTTTGTCGTATAAAAGTCTGACAAGACGCATCTAGCATGCTAACAATATGTCACTGGTTAGGCTAATCACTCATAAGGAGGTTAGAGTGAAAATTGGAGTACCCGCAGAATTACAGGCTGGAGAAGCCCGTATTGCCCTGACACCTGACAGCGCCCTTCAATTACAAAAATTGGGGCATGAATGTATGATCCAAGCAGGCGCAGGAACAGCGTCTGGCTTTACAGACGAGATGTATAGCCACGCTGGCGTTGAGATAATCGCCACCGCTGCCAGCCTGTTCAAAAAATCTGATATTATTTTGAAAGTACATGCGCCAACTGATGCAGAAATAAAGCGGCTAGATTCATCTAAAACCATCGCTAGCTTTTTCTGGCCTGCACAAAACGAAAAAAAACTTAGCGCGCTGGCAAAAACAGGCGCCACTGCGCTGGCAATGGATATGGTACCCAGAATTAGCCGCGCTCAGAAAATGGATGCGCTATCTTCAATGGCCAATATCGCTGGCTATCGTGCAGTTATTGAAGCTGGCAACCAGTTTGGACGTTTTTTCACTGGCCAGATAACAGCCGCTGGCAAAGTGCCTCCTGCTAAAGTGCTGGTAATTGGCGCAGGGGTTGCTGGACTTGCGGCGATTGGCACAGCACAATCTCTTGGTGCGATTGTACGCGCATTTGATGTACGCCCTGAAGTTGCAGAACAAATTGAATCTATGGGCGCAGAATTTTTAATGCTGGAATTTGAAGAAGATGGTTCTGGTGAAGGCGGATATGCAAAGCCTGCCTCGCCTGAATTTATCGAAAAGGAAATGGCATTATTCCGCGAGCAGGCACCAGAGGTAGATATTGTTATCACCACCGCCCTTATTCCTGGTCGCCCTGCCCCTAAATTATGGCCAGCAGAAATGGTTGGGCTGATGAAACCTGGTTCTGTTGTGGTGGATTTGGCCGCAGAACAGGGCGGTAATTGTGACCTTACCAAAGCAGGTGAGATCATCGTCACTGAAAATAATGTAAAAATTGTTGGATATACCGATTTCCCTAGCCGCATGGCAAACCAATCATCAACCCTTTATGCCACCAATCTAAGGCATCTGCTTGACGATCTTACCCCTGAAAAAGATGGCAAGATCAATGTTAATATGGATGATGACGTAATCAGAGGCGCAACAATTTGCCATCAATCACAGGTTACATTTCCCCCACCGCCGCCAAAAGTGCAAGCGATTGGCAAAACAACCGCACCACCGCCTGAGCCAGAATTAACAGCAGAAGAAAAGGCAGCATTAGCGCTTGCCAAAGAGCGGGCTATTGGCAGAAAACAAGCAGGCTTACTTGTTGCAGGCGGGCTGTTTATGGTGCTTCTCGGCAATTACGCCCCTGCTAGTTTCATGCAGCATTTCATTGTATTTGCACTTGCTTGTTTTGTTGGCTTTCAAGTTATCTGGAATGTCAGCCATTCTTTGCACACACCCCTAATGGCTGTCACTAATGCTATTTCAGGGATTATCATTATTGGTGCCTTGCTTCAGCTTGGCTCGCCCAATGGGCTGGTCACTATTTTGGCAGCCATTTCCGTTCTGATTGCCACGATAAATATTGTTGGCGGATTTATGGTTACACGCCGCATGCTGGCTATGTTCCAGAAGAGCTAGTGAGGGAATTTGATTATGCTTTCTGAAAATATTGTAACAGCTCTTTATATCGCTGCCTCTGTTCTGTTTATTCTATCACTCGGGGGTCTATCTGGTCAGGAAAGTGCCAAACGTGCTGTCTGGTATGGCATTGTGGGGATGGCACTTGCTGTCATTGGCACTATATTTGGCCCTGCTGTCACCATCACGCCTAGCCTTTTGGCTATGCTGGTGATTGGCGCTATTATTGGCAGTATTGTGGCGCTTCGGGTTGAGATGACTGGCATGCCGCAATTAGTGGCCGCACTGCATAGCTTTGTGGGTCTAGCCGCTGTATTTATCGGCATCAATTCAGACTTGAATCCGCCGACAGGGCTTGTTGGAGCCGAGATTATCATCCATGAAATAGAGATTTTTGTAGGCGTATTTATTGGCGCTATTACCTTTACAGGCTCGGTGATTGCCTATGGCAAGCTGGCAGGGGTTGTAGATGGCAAAGCGCTGGTTCTACCAGGGCGAAACCTGCTGAACATCGCAATGGTACTTGTCTCAATTTATCTTGGCTATCTGTATATGAATCATGCAGGCGCATGGACATTATGGCTGATGACGGCGATAGCCTTTATCTTTGGGTTGCATATGGTGATGGCGATTGGCGGAGCAGATATGCCTGTAGTGGTTTCCATGCTGAACAGCTATTCTGGCTGGGCAGCAGCGGCAACAGGGTTTTTGCTAGGCAATGATTTGCTGATTGTGACAGGCGCGCTGGTAGGCGCATCTGGTGCTATTCTGTCCTATATTATGTGTAAAGCGATGAACCGAAACTTTATATCCGTGATCTTTGGCGGCTGGGGGACAACAACAGGCCCTCAGATGGAAGTTGAAGGCGAGATGATCTCAACCGATATCGCCTCAGTCACGGCTGATCTAAAAGATGCAAATAGCGTTATTATCGTACCTGGATATGGAATGGCCGTAGCACAAGCGCAATCTGCCGTTTCAGAATTAACAAGACGGTTGCGGGCGGCTGGCAAACAGGTTCGCTTTGCTATTCATCCTGTTGCAGGGCGTCTGCCTGGCCATATGAATGTGCTGCTAGCAGAAGCTAAAGTGCCATATGATATTGTGCTTGAAATGGATGAAATTAACGATGATTTCCAAAATACAGATATGGTGATTATTTTGGGCGCGAATGATATTGTAAATCCAGCCGCACAAGAAGATCCAAACAGCCCAATTGCAGGCATGCCTGTTCTTGAAGTATGGAAATCAGCTCAGGTGATTATCTCTAAACGGGGTCAGGGTCGCGGCTATTCAGGCATTGAAAACCCGCTATTCTTTAAGGATAATTCGCGCATGCTATATGGCGATGCGAAAGCAAGCCTTGATCAGATTCTGGCGCAGATTGACTAAGGATTTTTCGGGCGTGTCTAGGTTAGACTATCTGGTAGAATGATTTATACCAGTCAACAAATTTGCTAACCCCTTGAGATACTGGCGTATCAGGCTGAAAGCCAACCCATGCACCCAACCGTGACGTGTCAGCAGAGGTTGCTGGCACATCACCAGGCTGCATCGGCAAAAATGCTTTAATAGCGTCTTTGCCAAGCGCCTGTTCCAGCGCCGTGATATAGTGCATTAACGGGGTTGGCTGGCCATTTCCAATATTGAAAATACGCCATGGGGCTGAGCTAGTGCCAGCATCAGGGGCATGTGGCTGAAACGCTGTATCAGCGGTAGCTGGCATCTCTACCAGCCGAACAATACCTTCGATAATATCATCAATATAGGTAAAATCGCGCACCATATCACCATTATTATAAATCTCGATGGGCGTGCCCTCTAAAATGGCTTTGGTGAATTTGAAGAGTGCCATATCAGGCCGCCCCCAAGGCCCATAGACTGTAAAAAACCGCAAGCCTGTGGTTGGCAGGTCAAACAGATGGCTATAGCTATGTGCCAAAAGCTCATTTGCTTTTTTTGTAGCGCCATAAAGGGCTAGCGGATGATCCACATTATCGCCTTCGCAAAAGGGCATTGTCTGGTTAAGCCCATAGACAGATGACGAGCTGGCATAGATTAGCTGAGATACCGAATGATGGCGGCATAATTCAAGAATATGAGTAAAGCCTATGATGTTGGCATCAATATAAGCCATCGGATTTTCAAGGCTGTAACGAACCCCCGCTTGAGCGGCAAGATTGATCACAATCTGAGGGCTAGTGGCCTCAAACAGACTAGCCATACCCTCGCGATCACATAAATCTAGCTTGTGAAACTGAAATTGGTTCTGCCTGTCAGATTGCCCAAGCCCGATATTCTTCAGCCTCGCCTGTTTCAAGCTAACATCATAATAGTCATTGATATTATCTATGCCGATAACTTCATGCCCCATCTCAAGCAATTTGATACTGAGATGCATACCAATAAATCCAGCAACGCCTGTTACTAAAATCCGCATAGACTATATCCTATTTCTGTTCCGTGTGTAATATGGCTGCCATTTCAAACAAGGCTGATACTATCATACATAACCACCACCCCAAAGATAGGGCTTTGCTCAGTCATATGTTGTGATGAGCATATCATTGCCTGTCCTGCCTTTATTATCTGCCGTGATAAGCGCCCTGATATATTATGTTTTGGATGAGTGAAAGATATGATTAAATCACAGAACTAGCAAGCCTAGACTATGATAGATATAACTCTTGAGCGTTGGCGTAAGCGTGATATTCTTAATCTATGAGTAGCCTGATGAGTGTAATTTTTTTATGTTGAATAAAGATGCATATTGAACCAATCAGCCCTGCTATGGGCGCCATTATAACAGATATAGACCTATCAAACCCGCTTTCAGATGCACAAATTAACGCCTTGCGCACTGCATGGCTTGAGTATCAGATGGTGGTCATTCGGGGTCAATCGTTAAGCCCATCTCAATATCTGGCATTTGCCCACGCTATTGGCACGCCTGATACTTACCCGTTTTTGAAAGGGCTAGACGGGTATGACCACATTACCCCTGTGCTGAAAAAAGAAGATGAGAGAGTCAATTTCGGTGGATTGTGGCACAGTGACACTACCTATATGGATAATCCGCCAATGGCCACAATGCTATATGCGATCGAATTGCCGCCTTTGGGCGGGGATACGTTATTCGCATCCCAAACACTTGCATATGAGCATTTATCTGCGCCCTTACGCACAATGCTTGAGGGCATGATGATGCAATGCCGATCAGATAAGGGCGAGACCACTGCCACGCGCGCAGACAGAATTGCTGAAACTGGGCGCAAAACCGCAGAGGCATTTCAGGCAACACATCCTGTTATTCGCACCCACCCTGAAACTGGTAAACAGGCATTATTTGTAAATTCAGCCCATACGGTTAGCCTTGACGGGCTAAATGCTGAAGAAAGCCACTATATGCTGGAATTTCTGTTTCGCCATCAGATTAAGGCAGAATTTCAATGCAGGCTAACTTGGCATGTTGGGGATTTAGCCCTTTGGGATAACCGTTCTGTGTTGCATTATCCGCTGAATGATTATCATGGTCATAGACGATTACTTCACCGGATTACCCTAAAAGGGGATAAGCCGATCTTTACCCCATCTAAATAAGGCAGAGACAATTATGGAATTATGGGTAGTCTTTGCCTTTGTTGCTGCCACCACACAGACCTTTCGGTCGGCGGGGCAAAAACAGATGAAATCAGTCATTGGTGATTTTGGCGCTAGCTATATCCGCTTTTCCTATGCCCTGCCATTTGCTGCTATCTGGCTATGGTTCTGGGCATCTATCCATGATGTTAGCTTGCCACAAACAGATATCTGGTTCTGGTTCTGGGTATCGCTTGGTGGGCTAGCACAGGTGATATTTACCTTTTTATTACTAACCCTGTTCAACCATAGAAATTTTGCCGCAGGGACTGCCTTTTCAAAAACAGAAGTGCTTCAAGCCGCTATTTTTGAGGCACTTATTATTGGCGAATTTGTATCGCTTCAGGTCGGTATCGCTATTTTGATCGGCGTGCTGGCTATATTGATGCTGTCTTTTCACAAGTCTGAACTTGGCCTATCGGGGTTATATAAATCGCTACTCTCTCCGCAGACTGGACTTGGGCTGACAACAGGTGCGTTTTTAGGGCTATCAACCGTTAGCTTCAGAGCCGCCACAGAGGCGCTAGGCACTGGTGATGTTGTGTTGCGTGCATCTATGTCTGCATTTTGTTCAACCTTATTGCAGACCGTTGTGATGGGTATCGTGCTAGCGCTATTTGTGCGTAAAGAATTTATCGGCTCATTCATTCACTGGAAGCGCTGTATGCCTGTCGGATTATTTGGCGCTATCACCACCGCATGCTGGTTCATTGCCTTTTCTTTAGAAAATGTCGCATCTGTTCGGGCAGTCGGGCAAGTTGAATTGATCATTACCTTAATTATAACAGGCAGTATCTTTAAGGAACGAATCAGCAAAATAGAGTTTGGCGCTATCAGCCTATTGGCAGTCTCAATTTTATTGGTTCTGTTTAGCTAGCAGATTTCATAATGTAGAAAATTTATCATCCTGCACGCCGCCAATTTGGGGCGGATTTGTAAGATGTTACATTTTTATTTTGTAAAACAGGTTGTTATATCCTCTATGGCGTGAGGGCATTACGATAACTGGCCGCTGGCATAGTTAATTTCCAAAATAGAAATAAAAAATTTCTAAATTGGCGAAAAATTAACTTTCAAAATTATCTCATATGGTTAGGATAGGGTTTCTTGGAACGTTCCATCTAATAATCGGAGGATATTATGAAATTACGGTCTTATGTTGCGATTGCGGGTGCAGTTGCTATGACTGTTGCTGGTGTATCTGCACCTGCCAATGCCAAAGTAGAAGGTGATACCATTATTCTGGGCTCATCTATTTCTTTGACAGGTAAATATGCAACAAATGGTCTACATACCCAGCGTGGATATGATTTTGCTGTTGATACCATCAATAAAGCTGGCGGCGTGTCTGTTGGCGGCAAAAGCTACAAGCTTGCTGTTAAATATTATGATGATGAATCAACACCTGCACGTGGCGCACAGCTAGCTGAGCGTCTTATCCAGCAGGATGGTGTTGAATATATGCTTGGCCCATACAGCTCAGGCATGACCAAAGCGATTGCGCCAGTATCAGAAAAATTTGGTGTGCCAATGGTGGAAGCTGAAGGTGCATCTCGTTCACTGTTCACACAGGGCTATAAATATCTGTTTGCTGTGCTATCAACATCAGAACAATATTTGGCTACCGCTATTGATATGGCAGCTGCAGAGCGCAAGAAAAACTTCAAAAGCCCATCTGAAGTGCGTGTTGCGATGGCATTCGAAGGCGACCCATTCTCAATGGATGTGAGAGCTGGTGTGGTAGATAAAATCAACGAATATGGCATGAAGATCATTATTGATGACCAGCTTCCTGCTGACCTGTCAGACATGTCAACAACACTCACAAAGGTAAAGGCGCTTCGCCCTGACCTGCTGGTTATTTCTGGCCACTCAAAAGGGGCTGCAACAGCTGCTCGCCAGATTGATGAAATGAAGGTCAATGTTCCAATGATCGCGTTGACACATTGTGAAGCTGCGAAGGTTCAGGAAAAATTCCCGAACGCATCAACAGGCTTCCTGTGCCCAACACAGTGGGTTGAAACATTGTCAAAGTCTGATGCGATTTTTGGAAGTGCTAGCGAATGGAACGAAGGTTTCAAAGCTGCATACCCATCATATACATCAGTACCATACCAGTCAGCTCAGGCATCTGCCGCTGTGTATGTATGGAAAGAAGCCTTTGAAGCTGCAAACAGCTTTGATAAGGATGCGGTAAGAGATGCAATTTCTGCTGTTGAAATGGAAACATTCTATGGCGATATCAAATTCTCAGAAAACGGCAATAACATTGCTAAGCCAATGTTCATGCGTCAAATCGGTTCAGACGGCTCATACACGCTGGTTGAAACATTTGATGATGTGTCATATCCGCGAAATGTGACATACTAAACCACCTATTTTATGGGAAAAGGGGCGCATTTGCCCCTTTTTCTTTTCCTTTTTCTCACCGGAGACACTTATGTTAGATAATCTGCAGCTGCTATTTGTGTGGGCGCCGATCATTAATGTCCAGGTTATTTTGGAAGGCATTTTTGTTGGTGCCGTCTTTGCGCTCAGCGCATACGGGCTTGCGCTCGTATGGGGTGTGATGAATATCAAAAATCTGGCTCAAGGCGACTTTGTGATTATGGGCGGCTATATGGCGCTTACCTTGTCACAGGCGAATGTACCACTTCCCCTTATTCTACTAATTGTCATTGTAACAATGTTTATGTATGGCTGGATAATTTATGTGGGCATGATACGGCGTATCATCAATGAAGATATGTTTGTATCCTTGCTGGCGACCTTTGGTTTGTCATTGCTGATGCAGCAGGTAATGAACCTTATTTATGGCCCTGAAGTGCAGACAATTGATTTGCATATGCCAAACTGGGATTATTTCGATAATATGGTTACCGTGCCATCATCGAAAATTCTATCGCTTGTGCTGGCCGCACTTATTGCTACTGCCGTTGTGATCTTTATGAAGAAGTCACGCACTGGACAGGCCATTAGAGCAACCGCACAAGACCCACGCGCAGCCCGTGTCATGGGGATTGATACAGACCGAATTTATGCCATCACGTTTGCGTTTAACTCTGCTTTGTGCGGCGCTGCTGGTGTGCTGGTATCAATTATTTGGGTGATCCAGCCTTTCTATGGCATCACCTATTCAGTGCGCTCATTTGCGATTGTGACAGCTGCTGGTCTAGGCAATCTGCCAGGCGTGATTGGGGCGGCCTTCGGAATTGGGCTGGTTGAAAAATATACAGGCGTTATTATCGGCACCGCATATGAAGTTGCGGCACCGGTTACCATGCTTGTTCTTGTTCTCATCTGGCGTCAAATGTCCATGAGACGCAACAGACAGGTATTAAGATAATGATTAAGAAAAACACGTTAATAACCTATGCAGGTTTGGGACTTTTTGGCATTTTTGGGCCAATCCTGTTCCCAGATTATACATTGTCAATCGCCTATCTATGGATGATGGTATTGATGGCGTCTACTTGGGATATTCTAGGTGGCCAGATGGGCTATAACTCACTTGGCAACATCACCTTCTTCGGGGTGGGCATGTATGTGTCAGCCATTGTCCAGATTGCCTTTTTCTATGAAGGCGGGGTGGCTGAATATACCTCTGCAATGGGCTCGATTAAGCCTGAATTTACCGATGCCCAATATTTCCAAGGACTGTTTGTCGGCATAATAGCGGCCGCGCTGGTCGGGCTCTTATTATCGCTGGTGCTATCTACCTTTATGTTTGGATTGCGGGGGCCTTATTTTGCGATTGGCTCGCTTGGTATCGCAGTTGCTGTTGCCGAACTGACCATCACTGTGAATTATGTAGGGGGTGCATCAGGTATTTCGATGCCGCTATTTCCAGGCGATATTGAGTTCCGTTCAACCTTCTTCTATATCCTATGTTTTGTGATTACGGTAATCGCTCATTTCTTGTTGCGCTGGATGTATTCAACGCAATTTGGTCTAGCGATTAACGCTATTCGCGATGATGAAGATAAAGCAGAAGCGATGGGTATTCCAACGCTGAAATATAAGCGTATTGGCTGGGGTGTTGCAGCTATCTTTATGGGCGCTATCGGCGCAGTGGCAGGCAATATGGCAGGCTTTATTGATAAAGAAGTTGCTTATCCTATTCCGACCTTTGGTATCTTCATGGTAGCGATGGTGCTATTGGGCGGCAAAGGCACTTTATGGGGGCCTGTGCTAGGTGCGATTATTTTCCATGTCGTCAAAGAAGCAACATGGACCTATCTGCTGAACCTGCAATGGATTGCACTTGGCCTAATCCTGATTGTTAATATTGTCTATTTCCAGCAAGGTCTTATGGGCTGGTTACAGTCAAAATATCCAGAAATGTTTGGCATTGTTGTCGATGACAGCAATAAAGCCGACAAGGCGGAGGCATAATTATGAGTGATATTATCAAGGTAAATAATGTCTCAAAATCCTATGGCGGCGTGAAGGCAAATGTCGATATTTCGATGACTGTGAAGCAGGGATCAATTACTGGCATTATCGGGCCGAACGGCTGTGGTAAGACAACCCTGTTTAATTCGATTGTGGGCTATCATCCTATTGATAGCGGCACTATCGAATTTGACGGCCAGCAGATCTCGCATCTACTGGTAGGTGATATTGCCCGCCTCGGTCTGCTGAGAACATTCCAGCAGACTCGCATCTATACCAAGATGAATTGTGTGGACAATATGCAAATATCTGTCTCTCACCGTAAAGATTCAAAAGATGGTATTTTTGCAAGCAGACGCGGAGAAATCAAAGATCGTGCCGAACATTTGTTGGAATTTGTTGGTCTATATTCAAAGCGGAATCTCATTTCAGGTGATTTGTCCTTTGGACAGCAAAAACTGCTTGAATTTGCGATGGCGCTGATGAATGAGCCAAAAGTGCTTCTTCTGGACGAGCCAACCGCAGGTATTAACCCAACATTGATTAACGGGCTGATTGATAGGCTTCGTAAAGCAAATGAAGAGCTTGGTATCACCTTATGCGTAATTGAGCATAATATGCGTGTGATCATGAATCTGGCAGAACATATTTACTGTCTGTCAAATGGTCACATGCTGGCAGATGGCAAGCCTGCTGACTTACAAAATGACCAGCGTGTCATTGACGCTTATCTAGGAGGACATTGATGGCAAAGGCACCCACAAAAAAGAGTGCTAAGACAGCGGCTAAAAAAGCAGCAAAAGCAACTGCAAAGAAAGCTGTAACTGCTGCCAAAAAAGCGGTAGCAAAGGCACCTGCAAAGAAAGCTGTAACTGCTGCCAAAAAAGCGGTAGCAAAGGCACCTGCAAAGAAAGCTGCCAAAAAGGCAGCTTCAAGTAAGGCAAAGAAAGAAAAGAACATCTCAGGCTACGGCATGGGCGGTGTAGATGTGGTGATGAGCGTTGACCAGGTGGCAAAAGAAGCTGCCTCTATCGCCGCAAATGCACCTGATCTGAAACAGCTCAAATCACTGGCAGGTGATGACAGCTTCTTGGTCATTGACACATTATGTGCTGGCTATGGCAAAATGCAAATTTTGCATGATTTCACAATGCATGTGAAACGTGGCCAGTCTTTATGTCTGATTGGGCCGAACGGTGCTGGTAAGTCAACTGTGCTTCATTCTATCTTTGGATTTACCAATATTTTCTCAGGCTCAATTTCAGTGAATGGACGTGATGTAACCGCGCTTACCTCATCTCAGAAGCTGGCACAGGCTGGCATTGCCTATATTCTTCAGGATAAGTCTGTATTTCCAGGCATGACTGTTGAAGAAAATTTGCTGATGGGCGGCTTTTTGAAAAACAAGCCTGCTGAAGCAAAACAAGCAGCAGAGATGGTATTTGATAAATATAGCCGTCTTGCCGATAGACGTGATAAGCCTGCTGGTGTGCTATCTGGTGGTGAGCGCCGTCTGCTTGAGATTTCACGTGCGCTTGTGATGAACCCAGATGTTTTGCTGGTTGACGAACCGTCTATCGGGCTTGAGCCTCGTTTCATTGATATGGTATTTGAAATTCTGCATGATTTGCAACATGTGGATGGAAAGACCATTGTGATGGTTGAGCAAAATGCCAAGAAAGGGCTTGAATTTGCCGATCTTGGCTATGTGCTGGTATCAGGTGAAACAGCGATGGCAGATAAAGGCGATGACCTGTTGAAAAATCCAGATGTAGGACGGCTATTCCTTGGTGGCTAGCTTGGCTTTGTATCACCATTGACCTTATCTAATGACCCTCATCAGAATCCTGGTGGGGGTTGTTTATTATGCTACTCTTTGGCTGATTATTTGCTTTAAGATGGGCTTGCCATCAGGCTGTAAATCGCTGCCCAAAATCCGCCCCCGCCTATTGCCAAAATGGCTGAATAGAAAAGATTACGGCCAAAGGCCAAGCTGATAGGCCGAAGCGAAAACTGCTCTGCTACTGTCACAACTGACATTGATGAGAATGACGTCATTGTCCCAGCTGCCCAGCCTATCATATGCGCCTGCATTACAAAAATAGCCTCAAACGGGGTCAGCATAGGGGCGAAAAAAGCCAGCAAAGGGGCTGATGAAATGACAGGGTGAATACCTGCCAGCGAACAGAACCACACAATAACAGGCAACATCCAAATCTTCATCCAGACCACAGGCTGTTCACCAAATACCCCTTGCAGTAATACACCTAACACAGGGCTATCTGAGGAAAGTGCAGCAATAATCATAGAAATAGAGATAATTACAAATTCATCACCGCCTGAACGTTGCAAAGACGCGAAATGATGCGCTACCTGCTTGGCTGTATCAGGGCGCCGAAAAATCTGCACAGCACATAAAATTGGCATGCTTACAATAACTGCTAGAAGCGCAGTAAGATTGAACTGATAGCCAATAACCATCACACAGATAAACACAATTACAAGGCGTGAGGCGATAGGCGCAAGCGGACGCAATGATGCAATCAGCGCAAAGCCCCCCCTTAACAGAGCTGTGCCAGCAACGCTTATCGCAAAGAACAGACAGGCTGTGACGATGCCTGCAATAATCGCCCCTGTCTGAAATCCTGGCGGCAGATAGGCGCTACCTACCACAAAGCTGACAAAAAAGGGCGACCAGATGACAGCTGAATTCATTCCACGCAAAGCTGCTTCTGCCATAATGCGGCGTCTATCTTCATCTGCATCTTTTGGTATGCTGGCAGAGATTAAGGCAAACGTGCCTATATTTAGCACGCCGCCTAAGATATGGGCGGTGAGCTGAAGACCAGAGGCTGACGCGATTGGCGGCAATTCAGCTAGCCGCTTTTGTGTCTGCCAGACTGATGGCATTGAATGGGCGGTGGCACGAATAAGCGTTAACACAGGCATCAGACAGCCAAATACCAGCACAAAATGGCCTGCCTTGCGAAATTCTGAGATATCTGGAAAAGACGGCAATAACACAGCGCCAATTACCAATAGCACTAAAATAATCACATATGAGCTACGGCGCAGCAAGGTCGCTGTCAGCACTACCAGACTGGCAAATAGTCCAATTGCTAATATTTCAAGCCAGAGCGCATCTGAAAGACCAATAATAATAGGAAAGCTGCATAATGCTGTTCCTACGGAGAGCCATAATTTGCCCTCTCGCCGCAAAGAATGCTGCATGTTTATGCCTGATGAATGATCTGTCTTTTTGCCATAATAATACCCATCACAGCCCTTCGGTGATCACAAATAATCTGTCTGCACCCCCATCAAGGGCGGCAAGCGCACGCTGATATTCCGCACTGTGATAAGCGTTCTGGGCTGTCGTGTAATCAGGCCATTCAACAATAACATTTCGGGCATAGTCTGCGCCTTCAACTGAGATAGCCTCACCACCACGCGCCAAATAGCGGCCACCATGCACAGATACAGCCTCTGCGGCCAATGGCGCATAGGCTGCCAGCTTGTCACCATCTATTACATTAACACGCACTATCCAATATGCAGCCATAGCCCTATCCCTTTCAGACTGATGTATGAGAGTGCTGAACAAAGTTCAGCCAGTTTGATAATTCAATAGTATGAATATCATAGCTGGTAACAGAATGCGAGATTTCATATTTTTTGATCAAGGCGGGATTTTCTGGCTGACATGACAGCAGGGTAAAATCTTCTATCACCTCGTCAGGGTCAACTACTTGGCGCCCAAGACAGGCTGATATCCTATCTAGCTGGGCGAAATCCTGAACATCTGAGCGGTGAATATATCTGGCAACATCATCAAACCGCAACTCTGGATGATATTGCACCCCCCAAAAGTGAATAGTCTGTGAATTGCTGGCAACTGACTGGATAGCACAATGAGAATTTGTACTTAACATCTCAAGGCTTGAATCTAGGGCTAACACATCATCACGATGCATGCATAACGCATCAAAAATATGTGGCTTTCCAGCATACATAGGATGGCTTGTACCTGTTTGGGTTTGCTGGATATTTCGTGCCATCAAAACTTCAGCACCTGCTGGATTTGCACCTATCTTGCCGCCTATGACCGCAACCCCTAGCTGCATGCCAAAGCATGAGCCAAAAACAGGCTTTCCTCTGTTCAAAGCTGTTGTCATCACCGCACGCATAGGGGCGGCTTCACTATCATCAGCAGACCAGTTTACCCCTGAGCCTGTAAACACCACAGCGTCTATTGCGTCCCAGTCTGGCGGCGGGGCAGGATCATACTCGAAGTGCGGGCGGGTGATAGACATATCAAGACCGTCTGAGAGCAGAGATAGGCGTTGCGCATATTTTTCTGCCGCCCCTGCTATCTGGCCTGATGATGAAACGCTTACCAATGACTCACTATTACCTTCAACAACAAGAATATGTGTCATCTAATGCTCCAACTTCATTAAATTTCTGATGTACCTATTTCTTCCTTACGCTTGGCGACAAACGCCTCTAATGCCTCTTTTCGATCTGCTGGCAAGGCTGGCGGCTGGTAGTCTTCAAGCGCCTGTTGCCAAATAGCAGTTGCCCGCTCATCAGCTCGCAAACCGCCCTTTGCTTGCCATGATTCATACGTTGACCAGTCAGACAGAAACGGGCTGTAAAATGCCGATTTATATCGCTCTATGGTATGTTCTGCGCCAAAGAAATGTCCGCCAGGCTGGGTGTGTTGCTGTGCATCAAAGCCAAAATCAGCATCTGAAAAAGACAGAGGCTGAAGTATTTTATGCATCGCCTGAAGCGCTTCAATATCCACAATCAGCTTTTCATAACAGGCAACAAGCCCGCCTTCCTGCCAGCCTGCTGCATGATAAATCAAATTACCATGCCCTGTAACTGCACCCCATAGCGCCATTTGGGTTTCCCATACTGCCTGTGCATCAACACAGTTTGACGCAGAACAGGCAGAGGTGCGATAGGGCAGATCATAAAAACGGGCAAGCTGGCCACCTGCCATATTGGCAAGGGTATTTTCGGGCGTGCCAAAAGCAGGCGCACCTGTTTTCAAATCCACATTAGAGGTAAAGCCGCCATAAATCACAGGCGCACCTGGACGCACTATTTGGGTCAGGCAAATTCCCATCAATGCTTCAGCATTCTGCTGGGCTAGGGCAGCTGCCATTGTCACAGGTGTCATAGCCCCCATCAAGGTAAAGGGGGTCACCACCACAGCCTGTCCAAGCCGCGCAAGGCACATGGCCGCACCAGCCATTTCTGTATCAAATTTACGCGGGCTGTTAATATTGACATTGGTAATACAACTAGGCGAGTCTGCTAAGTCATCAAGGCTGATGCCCCGCGCAATCGCTAGCATCTGGGCAGCATCTGATACCCGCACCTCGCCAATAGACATGGTTAAAAATATTTTATCCGACAAAGTAAGGTTGGCAAGCACAGTATCTAAATGACGTGTATTCACCGCCAGATCATTTGGCGAAAGTGTCTGGTTTCCAAAAAAATGAATAGCGTTAAAATATTGGCCTAGCTTAATAAAATTTTGATAATCATCAAAATTGCCAGCCCGCCTGCCCTTTACAGCACACTGCACATTTGGCGCACCAGACACCATGCCGAAATGAATATGATTGCCGCCAATATGCAATGCATGATGCGGATTGGTTGGTGTTAGTGTAAAATGAGAGGGAGCTGTTTTCAGTAATGACATCACCAACCCCTCATCAAGCGTTACAATCTGGCTAGCCTCATCTACCTGTGCGCCTGCCGCTTTATAGGCCTTACGCGCTTCTGCACTATTTACCTCAATCCCCAATTCGGTAAGGATACGCATTGATTGATGATGAATATGGCCAATCTGATCCTCTGATAGGGGGGTGAGTGGCGGCATATGATTTTGCGGTTTGAAAAATGCTTGCTGATTAACCGCAGCTGCGCTCGGCTCTGCCTTACCTTTGCCACGTCTGCCCCCTCTGCGCCGTGATTCAGTTTTTGAGGGTGTATCTGAGGAGGCTTCTAAAGGCATGGATATCTCGAATTTCTAATCTGTGAGGCTCTGGTGCAGTGCGGGCTATTAAAAGACTGCACTGACAAACCTAATTAAATATCCTGTTTGCGCCTGTTTATGACGCTTTGACGCCGATATATTTGTCGCCCTATGATTGATGCTGACTAGCTTCCTCATATCGCAAGACATATATGCTGATGTGTACGGCTTGACTTGTAAGGGGCTGTGGTGCAAGCGTAACATAGGCATAACGAAGCTATGTGCAAGGGCAAATTAGATGCAAATAATTCATTCAATCATCGCAGGCAAGCCAGTCGAAAGCCCGCTTCCAATGTTCGATAAGATATACCCTGCCACAGGTGAGGTGATTGCGCAGATTGAGCCTGCAACACCAGATATGCTGGATAGCGCGATTGAGCATGCCCGTATAGCGCAACAAGAGTGGGCAGGCAGGCCAGCCTATGAACGTGCCCGTATTTTGAATGCGATTGCGCGGCTGATGGCAGATAATAACGCGCGTCTGGCAGAGGCAGAAGTGCAAGATGTTGGCAAATTATATAGTGAAGCTGTCTCAGGTGATGTGCCATCTGGGGCTGAAGCATTTGAATATTTTGCCAGCCTATGCGCTAGCTATCATGGTACCTCGCATAAATGGGGAGATCAAATTGCCTATACGATGCGCGTGCCTTTGGGTATCTGTGCGGGTATTGGGGCGTGGAACTATCCTGTTCAGGTTGCTTGCTGGAAGGCTGCACCTGCACTTGCGGCTGGTAATGCATTTATCTTGAAACCATCTGAAGAAACCCCGCTTACAGCAAATTTGCTGGCTGAGATATTTGCTGAGGCTGGTCTGCCTGAGGGGTTGTTTTCTGTATTGCATGGTGATCATGTGATCGGCAAAGCGATTTGTGAGCATCCAAAGATTGCCAAAATATCGCTAACAGGCGGTGTTGATACAGGGCGGCTGATTATGGCGCAATCAGCCCAAAGTTTGAAAAAAGTAACGCTTGAGCTTGGCGGCAAAGCCCCATTATTGATTTTTGATGATTGCGAGTTTGACCTCGCTGTCCAGACAGCGTTAGATGCCAATTTCTATACCTCTGGCGAGGTATGTTCAAATGCCACGCGGGTATTTATTCAAGATAGCATTGCTGAGAAATTTATCGCCGCCATAATTGAAAAGACAGCTACTTTGAGTGTTGGCGATCCGATGAATCCAGACATGACTATGGGAGCAATGATTTCACAGCATCATCTAGATAAGGTGCTATCAGATGTCACAGCGGCTCAGGCAGAAGGCGCAACTCTGGCTTTTGGCGGCAAACAGCTTCATCCCGAAGGTGTTGAAGCTGGCTATTATATGCAACCAACCATTTTAACCAACTGCCATGATGATATGGGCTGTGTGCGGCAGGAAATTTTTGGTCCTGTTATGTCTGTGTTGCAATTTGAAGATGAGGCAGAGGCAGTGCGGCGCGCTAATGATACAGACTATGGTTTAGGCGCTGGCATCATTACCCAGAATCTAAGCAGAGCGCATCGGGTAGCAGATCAACTTCAGGCTGGCAATGTTTGGATCAATAGCTATAATCTAACACCACCAGGGCTTCCATTTGGCGGCTCAAAACAATCTGGGATCGGCAGAGAAGGGTCAATTTATGCGCTTGAAGCCTATACAGAGGTCAAAGCAACCTTCATCCAGCTTTAATCTGATATGAGCGCTTCTTCTTGTGACATTTTGTTTATCACATCTGATACAACAGATGGCGGTATTCAACGCGCATTGATTGATTGGGCTGCTGTGATAGCAGAATATCCTAGCTATCGCGTTGCTAGCATTTCACCCGAAAATAGATTTAGCCACTGGCTAGCACGCCATCACCCCGATATTACCAATACCACCTTATCTTCATGGCAACGGATTGTGATACGGCACCTGCCCTCATTGGCAGGTTATTTCTTCCCTAGCCAACGGGCAAAGATTGCGTTTGTGCATAATGGCTTTGCCTGTGCGGCGGCAAAGAGGCTGGCATCTCACGTTATTGGGATTTGCCATAATGACAAGCCGCATCATTTCAGCGCGGCAGACCAGCTTATCTGCCTAACACCATCTGCTATCACACTTGCAAAACAGCAAGGATGGACAGATGACCAGCTTATAATATTACCTCATTATCATGATTGCCAGCATGAAACATTGCCAGCTAGAACACCCGTCGACAGCTTTCGGGTAAGTGCCGCTGGACGGTTTGTACCGAAAAAAAATTTCCACCTTTTTATTTCAATCGCGGCCGCCACTAGGGCGCAACGTCCCGAAATCCAGTTCACATTGGCAGGGGATGGCCCTTTGTCAGGCTGTTTGAAACAGGCATGTAATGACAAACAGGCTGGCGTAACCTTTACTGGCTGGAGCGACCTTAGCGCGCTGGCGCGTGAGACTGATCTATTTATTCTACCCTCACTGGATGAACCCTTTGGCTATGTGCTGGCAGAAATGATGGATGCGGGTGTGGCGATTGCCGCTACCCCCACCTCTGGCGCAGATTATCTGCTAGATGGCGGCAAAATAGCCCCTCTTATCGCGCCAGATGATATAGAAAAATGGGTTGAGATAATCGTCATGCTGGCAGATAATCCAGACATGCTAGAGCAATGGCGCACACAGAATTTTCAGCAGATAAGACGCCCTCAATTCTCACGTTCAGCCTTTAGCAGGCGGCTAAAAAACCTGATTGATAATATATTGAGGGGCTAGCTATTTACAGCTAGCAAGCGGCAATGCGGTGGAATTTTTGATCTCTTCCATCGCAAAAGATGAGCTTACATCACTAAGCTTCACAGCAGAAATAAGAGATTTATAAAACCTGTCATAGGCCGCCATATCAGGCACCACAACCCGCAACAGATAATCTACCTCGCCGCTCATACGATAAAATTCCACTACTTCAGGGCTTTGTGTGACCATAGTTGCAAATTCAGCTAGCCAGTCTGCATTATGCTGATCTGTTTTAATGGCGACAAATACCGACATGCCAAGCCCTAGCTTTTCAGCATCTAGCAACGCAACACGCTGTCTTATAACGCCTGTTTCTTCCAGCTTTTGTATCCGCCGCCAGCATGGTGTAACAGATAGCCCCACTTTGGCTGCAATATCAGCAACTGGCTTTGAGGAATCTTGCTGCAAGATTTCAAGTATCTGAATATCTGTCTGATCTAGCGCCATCTTTCATCTCCTATCCGCATAATGTCAGATTTTTAGAATAATAATCTAAATGGCTATATCAATGATATAGCTTTTGAAAATATTTTTTAACATTTTGTAACTTGTAAAAGGCGCAAACAATAGGCATCATCTGGCGCATGACACAGAATGACCCGATATTTCACTGCCTGACCCCGACAGGCTGGCAAGATTATGCGCTGATAGATAGTGGTAACGGGCGCAAGCTAGAGCGCTTTGGCAGGTTCCATTTTATCAGACCAGAAGCACAGGCCATGTGGCAGCCTTTTTTTGAGGAAGATGTGTGGAATAAGGCAGATGGTATCTTTACCGCCTCAGCAGAGGATAGAGGTAGATGGCAGCTTTCAGCGCATCTGCCAGATAGCTGGGACATGCAATTTGAAGATATTGCCTTTCAGGCTATGGCAACCCCTTTCAGACATCTTGGGTTTTTCCCAGAACAAAGCCCGCACTGGCAATGGTGTGAGCAGAAAATTAAAGGATTCATTGACAGATATGGTCGTGCGCCACGTCTGCTTAATCTATTTGCCTATTCAGGACTGGCAAGCCTGCATGCGGCGCGCGCAGGCGCAGAAGTTACGCATATTGATGCGAGTAAAAAAGCCATTGCTCAGGCATTTGACAATCGCTCGCTAGCAGGGCTGGAAGATGCGCCTATCAGATTTATCACTGAAGATGCTAGCCGCTTTGTTGAAAAAGAAGTTCGCAGACACCGCACCTATGACGGCATTATGCTTGACCCGCCAAAATATGGGCGTGGCCCAAAAGGTGAGATTTGGCAGATACATGAAGATTTGCCGCGCCTGTTGCAGGGGTGCCAACAGCTATTATCAGATACGCCGTTATTATTCATTATCACCATCTATGCTATTCGTACCTCTACCTCTGCTGTTTATTCATCTATAGCAGATTTGCTGGCTGGCTATGACGGCCAATTTGAAGCAGGCGAGCTGGCAATCGCAGAAGATAGAGAACATGGCAGGCTGATTGGCCAAGCCTTATTTGTGCGCTGGTCAGCGTAGCGCTTCATACAAACATATTGCAGTAGCAACTGCCAGATTTAGACTATCTGATCTGCCATGCATTTCAAGACGCACTAGCTGGGTGCAAAGCTGGGCTAGCCTGTCTGTTAGCCCCTGTTGCTCATTGCCCATCAGCAACATAAGCGGACGTGTCCAGTTTGCTGTTCTGAAATCAACAGAAGCAGGCAGGGCAGTACCAATAATCTCGCCAGACCATTGTTTAGCAAAATCTTCAAATTGTTCGGTTGTGGTTGTGATGATTCTCAGATTAAAGATAGCTCCCATTGAGGCGCGGCACGCCTCTACAGAAAACGGGTCTGTGCAATCATCAATCAATATCACGCCCTTAGCGCCAACCGCATCTGCGGTACGCATAATCGTGCCCAAATTGCCAGGATCTCGCACCCTGTCTAGGGCGACCCAAATATCGTCTGAGGCTGGCATGCCAGCCTCTGCCTTAAGCAAATCAATCGGCTCGGAAAAGCTAGTAAATGCCCCTAACACTGTCTGAGGGTTATCTTTTTTTGAGATTCTGACCATCAGCGCTTCAGTTACCGTGATAACGCGCCCACCTGCATGACTACAGCTATCTATAAGTGGGGCTACCCCTTTATCACTTGCACGCCCTGTGGTGATAACCAGACGGCTTGGGATATGGCCAAGCTGGCAGGCTTCGGTAACAATTCGCACCCCTTCTGCCAGAAACATCCCTTCTTTACGGCGATATTTACGCTCATGCAGTGAGCGCAATCGCTTGATCTCTGAATTACCCGCAGAGGTAATCACCTCATCTGTCAGCGCATTATAAGCCATAGTCTGGGTGTACCATACCATCAAGCCTGTCATCTACTATTCTTCGATGGTTCAAGCTAGATTTACATAATTTTTCCTGTGAAAGTGCATTTTACACTATCCAGCAGTATTTTTTTTAGTAATGTTTGAGATGAAAACAGCTTTTCTTGGGTAAGTCTAAACTTTATGCCATCAGGTGACAAGGAACAGAAAATCAATATGATGTTGCGCTCATCAAAAAGCGCAGGACCATTAAAAGTGGGCTTTTTATTGATTCCGCATTTCTCGATGCTTGCCTTTGCCTCAGCGATAGAACCGTTACGGGCGGCAAACCGTATGTCAGGAGAATCTTTGTTTTCATGGGTTGTTGCCAGCCCTGATGGCCAACAAAGCAGCGCATCCAACAATGTTAGAACAGATGTTGATGGCGACTGGGAAGTGTTGGCGGATTGCCGAATCGTCTTTGTATGTGCGGGGCTGGATGTCAAAGCACAATCAGATAAAGCCACCTTAAATATGATACGCAGACTAGACCGAAATGGCGCGGTGATTGGCGCGATTTGCACAGGCACCTACTTGATGGCGGCGGCAGGCCTGCTTGATGACAGGCGTTGCACTATCCATTGGGAGAATATTGACGGGCTAGCAGAAGAATTCCCCTTGCTAGACATCACCAATGAGCTGTTTGAAATTGATGATACCAGAATAACCTGTTCAGGCGGCACAGCCTCGCTTGATATGATTTTATATCTAATAGGACAGGTGCATGGCCAGACCCTTGCTGCACAAGTATCAGATCAATTTATCCATGACAGAATAAGAGACCCAAGTGACAGGCAAAGAATGGAATTGCGCTCGCGGCTTGGCGTATCGCACCCGAAATTACTGGCAGTGGTCGATTATATGGAACAGGGGCTGGAAGAACCGCTTTCCCAAACCGCCCTCGCCCAGAAAGCCAATTTATCTACCAGACAGCTTGAACGGCTATTCAGAAAATATCTATCGACCACCCCAACACGCTATTATCTAAATCTAAGGCTGGCACGCGCACGCCATCTGCTACGCCAGACCTCAATGTCGATTTTATCTATTGCGCTTGCCTGCGGCTTTGTATCTGCATCGCATTTTTCCAAATGTTATCGTGAAGTCTATGGTCGCACCCCTCGGGCTGAAAGACAGCCTGACCATATAGATGACTAGCCTTTGGCCTGCATCGCTGCCTGTTTGATGGCTGTCACCATACTGGCAAGCCCTGTTTTACGGGTTGGGGATAGATGACTATCAAGGCCAATTTCAGCTAGAAAATCTGGCTCTGTTGCCAGAATCTCATCTGCCGTCCTGCCTGAATAGACACGTAGTAATATCGCAATAAGCCCTTGCACAATCGCTGCATCAGAAGACGCGCCAAAATATAGCTTATCATCTTGTTGTTCTGAGCCAAAATACACAACAGACTGACAGCCCTTTAGCTGATGGGATTGTGTCTGCCATTCTGGTCTGATAGCAGGCAAGTGACGGCCTTGATCAATCAGATGCTGATAGCGATCGGCCCAATCATCAAAAAATGAAAATTCGTCAACCAGCTCCTGAATTTCTTGCTCAATCTCCATAATATCCCCTTAATCACCATGCCCTTAGGATGCTTGCTATCTGCTAGATGCGATATTTGCATATCAGATGGCAAAAGGCTTGCGCTGTGCCCCTGTTTTCCCATAAAGCTATGTGTGTTGAGATAAAGTTTCAAGCCAGAGAAGCACATTTAATGAGGCACTTGCCACAATCACCATCTTTTATGCCGCCAGTTTTATTCTGGGGGCTGATTATCGGGCTGAGCATCTTCAGGCTTGTGATGATACGAATCTCACCGCTAGAATTAGGGGTAGATGAAGCCCAATACTGGTTGTGGGGACAGGAATTAGCCTTTGGCTATTATTCCAAACCACCTTTAATTGGCTGGTGGCTGGGGCTGTCAGATGCTATGTTTGGCAGCTCTGCTGCCGCCACACGGATTGGCGCGCCCCTGCTTCATCTGGCTATTGCGATGCTTATCTATCATACCTGCCTGTTCTTAGATGACAGGCTGGCTGCACAGATTGCCGCCATATTATGGATAAGCCTGCCAATAGTTGGCTTAGGTAGTTTTGTAATCTCAACTGATAGTTTGATGCTGGTATTTTGGAGTGCAGGGCTTTATTGCATTTCACGCACCCAGCAGGATGCAACGCTAGCACAGCTAACATGGTTTGGGCTAGCTGGCCTGATGATCGGGTTTGCAATGCTGGCAAAATATGCCGCTATCTATTTTGCTATCGGGCTAGCAGGGCTTCTGCTTGAAAATATTCGGCGTATACATCCTGTTGTTCTTGTAAAACAAGGGGTGGCATTTCTGGCGGGTATGCTGGCGGGGGCAGCCCCCACTCTGATTTGGAATCTGCTAAACGGATTTGTGACCGTACGACATCTTGGCGAGAATGCCAATCTGGAGGTGCCGCTTTATTCAATTGAACATCTTGTGAGCTTTGTGGGTGCGCAATTTGCGGTTATTGGGCCTTTTGTTGCGCTGTTGCTGATAGTCCTCAGTATTAACATTCCAGCTGAGCGCAGGAGCGTGCGCTTTCTTCTATGGTTTATCCTGCCGCCGCTTTGCATCATTATGGTACAGGCCTTTATCAAAGAAGCGAATGCAAATTGGGCAGTAGCAGCCTATCCTGCCGCAATGATAGTGATAGCGATTAGCCTTCGCCAAAAGCTAGCGCTGGTGCGCTGGCGCATTGCTAGCCACGTTGCCATCGGCGCTAATATGATTATCACATTGCTGGTTGGGGCATGTTTGGGGTTTGGCAGTTTGGGAATATTTACCCCTGATTCAGACCCGCTTAGACGGCTTAGAGGCTGGTCTGTTCTGGCAGAAGATACCGCCAAGATAGCTACTGAAACTGGCGCGCAATCCATCCTTGCATCTAGCAGAGCGTCTGCCGCCGCCCTTAGCTGGAAACTAGCAGATACCAGCTTTGATATTGTCGTGCCTGCACCAATTGGCGCGCCATCAAACCATTATCAGCGTAGCATGCCGCTGAGAGATGAGACAGCACGCCCGATTATCGCCATTACCGATATTGGCAACCCCCCCGAACAGCGTGATGGCTGGCAAGGGCCTATTGGCACCTCTTCAACACAAATTAGCGCAAATAGAAAACGGGAATATCACGTCTGGCTATTGCCATGAGCTAACACAAATTCTTTGAATTTTTCTAGTGTCTGAGGGCTGACATGATGCTCAACGCCTTCTGCATCCTGTTCAGCAGTTTCTGCATCAACCCCTATTGAAATTAGAAAGCTTCTGACTATCTCGTGACGTTCTTTGCAATCTAGGGCTAATGCCTGACCTGCTTCTGTTAAGAAAATTGACCGATACGGGCGCGCTGTTACCAGCCCATCTTTCTGTAGTCTCTGTACAGTCGCATTTACTGTGGGCGCAGTGACCCCAAAGCGTGCGGCGAGATCAACTGCCCGTGCTTCACCGATTTCGGCAATGAGTTCGGCGATCATCTCGACATAATCTTCTGCTACCTCAGATTGATGTGCCTTTCTGATACGATCAAATTTGACCACACTATCGGAAATCTGTTTATCCATATCATTCATCACAGGACAGCATACCACGCTATGAGGTTATTTAACTTCGAATAAAGCTAACGTAAAAAGTTAGACGAGGCAAAGTTTTTTGTTAATTCTTCTAATTCTTGGCGATATGATGATAGCAGACTTGACCGTCATTAGACTTTGGGGCATGACTGCGTTGCGATAGAATTGTTCTAATTTATCATTAGCCATTACTGGCAAAAATAATCCTCTGGTGATATATTTACCTTTTTCGTACAGGCAAGGAGAGGCAAGATGAGTGAGCTTAAACATCTGGATGAAGACACAGAAATTGCATTACAGGCTGCCGCATTCAGGGCGCTGAGAGAACATTTGCAAACACGCACCGATGTACAGAATATCGATATGATGAATCTAGCAGGATTCTGCAGAAACTGCCTGTCACGCTGGGTTCAGGAAGAAGCTGAACGCAACGGCATGACCATAAGTAAGGCTGATGCGCGTGAATATGTCTATGGTATGCCTTTTGATGACTGGAAATCCCGCTATCAGACTGAGGCAACAGATGCCCAAAAACAGGCATTTGCACGCACCCATTCTCATAAGGAAGATTAGAGATGAGCCTATCCCCATCAACAAGCGCTGAGCAGCTTGTGCAATATCTTGAACGCATTGAACGGCTTGAAGAAGAAAAAAAGGCGCTTATGGCTGATATGAAAGATATTTATTCAGAAGCAAAAGCAACTGGATTTGATACCAAAACCATGAGACAGCTTATTAAAATGCGGGCAATGGATAAAGATGCCCTTGCTGAACAAGATGATTTGCTAGACACATATCGTGAGGCAGTCGGGCTAAGATAATGAGCGGCTTTGGCGCAAATTTGCATCTTAAAATTGCTGAATTTGGCACTCCGCTTTGTGTCGGAATCGACCCTCATCCAGATATTATGCCAGCATTATTTGGGGGCGGTGAGCAGGATTTGCGATCCCAAGAGGCCGCTGATAATTTAGAGAAATTCTGTGATGCCATGCTGGCAGGTATTTCAGGGCATGCAGGTATCATCAAGCCGCAAATTGCCTTTTTTGAAGCCTATGGCGGGCACGGGTTTGAGATTCTGCAATCGCTGTCATCACGCGCACATAATGCAGGCATGCTGGTGATTATGGATGCCAAGCGAGGTGATATTGGCTCAACAGCCAAAGCCTATGCAAGAGGCTGGCTTGGCGCTGATTCTGCCTTTGGAGCAGATGCGCTGACGGTCAACCCCTATTTGGGAGCAGATAGCATCACACCCTTTTCTGAGCGCGCTATTGAAACAGGCGCTGGGCTGTTTGTACTTGCCAGAACCTCTAATAAAGGTAGTGCTGATCTTCAGGCACGCTTATCTGACGGGCACAAAATCTGGGAGCATGTGGCAAATATGCTAAGCCCTTTTGTAAATGCAGCGCATGAGACAGATGCTATTCTGTCGTCTATTGGGGTTGTTATTGGCGCTACTGGCCCGCAAGATGCCAAAATATTACGCAAAATTCTGCCTACAGCGCCCTTTTTGATACCAGGTTATGGCGCACAAGGCGCAAGCGCATCAGAAGCATCAGCAGGTCTATTTATGAAAAATGGCCAGCTTACGGGCGGTATTATCAATGCCTCTCGTGCTATCAGCCATAATCAGCCAGCACGAAACGCAACAAGTGCAGAGCAATTTATCAATGCTGTTACAGATGCCATTATCACCGCAAAAGCGGAAATCGCAACAAATCAGCCTTAGGCGCATTAGTCAGTAGCAAAGCTAATCCCCCTAATTTCTGCCATCAGCGTTGCCTTGCTATCATCTGTATCTGCTGAGATCGCCACATATAATAATGGTGAGGGCGCATAGCCAAACAGCGCTTTGAAATCGTCACGCAGATTGACAGAATGAGATAGCCAGACCCCTTCTGGCTGGGAGGGGCGTGACAGGATTTTTGAATAGCCAGCCTTGCCAGTATAGGGGTTTTCAAACCAATCATCTGTATCTGGCTTTCCGCCCCATAAATAGGTAATTAGCCTAGCTGGTGTATCTTTGCCTTTCGTGGCTTCGAGTAGCGGCCTGCTTAATTTTTCTTTCAGGCTGGCATGTTTTGGGTCATAGGCAAATGCAAAATAAATCGACAAAATGCGATCATCGCCGCCCTTCTTAGATAAATCTGTTGAAACAGCATCACCAAAGCGCCGCCATTCAAACCTCAAAATAGGTGTTTTATCAAGATCAATCTCGGCTGTCTCAAATGGGAAATAAGCAACAGACACGCTATTTTCAGAACGCAATCGAACTGTCTGACCAGCCAGCTCATCTGCTGTCTGGGCAAGGGTAAAGTGATTCGCATTAAGACCATCAAATGTGATTTCCTGCCAGCCAGCTATTTTCATTTGCTGATCTAGAGCGGCTGATGCAGATACTGGCATCAGTGCAAAAAATAGCAAAAACACAAATATGTTTTCAGTCGCTATACGGCGTATAATAAGGCAAATCACCCTTGTCTTAACTATCTGTATTTTATTCATTTTCTTATCATTTCATCAGGTGTGTGTAAATTTTAATTTGGCGCTAATATCTAGATATTCTACAGCCCAATTTAATAGCAGATCAGCAGGCAACAAAATAATGCTTCTGCTTATTTTTGAAAAAAATATCTTGGATCAAAACCTTAATGATCGCAACTTTTATAGTTGTATATTATAATTTTTTTTCTAGTATTTTTCGACAACTTTCAGCATAAGGCAAGACTATTTATGCTGAGATGCTAAAGGCAGTGAGATATAGCTATGGTGAGTATAGAACAAGGAGCTGGCAAAATCATTTGGTACAATGAGCGCAAGGGATATGGATTCGTCAAATTTGGAGATGATGAAGTATTTTTGCATCATTCCGCATTAGATGAATTTGGTATCGAAACAGTATATGCAGGGGATGATATTGTTGCAGATGTCACAGAAAATGGTCGTGGTGCGATGATTTCAAATGTATATGCTGTTCAGCGGCAAAAGGCAGCAACAGCAACAGAAGATGGCGAATTGCTGGAAAATGAAATTCGCGGCATTGTTAAATTCTTCAATATTGAAAAAGGATATGGATTTATCGAAGTTGGCGAATCAGAAAGAGATGTCTTTGTGCATCTGCGCACGCTTCGGAATTGTGGCATCCACAATCTAAGAGAAGGCCAGACCTTGCTTATTGTCGTGGATGATGAAGGTAAAGGGCCACAAGCAAAAGGTGTGCGTCTTATCCAGCCTCGAAATCCCTAAGATATAGAATCTTGTGTCTGGCGCTTGCTTTGCGCATATTGCCCTCACAGCTTTCTTAGCTTGCCCAACTACAAGACTGGCGATAAGCTCTCCTTCATAGACGATACCTCATTGGTCTATGGACCATGTCATTTCGGTGTATTGTTGAGGTAATGTGTGTTCTGGAGAGAGTTTTGGATACATCAGACAAGATGCAATCACGCTGGCTAGCTATTCTTATTGCTTGCTCATTTCTTGTAATTATCACAATGGGAATCAGGCAGGGATTTGGCCTGTTCTTATTGCCGATAACAGAAGCGCTTGGCTCTGGCAGAGAAGTATTCTCGCTTTCTATGGCTTTACAAAATCTGATCTGGGGTATTGTCTCACCGATTGCTGGCGGGTTTGCTGATAAATATGGTAGTGCAAAAGTCGCGCTTTTTGGCACGGTAAGCTATGCGCTGGGTCTGGTCATTATGGGCAGTATTGTCTCAGCAGAAGGGCTTATCTGGGGGCAATTGATGATCGGTATCGGGCTGGGCAGTGCAGGCATGTCTATTGCGCTTGGCGCGGTAGGCAAGGCGGTAAGCAATGAGCGGCGCACATTGGCATTAGGGCTTGTAACCTCGCTTGGATCATTTGGCCAATTTGCGATGTTGCCTGTCACTCAGTTTATGCTTGAGGGATATGGCTGGCAACTTGCGCTAATTATGCTGTCTGTTATTTCGTCCAGCATGCTTGCGTCGTGTTTTATCTTGCATAGACAGCTTAAAAAAGAACAGCAGGTCAGCACCTCAACATTAGCTGCATTATCTGTCAAAGATGCGCTAGATAAAGCATCACATAGCCGAAATTTTATCCTTCTTACGGTCGGATTTTTTGTGTGCGGCATCCAGATTGTCTTTATCGGCACGCATTTGCCTACCTATATTCAGGATTCTGGACTTGATGCACGTGTTGCTAGCTGGGCATTATCCATGGTGGGGCTGTTTAATATTATTGGCTCATTTCTGGCGGGCTGGCTGGCTAGTTTCATGCGAAAAAGCAGGATGCTAGCCTGTATCTATTTGCTTCGCTCAGTGGTGATGGTTTGGTTTATTATGATTGAGCCAACACCCTTTTCTGCCATTGCCTTTGGGGCTATGATGGGGCTGTTATGGCTTAGTACAGTGCCCCTTACAAGCTCGCTGATTGTGGTGTTTTTTGGTCCGGCCTTTTTATCAATGCTCTATGGCGTTAGCTTTTTATCGCATCAGATCGGCTCATTTTTGGGGGCATGGCTTGGCGGCTGGATTTATGACCATCTCGGCTCGTATGATCTGATGTGGCAAATTGTGATCGCAACAGGCGGTTTTGCCTTCATTATTAACTGGTTAATCACAGAGGCAAAGCCCCCTTCAGCTCGCCAGCCCTCTACTCAGCCAGCTTAGGCTACTAGCTTCGCGACGAAAGCCAGCGTTCAGCATCAAGCGCTGCCATACAGCCCATGCCTGCGGCGGTCACTGCCTGACGATAGATTTTATCAACACAATCGCCTGCGGCGAACACACCTTCCACAGATGTGCGGGTGCTTCCCTGATCCACAATAATATAGCCTTCATCATCAAGTGTTACCGCATTTGCAAAAGCAGAGGTGGCAGGGTCATGCCCAATCGCCACAAAACAGCCATGTGCGGGGATTTCCAGCATCTCTTCGCCAGTGGTAGAGGCTAGCCTGACATGGCTGACCCCTGCATCATCACCGATAATTTCGTCAACTACCCTGTTCCAGCAAATCGTGACTTTTGGATGGTTAAACAACCTATCTTGCATAATTTGTTCTGCCCTTAGGCTGTCACGCCGATGCACCAGCGTAACTGATGAGCAGATATTGGCCAGATACAGCGCTTCTTCAACTGCCGTATTGCCGCCGCCAACAACCACAACATCTTTTTCGCGATAGAAAAACCCGTCACAGGTAGCACAGGCAGACACCCCCCGACCGTTAAATTTTGTCTCGCTTTCAAGCCCAAGCCATCGTGCCTGCGCACCTGTTGCCAGCACAATCGTATCTGCGGTGATCCGCGCGCCTGAATCACAATGGATTGTATAGGGATGGGTCTCTGTTTCGATTGACGTCACCAGATCATAGCTGATTCTGGCACCAACATTTTCAGCCTGCGCCTGCATTTCCTGCATCAGCCAAGGGCCTTGCACAACATCTGCAAAGCCAGGATAATTTTCAACATCAGTGGTAATGGTCAATTGCCCGCCCGGTTGCAACCCAGCAATCACTACAGGCTTCATATTTGCACGTGCGGCATAAATCGCTGCGGTTAGACCTGCTGCACCTGCCCCTATAATGACGATATGCTCATGACTTTCTGACATTGTAACGTGACCCTAGCATTTTGAAGATTGGAAATTTAGTATATGATATATCTCTGATGTAAACGTGATTAGGGGCGGTATTGTCAAGTGGTGAGCGCACGAATCTATGCCCAGATAGCTATCTTTTTTATTTCGCTTGGCGGCATCATGCCGTCAATAGCAATATCAGCAGAGCAAGGCGTTCGCTATCAGCTAGTAAGAGGCCACGCAATTCAAGGTGATATGCTGGTCTATCAAACAGAGGCTGGCACAAAGGTGATGCAAGATGGCACTGAAATCGCTATCTCCGAAAATGGCTATTTTGCGATTGGGTTTCATCATAGTGATGATGCGCCGCGCACCATCACGCTAAGTCATAATGGGGATAAATCTAGCTTTACGCTAACCCCCGAATTACGGACATATCAGATAGAGCGTATTGACGGCCTTGCCTCAAATATGGTTACGCCTGAACAGGCGGTTCTAGATAGAATTTCGCAAGATAGGCAAGATGTGATAACTGCCAGAGGCCATCTTAGCATAGGTGAAGATAGCTTTATCAATGGGCTTGACTGGCCAGTGACAGGCAGAGTTACAGGGATTTATGGAAGCAGGCGAATCTTGAACGGCTCAGAAAGACAGCCTCATTACGGTATTGATATTGCGGTGCCTACTGGCACAGCTATTCGAGCATCAGCAGATGGCATAGTCAGGCTAGCGCATGATCTATATTTCACGGGCGGAACCATCATCATTGATCATGGCTTTAAGCTAAATACAACCTATTCGCACCTGTCCCAAATTATCGTGGCGCCAAACCAAGCAGTAAAGCGAGGTGAGGTGATTGGCATTGCAGGGTCAAGTGGCAGATCGACAGGCCCTCATCTTGACTGGCGCGTTAATCTTGGCACAAAGCGGCTTGATCCTGAACGTGTCGCTCATCTTCCAGATCACCCCTCACCCAAACCAAGACCAACACAAACAGCACCAAAATAGTATGCCTTGCGTAAAAACAAGTAATAGCAAGAACTGCTAGGAAAATATCTGGCATTTAGGGAGCATGTGGTGCTGTCAGCATTGAGATATCATAAAAATAATGTCTGTTTTCTGCTTACGATAATGGTGATATGCGCAAGCGCTCAGGCTATCGCACGCGAGCGCTTTGAGGTGAGATATCTGGTGCAATGGGCAAACTTCAATCTAGGTGAGACACGCGCTAACTGGCACTTTGATGATGATAGAGTTGTGATGCGTGGCACCTCAAAAGCCAGAGGCATGTTTTCTAGATTTGCCGATTATGAGGGCATGGTCACGCTAGAGGCTCGTAAAACACATACACGCTGGCAAGCTGAAACGCTGTTTTTATCTAGCAGTGATGGGGATGAGATTAGACAGGCACGTTCTGAATGGTCAGAAGATGGCACGTATGTAATCACAACCACCAGCCCTGAGCTTGACCTTGATACCTATTTTGAGCTTACAGACGAGATGAGACAGAATGTAACTGCCCCTTTCACCGCCATGCTGGATATGCTGGCAAGGCTAGAGGATGGGGGCGCGTGTGAAGGGCAGTTTGAGATTTATGATGGCTGGCGCAGGGCAACATTATCATTTGCTGATCTAGGCACAACCACGCTTGAAGCAGATAGACCTTTCGGCTATTCAGGTGAGGCCAGAATTTGCGGCATTATCTCAAAGCCGCTTGGCGGACATAGGCGAGTATCACGCTTTAGAAATACATCCCCCGAATTTGATGATATTAAAGCCTATATCGCCGCGCCCTTTGGCAAGCGGCTTATGCCAGTGCGCATAGAAATAGACCTGCCCATAGGCTCAGTTATTGTCAGGCTGGATACAGGTAGATAGCAGATGAAAAAACATCTCTTTATTTTCGGACTTGGCTATATTGGTGAGGCATTTGCCCATATGATGGCAGTCGATGGTGTTAGCATCACTGGCACGACCCGTTCCCCGCAAAAGCTTGCCCACCGCGCAGATCAAGGCTGGAATATCCTTTGCTATGATAGCGAGGATAATAGTGGGGGCAAGACTGACATGAAGGCTATCTGTAGCGCGATTAAAGACGCAGATATGATAGTCTCAACTATTGCCCTTAAACAGGGGCGTGATCCTGTGATGGCCGAGTTTGCGCAACCATTGAAAGACTTTCAGGGATGGGCAGCATATCTGTCTGTGACATCAGTTTATGCTAGCCAGTCTAGCGGTTGGGTGGATGAGCATACCCCGCCTGCACCTGCGACAGATAGAGGCAAAGCCAGGCTGGCAGCAGAACAGCAATGGCTGTCCCTGCCCCATGCTGAAATTTTCAGGCTTGGCGGCATTTATGGGCCATTTCGAAATCCGTTTGAGGCATTGCGGCAAGGCACTGCCCAGATTATCGAAAAAAAAGGACAGCTATTTAACAGAATGCATCAGCATGATATGTGCCGCACCATCAGAGCCGCAAGTATTAGCCCGCGCGCTGGTAGAATCATCAATTTGGTTGATGGGGTGCCTGCTGCACAAGGTGATATGATACGCTATGCCGCCAGTCTGCTGAATATTACGCCCCCTACCCCAATCGCCTTTGAGCAGGCAACCTTAAGCGAGATGGGCAGAAGCTTCTACCAAAGCTCGCGGTCAATCCGATCTGCTATCATTACGCCTGAATTGGGGCTTGAGCTGTTGTATCCAGACTATAAAAGCGGGCTAGATGCCTGCTTTGAAGCAGAAGCATTATTGCATAGGCAGGGTTAACTAATCACAGGATCAAGACTGCCGCTTCGATATTGATCTGCCATATCAGACAGGCTAATTGGCGTGATTTTATGCGCCTTGCCTGCAGCACCAAACCGCTCAAACCTGTCAAGACAGACAGCTTCCATTGCCTGAGCGGCAGGAGCCAAGAATTTGCGAATGTCAAATTCGGAGGGGCTGGTCATAGCGACTTTACGAATGATGCCAGCCATTGCCAGACGGCAATCTGTATCAATATTTATCTTGCGCACACCATGTTTGATGCCACGTTCAATTTCTTCTAGCGGCACACCAAATGTTTGCGGCATGTCCCCACCAAATTCATTGAATATTTCCTGCAATTCTTGCGGCACAGAAGATGAACCATGCATCACAAGATGGGTCGTGGGCAAGCGGCGGTGAATTTCTTCGATTACATGCATTGCCAGAATCTGGCCATCTGGCTTGCGTGAAAATTTATAGGCGCCATGACTGGTGCCCATCGCAATCGCCAACGCATCTACCTTTGTTCTAGCAACAAAATCAACAGCCTGCTCAGGGTCTGTTAGCAACTGATCTTCAGATAATGTGCCTTCTGCACCATGCCCATCTTCCTGATCACCTGTACCTGTTTCAAGAGAGCCAAGCACGCCAAGCTCGCCCTCAACAGATACACCGCCATGATGCGCCATCTGTGTCACTTGCGTGGTAATTTCAAGATTATAGTCATATGAGGCAGGGGTTTTACCATCTGCTTCAAGCGAGCCATCCATCATCACAGAGGTAAAGCCATATTGAATAGCTGTCATGCAGGTCGCCTGAGAATTACCATGATCTTGATGCATGCAAATAGGAATATGCGGATATTGCGCTACCAGCCCCTTAATTAGAGACTGTAAAATAACATCGCCTGCATATGCTCTTGCCCCGCGGCTTGCCTGAATAATTACAGGCGCATCAGATGCATCTGCTGCTTTCAGAATCGCCAGCCCCTGTTCCATATTATTGATATTAAACGCAGGCACGCCGTAACCATGCTCAGCCGCATGATCAAGAATTTGACGCAAACTTACAAGCATTCAGACCTCCTAGCACCAACCATCATTGCTTATAATAAGATAGTAGATGATTTATCTCATCTTTGCTTCCAAAAAGTAACGGGGTGCGCTGATGAAGATGGGTAGGGTTAATATCTAGTATCTGGCATTTGCCATCTGAGGCAAGACCGCCTGCCTGTTCCACCAAAAACGCAATCGCATACGCTTCATATAACAGACGCAATCGCCCGTGATGATAGCCGCTACGCCTATCTTCAGGATATAAAAACACACCGCCACGACGGAATATACGCCATGCATCAGCGACCAGCGAGCCTGCCCAGCGCATGTTGAAATTTTTCTCTCTAATGCCCTCACTGCCTGCCAGACAATCCTCAATATAGGCACTTACAGGTTCAAACCAATGTCTGGCATTGCTGGCATTTATAGCAAATTCTGCTGTTGTTTCAGGGATAGTAATTTGCCAGTCTAGCTGATGGAACTGCCCATTATCATCAAGCCCGAAACCAGCAACACCCTGCCCACAGCTAAGCAATAAGCTAGTCTGAGGCCCATAAGCAAAAAAACCAGCCGCAATTTGATCCCGCCCCTTTGGAAGCTGGCTTTCATGGGTGGCTGTCCCTGTACGGCGGAAAATCGAAAAAATCGTGCCAATGGTCAGGTTGGTATCAATGTTGGACGAACCATCTAACGGGTCACATGACAGACAAAGCGGCTTATCCAGATCAAATATAATCGCATCGTCTTTTTCTTCTGAAAAATATGCGCCAAGCGAGGTTGTTGATAGCGCATCGCAGATAAGCTGATCCGCTAGCACATCAAGCTGTTTTTGCTGGTCGCCATCTGAATTTTCATCGCCTGTTACAGCGCCAAGCGAGGTTGCGGTCAAACCTGTATTTGATGCTAGTGCAGATATGTCAATCGCAGCGCGGCATAATGCTGAAATCACACAGGCACTATCGTCATCACAATTAACAGCATCAAGATAGCTATCAAGTGAGTGTCGAGCGCCTGTTCCCATTACCGATATTCCAGCCTGTTATATGAGCCCTGATAGTAACGCGCCCATCTTATACTAAATCAGGCACCTTTGTTAAAAAAGTGCCTGATGAATTGTTCAATAACATCTTCAGCCTGAGCTGAAATCTATTCGCGGTTGCCAAGCAGTCTGACAAGGAATAAGAACATATTGATGAAATCAAGATAGAGTGTTAGCGCACCAAAAATTGATTTACGGGCTGAAGTAGCACTATCATCACCCACGCTATACATCGATTTGATCTTCTGAGTATCATAGGCGGTTAGCCCTGCAAATAATAGTACGCCAACGATCGAAATCAGAAATTCCATCTGCGCGCTTGCCACAAAAATATTCACGATTGACGCCAGTATCAGACCAAACACACCTACGATTAAAAAGGCTCCAAAGGCGGATAAATCGCGCTTGGTGGTGTATCCATAAATCGAGAGTGCGGCAAAAGCGCCTGCAGTAATGAAAAATGCTCGCGCAACACTTGCGCCTGTAAAGGCAAACAAAATGGTAGATAGCGACACGCCCATTACCAGCGCATAAGCATAAAATAACGTGCGCGCTTTGGCAGGAGACATTGAATTGATCCTAAAGCTAAGCCACATCACCATACCCAACGGCGCAAACATCACCACATACATAAGCGGTGAGCCGAATAACAGCATACCGAATTCAGGGCTTGCAGTTGCCAGCAATTTTGTACCAAACGCGGCAAAGCCTGTGATGCCTAGCGCGGTTGTCATATGATTATAAACACCCAGCATGTAGGCACGCAGACCGGCATCTATCTGTGTCGCTCTGGCTACAGCTGGATTTGCGAAACGATTATCTTGCATTATTATCTCCGTACCATGTAATGGCCAAATGTTGTGTTCACACATAATGTAAGGGTCAAACACGACATTTTCAAGGCAAATTCGGGGCTAATTATCTAGCAGGTAAAAATAATGTTTTTAGATTGGATTCTACCGTATTTTGCTAGCGCATGCTGCCTACTGCATCTGGCTAGCACGTAGCCTTACAGAATCAGACTTAAGCTGACCACATGCCGCCAGAATATCTCGCCCTCTTGGGGTGCGTACAGGCGAGGCATACCCTGCCTTCATCACAATTTGGGCAAATTTTTCAATCGTTTCATCATCTGAACAGTGATAGTCTGTGCCAGGCCATGGGTTAAATGGGATAAGGTTAATTTTTGACGGTATCCCCTGAATAAGCCTCACCAGCTTTTTGGCATCTGCCAGACTGTCATTCACCCCCTCTAGCATGACATATTCCCATGTCACACGCCGCGCATTTGACAAGCCAGGATATTGTCTGACCGCATCAACCAGCATGTTCAGATTATATTTCCGATTGATTGGCACTAGCCTGTCACGAAGACTGTCTTCTACCGCATGAAGCGATATTGCCAGATTGACCCCTAAATCCTCGCCACACCGATGAATTTCAGGCACAATCCCTGATGTTGACAAGGTAACACGGCGTCTAGATAGCCCGATACCCTCGCCGCTCATTATAATCTTAAGCGCATCTCTGACATGCTCGTAATTATATAGCGGCTCGCCCATGCCCATCAGCACAATATTGGTAAGCCGCCTGTCATGTTTGCCTGCTGGCCAATCACCTAGCTCGTCCATTGCCAGTAAAATTTGTCCACAAATTTCATGAATTTCGAGATTCCGCACCAGCCTTTGTGTGCCAGTATGGCAAAAACTGCAATTCAAGGTGCATCCAACCTGCGAGGAAATACATAGAGTGCCTCTGTCATCTTCAGGAATATAGACCATCTCTGCTTCTTGGCCGTCAGACATTTTCAACAGCCATTTTATAGTGCCATCTAGCGAATTTTGCCTGCGTGATACAGCGGGACGATCTGCATGAAACCTACCCGCAAATAGCGCTTGAACAGGCTTGCCCAAATCTGTCATATCCGAAAAATCAGTAATGCCGTGCCGCCAGACCCAGCGCCATAATTGACGCGCCCTAAATCGGGGTAATTGCATACGCTCAACCTCTGCTTCTACAGAGGCCATATCTAGCCCTAATAGCGGCAGACGCATATCATAAAAGGGGGCTGGTTGTGTCATACGGTCTTTCGTGCGCTTTTCTTAGCGCCATTATGGGAACAGATTAAGGACAGGTCTTATCCAAAAAGCTTTTAGCCTTTGTGAATCCTGCCAAAGAATAGGTGTCTACGGTTTTGTTTTTTCGGCTTGAAATGCCTGTAACAACCAGAGAATTGCCACGCTTCATAGATTGTATCAGCTTCTGATCCTGATCTGCGCCCTGAGCCCAAGCAAAATTATCTAGCGTAAATAGCATGGTTTTTTTTCCATCTATCGAAAATTCAACTTCGCTTTGCTTGCTATATCTGTACCCTGCCTGCACAGAAACGACATTTCTATCTGATTTGCCAGGCCCATGGGTAACATAAACGCGGGTTTCGCCCCTGTTGGCTCTGTCATAATCGCCTTCCAGCTTTGTGGGCACGCTTGACATGAAACAGATGCGCCCTGCATCTGATTTTTTGCTATAAACAACCCATTTATCAAACACCTGCAATTCCTGTGCAGCCGCCAATGCAGACCCTGCTGATGCCAGAATTGCTACCAGTAACACTGAACATGCCCAATATCTGGAAATGGCAATCATATTTTTCTCCCTGAAATGTCCGTTTTTTACCGGATTATGAAAACGCCTATTTGGTTTCGCTAACATTCATTGCACAATTTGTGTGAGAACAATGATGATTCGCTTTTTAATCATTTATGGTTTTTGTGTCAATTATGGGGCAGGTGCATTGATCTGTTCTGCTGAGATTTTGGCAGATATGTATAAGTGCTAAGACAGGCAAATGGATACTATATCTACTGTTTTTGAAACAAAATACGTTTTTGACCTATCAGAAATCCCTCTTGATAGTCAGATTACGCTTGTTTCTGATAGCAAATGTTCGTTACAATCAGGTATGGGAACCGGCGATGTTAATGGGGTCAGCTCTGCTGATCCTAATTGGAACAACTTGCTTGTTTGCGTAGGACGCGAACGAGACAAGGATGCATTTTCACAACTTTTTGCGCATTTTGCGCCACGCGTTAAATCGTTTCTGCTGAAAATAGGCACAGATATCAATCTGGCTGAGGAAATTTCGCAAGAAGCTATGATTATGGTGTGGCGCCGTGCAGAAACCTATAACCCCCAACAATCAAGCGCAAGCACATGGATTTTCACCATTGCCCGCAATAAGCGGATTGATAGGTTACGGCGAGAAAACAGGCCAGTGGTTGACGTTACAGACCCTGCCTTTGCATCTGAAGCACCGGAAACAGGCGATTTTGTGGTTATCCGCAAGCAAGAAGATGAAAAAATTCGCCACGCTTTGAAAAATTTACCCGAAGAGCAAGCCAAAATGATCTTTTCTGCGTATTACGAAGAAAAGTCACATAGAGAAATAGCTGATGAGAGTGGTGTACCACTTGGAACAGTGAAATCTCGCATCAGATTAGCGTTGAACCGGCTCCGCGCTCATCTTGATGAATTTGAAGGTTCGACAAACAGATGAATGAGCAGGTAACTTTGCATAACCAGATGCTTGATGCATTGTTGTTAGATTACACAACTGGAAGCCTATCACGGCCGCTTGAAATGCTGGTGGAAACCCATTTAGCCATGAATCCGCAATCAGCGCGCACCATGCAGCTGATGCTGAAGATTGGCGGGGTATTGCTAGAAGATATAGAGCCTGTGTCTATGTCCGAAGATGCACTAAGCCATGTGATGCGCCAGATAGAACAAGATAATGATAATGAGATGCAGAGCGCCCAGATCACCGCGCTAGCGGCCTCTCAGCCTATTGCTAGATTGTTGCCAAGCAAAGACTGTAAGAAAAGCTGGCGGCGCATTGGCATTGGGGTGAGCGAGCATATTGTTGATTTCGGCGATAATCTTGGCAAGGCAAGTTTCTATCGTATTGCACCAGGTAAATCAGTGCCATCTCATCACCATGAAGGCGCTGAGATTTCTCTTGTATTAGAGGGTGGGTTCACAGATGAATTTGGAACTTACGGACCTGGCGATATTTCAATCCATGAAGCTGGTAGTGAGCATCAACCTGTTGCTGATAATGACGGTGAATGTATCGTATTTGCTGTCAATGAGGGTAGTATCAGGCTAACTGGACCGCTTGGCCGCGTTATCTCTATGATAATGAATTAGGCAAAAAGCATTAGACCATCTGTTTAGCGCTGTGATTATATCACCAACATCGAGGCTAGGCTGACGCATGCAATCACGCTTAGCACAAGCCGCAATTCATACATCCAAGATGCAAATATGCCGCGCTTTATCAGACGCAAATCGATCACAGCGCACAGAATAAATCCCACTATCAGCATGATAATGCCAAAGGCTTGGGCGAAAAATAGCGAAAACCAGCCTATTAGCGAGGGAAGCACCGCAAAGGCAAGCCAACCTGCTGATGGTATCTGAGCGGTTCTATCAGAGGCAATTCGTCCCCAATGCATGCCGCCAAGAAAGCTTAAAATCACAATGCCGTAACCATATAGCAAAGCGCTATTCTCAGTAGGGGCAAGCTGTATCTCAAGTCCATGTGCTATGCTAAGCCCAATAAAGGGAAGCGCGCCTGCATATCCTAGAAACCGAGCAAAATTAACTGAATCTGGTATCATTATCTAATCTCATTCAGGAAACTCGCAACATCATCTATCATACTGACAACGATTTTGCGCACCCCAAGCGCATTTGGATGAATACCATCTGGCTGGTTAAATTGCGGCACTAGTGCGACCCCCTCAAGAAAAAAAGGATAAAAGGCAACATCATATTTGGCCGCTAAGGCTGGATAGATAGCATTAAAGTGAGTGGTATAATCTGCGCCTAAATTAGGCGAGGCCAGCATACCGCACAGCATCACTGGAATATCCCTATCTTTCAGACTAGCCAGAATAGCATCTAGATTGTCATTTGTGATAGATGGGTCGATACCGCGCAACATATCATTGCCGCCAAGCACTATCATAATCGCATCTGGTTTCTCTGCTAGTGTCCAGTCCAGACGCGATCTGCCACCAGAGGTCGTGTCACCTGACACGCCAGCATTTAGCACATCAACATCAAAACCACGTGCTTTGAGGCGCGATTCAAGCTGTCTTGGGAAGGCAGTTACGGCATCAATCCCATAGCCAGCTACCAGACTATCGCCAAATATCATCAGCCGCAGACTATCAGCTGATGCGCTTGATACCCATAGCGCCAAGATACTAGATAACATAAATCTGGCTAATCTTATTTTGGTCATATTTGCCCTTTATCTGTATTGATCTAGACAGGCTAATATTCGTATAAATGTGGCAAAGCGAGCAAGCATTTATATCATCTCTAACCCAGCTATGTTTGAGATGATATGATACTTTTGGTCAGTCACATCTTCTTAATAGCATTATCATATATGTTATTGAGCATCATATCACCTATAGATCAAACTTTCGATAGGGTGACACAGTTCAACCTTTTTTTCGTCTCACCCACGCTAGGACGCGCAGAATTTATGTCAACATCATCTAAAGATACCTCAAACAACCCTACTAGCCCAGATATTCAAGCGCCAGTTATTCAGCTTACAGATGTCAATTTGAGCCTGTCAGGCAATTCTGGTGATGTAGATATTCTAAACGGGCTAACGCTTGATATTCAGGCGCAGCAGACTGTTGCTGTTCTTGGCCCTAGCGGGGCTGGCAAGACCAGCCTGCTGATGGTGATGGCGGGGCTTGAACAAATAAGTGGCGGTACTATTCATCTGTCTGGCAATGACATTACCAATATGGATGAAGATTCACTCGCACGGTTGCGGCGTGACCAAGTTGGGATTGTGTTTCAAGCATTTAGGCTTATCCCTTCCATGACAGCCTTACAGAATGTAGCTGTGCCGCTTGAGCTGGCGGGTACGCCACAAGCGCTAGAAATCGCCAGAAAAGCGCTTGAAAAGCTAGGGCTTGGCCATCGGCTCGATCATCTGCCAGAACAGCTTTCAGGGGGCGAGCAACAACGTGTTGCGATTGCCCGCGCGATTGCACCAAACCCACTTATTTTACTTGCTGATGAGCCAACTGGCAATCTTGATAGTAGTACAGGCGAGCTTGTTATCACTGAGCTATTTTCAGCCGCCAATGATGTCGGCGCGGCGTTGATATTGGTGACACATGATGAACAGCTTGCCTTGCGTTGCAGTCGGATTATCAGAATTGAAGATGGCAAGATTATCAGCGATCAGCAACATACACCACAGGCATAAAGGCACTATTGGGGATGGCACTTAGCACTTCTATTAACTGGCAGTTAGCATGGCGTTATGCGCGGTTTGAAATGCGCGGCTCTGTGGCACGCTTCAGAGTATTTCTAGCGGCGTTAATGCTTGGGGTTGCGGCTATTGGCGCTGTTGGCTCTGTGGCTGATGCGATGAAAGCAGGAATTTCAGGAAATGCACGTTTATTGCTTGGCGGTGATTTTGAAATTTCTAGCATGCATATGCCTGCGGATGACGAGATTATTGCAAGCCTATCAGATAATGCCATCCATAGTAATGTAATTCAAATGCGTGCGATGCTGCGCTCAGATACTGGCGCGCGAAAACTGGTTGAGATGAAGGCCGTTGATAGCTTGTATCCGCTTGTTGGCGAAGCAGAATTGCGCCCTAGCCTATCGGTGCAAGACGCCTTGCAGGATTTTGGAGCTGTTGCTGATAGCTCGCTTCTGGCAAGTTTAGGGCTTCAAATTGGCGATAGCGCACAGTTAGGCGATATCAACATAGTGATCACTGCCTCTTTAGAGGCAGAGCCTGATAATAGCATTAGCTTTGTCAGCTTTGGCCCTAGATTGCTGGTCAGCCAAGACACTTTGGCGGCAACAGGTCTGAACCAGCCAGGCTCATTCATTACCTATAGAAGCAGGTTTCTGCTAGATGACCCTGCTAAGGTTGAGCCAACAACCGAGCGTCTGTCAGAACAGCTAAAAAATACCCATATGAGATTGCGCACCATGTCGCGTGCGGCACCTGGCTTTGACAGATTTATCACGCGCGCTGAATTGTTCCTCACGTTGGTTGGCCTTACAGCTTTGCTGATTGGCGGGCTTGGTATCAGTGGCGGAGTGCGGGCATGGCTGGCAAGCCGTATGCATGTTATTGCCACGCTGAAATGCTTGGGTGCGCCTGCAAAGATGATTTTCTATATCTATATGATGCAAGTGATGGCATTGGCGATGATAGGCATTATCGCAGGTCTGGTAATAGCTAGCCTTGCGCCGATGATGGCCGCTTCTTTATTCTCGCAATATGTAAATGTGCCACTTGCTGTTACCCTCTTCCCTGCGCCTCTGGCCATTGCAGGCGCATTTGGGCTGGTGACCACCTTTGTTTTTGCGGTTTGGCCATTATCACGCACACGCTTTATCAAAGCTGCCCATCTATTCAGAACCATGATATCGCTCCCCTCTGGGCGACCAACCTCAGGTGCGTTGCTAGTCGTGGCCGCAGGCATAGCGGTATTAGTGATGCTTGCGATAGTTGCAACGGGCTATATTATGTTATCGATCTATTTTATGGTAGGCACAGCCTTATCACTGGTGTTGCTGGGGGCGCTTGGCGAGATTGTGATACGGGGTTTGCGCAAGCTTCCTGCGCCTGCCTATGTGCCTGCCCATCTAGCATTATCTGCTATTATCCGCCCAAATAGCCCGTTGAGATCAATTATTGTTGCTTTTGGGCTGGGCTTGTCTGTGCTGGTAGCGGTAACCCTTAGCGAGGCAAATCTGTCACGCCAGCTTAGCGCGCAAGCGCAGGCACAGGCGCCTGACTGGTTTTTTATTGATATTCAGCCAGATCAGATAGAGCCTTTCTCGCAACTGGTCGCTGCAACAGATGATAGGGCTGTGATTGAGCGCACCCCCATGTTGCGAGGCAGGGTGACAGCCATAAAAGGGGTGTCGACGGCTGACATCACCCCGCCAGAAGGCTCAGAATGGGTGATGCGAGGCGATAGGGCGCTGACATGGCATGCCGCTATGCCGCCCCATACAGAGCTGGTAAGAGGCCAATGGTGGCCAGAGGATTATCGCGGACCGCCCCTTATGTCTATCACAGAAGATGTGTTTCAGGATTTTGGTCTGCAGATTGGCGATACGGTGAGTCTCAATATTCTAGGACGTGACATTACGGCGAAAATTGCCAATACCCGCAAGGTAGAATGGGAAAGCTTTAGAATCAATTTTGTGTTTATTGCATCACCTGGATTGCTGGATAGCGCGCCTCATAGCTGGATAGCGACAACAAAATCAGATTCTGAAGCACTGGCTGATACTATAGAAGCCGCCATTGCCAGCAATTTCAGCAATGTTTCATCTGTATCTGTGAAACAGGCTGTGAAGACCGCTACAGATGTATTATCGCTTCTTGGCGGCGCAATCGGGCTTACCGCGCTGGTAACACTTGTCTCAGGACTTGCTGTGCTTGCAGGCACAGTCGCCACTACCGAAGCGCAACGGCTATCTGACTCAATTATCCTCAAAGTGCTTGGGGCTACCCGAAAAGAAATTATGATAGCGTGGATTTTTGAATATAGCCTGCTTGGTTTGCTTACAGCCATTGTGGCAAGCATTATTGGCAGTCTGGCAAGCTATGGGCTAATCGGGCTGATTATCGGCTCACCTTTCGAGCTAGACCTGCGGGTTGTGTTACTGACGGCATGTGCAGGGGCAACGGGCACGATGCTGTTAGGGCTGGCAGGGGCAATGCGCACCCTGTCTCATAAGCCAGCGCCTCATTTACGAGAAGCTATCTAGCCTAGTTATCTTGCCTCAGCCAGAATAATGCGGTTTTTGATTGGCATATCAGACAGGTTTTCTGCTATATCAACTTCAGATTTGGCAATTACATGAGCGCGGCGTTCGGGCTCAGACATAAACTGAACTGAAAAAGAAACACGATATGACAAAGCAATCTGTAAATAAAGTAGTGCTGGCCTATTCAGGCGGATTAGATACCTCTGTTATTTTGAAATGGCTTCAAGAAGAATATAGCTGCGAAGTAATTACCTTCACAGCTGATCTAGGTCAGGGTGAAGATATTGAGCCTGCCCGCGAAAAAGCAAAATTGATGGGCATTAACCATATCTATATTGAAGATGTGCGCGAAGAATTTACCAAAGATTATGTCTTTCCAATGTTCAGGGCAAATGCGCTATATGAAGGCCAATATCTGTTAGGGACATCTATTGCACGTCCGCTTATTGCCAAGCGCCAGATTGAAATTGCCCGCGAGCTTGGTGCAGATGCGGTATCGCATGGTGCAACAGGCAAAGGCAATGATCAGGTCAGGTTTGAGCTTGCCTATTATGCGCTTCAGCCTGATATCAAGGTAATTGCCCCGTGGCGCGAATGGGATCTATCATCTCGTACAAAGCTAATTTCCTATGCAGAGGCACATCAAATCCCTGTGCCAAAAGATAAGCGTGGCGAAGCGCCTTTTTCTGTCGATGCCAATTTGTTACATATCTCGGCTGAAGGCAAAGTACTAGAAGACCCTGCCATCCCGCCCGAAGAATATGTGTTCTCAAGAACCGTATCGCCAATGGATGCGCCAGATACGCCTGAAGAAGTCAAAATCGAATTTAACGCAGGTGACCCTGTGGCAATAAATGGCGTCAAACTGTCTGCAGCCACGCTTTTGACCCAACTGAATGAGCTTGGCGGAAAGCATGGTATTGGACGTCTTGATCTCGTAGAAAACCGCTTTGTTGGAATGAAGTCACGCGGCATTTACGAAACCCCAGGCGGCACTGTACTGCTTGCCGCCAGACGCGCAATGGAATCACTTACCCTAGACAGAGGCGCCGCCCATCTAAAAGATGAGCTGATGCCACGTTATGCCGAATTGATTTATAATGGATTCTGGTTCTCGCCAGAACGTGAAATGTTACAGGCAGCGATTGATGCATCGCAAGCCAGAGTATCAGGCGAGGTGATTGTCAAACTATATAAAGGCAATATTATCATTGTAAGTCGTACCTCACCTAATTCGCTATATTCTGAAGATTTGGTGACCTTTGAAGAAGGCGCAGCAGATTATGACCATCGTGATGCTCATGGCTTTATCAGGCTGAATGCTCTGCGCCTCAGAGTGAATGAAATGGTTCGCAAACGGGGCTAGTCGCGACAAATATTGCCCACTGAGCCATCATAATTACGCTGCTTCAACACCACCAGCTTTTGAAGCGATAACGCATAGCCTGATGTACGCGCGCCCTGTTCACAATCAGGCGTTAATGTTATCTGAAATGCTGGATTTCCGTTTGAATGGGCGGCATATGCCTTATAGCTATCAGTGGTTGTATAGACTAATCCACCAATTAGAGCCAAAATAAAAGCCATGTTATTATCCTTTATACTGAAATGACACACCAAGATAATCTCTCGTAATCTGAGACTCATCTTCGTTGGATTATAGAATAGTTAATATTTTCGGCATAATTCAGGCTTGATTATGCCCAGATTATGGCAAAGAGGATGCACAGCATTTTAGATATGGCATAAAAATTCCCTATAGCGATGATTACACGCTATAGGGGATGTAGTGTCAGAGCCGCATAGCACACAGCAATGCAACAGCTATCCGAATTATGCCATGCGCGAGGCTACATTTTCCCAATTCACAAGATTATCAAGGAAATTGGTTAGATAGGCAGGGCGCTTATTGCGGAAATCAATATAATAGCTATGTTCCCACACATCACATCCAAGCAATGCTGTCTGGCCAAAACATAGAGGGTTCACACCATTTTCTGTCTTAGTGACAGCCAATGTGCCATCTGGATTTTGCACCAACCAGCACCAGCCTGCGCCAAATTGGCCAGCCCCTGCGGCAGAAAATGCATCATTGAATTTTTCGACAGAGCCAAACTGATCAACAATCGCCTTTTCAAGCTCAGACGGCATTGCATTGCCAGCAGGTCCCATCATTTCCCAAAATTGAATATGGTTCCAATGCTGTGATGCATTATTGAAAATGCCATTCTGGGCAACAGCGCCAGCATCATAAGTGCCTACAATAATTTGTTCTAGGGTTTTGTGTTCCCATTCAGTACCTGCGATCAGCTTATTGCCATTATCTACATAGGCTTTGTGATGCAAATCATGGTGAAATTCCAGCGTTTCTTGGCTCATGCCTGCGCTTGCCAGCGCATCATAAGCATACGGCAGTTCAGGTAGTTCAAATGCCATTATGTTCTCCTCAGCAGGGTTAGTAGTGACAGCCTATCTTAAATACCCGCGCATCATGCGTCAGATATTGTTCCGATTATGATACCTGATATGCACCATACGAGTAAAAAGATAAACCCATTTCTTATCTCTCGCACCTTATCTTTGATGCCTGATCTTAGACTAGCTATTCAGCAACCTTATCAGAGATGAGGTATCGTTGCGGCCGAAGCCTTTATTTGACAGAGCCTTGTAAAATTGAGCAACGGTGGCGGTTACTGGCAATTCTGCGCCATTATTGGCAGCTTCCTGCAGACAGATTTTCAAATCCTTCACCATCCAGTCTACCGCAAAGCCAAAGTCAAACTCGTCCCTGACCATCGTGGCGCCACGATTTTCCATCTGCCAAGATTGCGCCGCACCGCCAGAGACAACATTCAGCACCTTATCCATATCTAGACCAGCTTTCTGCCCAAAATTCAGCGCTTCTGACAGCCCCTGAACCAGCCCTGCAATACAGATTTGGTTAACCATCTTGGTAAGCTGGCCAGCCCCAGATGCACCCATTAGGGTAACACGTGCGCCATAACATCCCATTAGCGCTTCAGCACGCCCAAAGGCCGCGTCATCACCGCCGCACATTACGGTCAATTTACCATTTTCTGCGCCTGCTTGTCCGCCTGATACAGGCGCATCAATAAAATAAAGTCCGTGAGCTTTGGCAGCGGCATAAATTTCACGCGCGACATCAGCAGAAGCGGTGGTATTATCAATAAAAATCGCATCCGCTTGCATGGTTGAGAAAGCGCCATTCTCACCAATTGTCATCTGGCGCACATCATCATCTTCACCAACACAGGCAAAGACGAATTCTGCTTCTTTTGCGGCGTCAGCAGGCGTTGCAGCAGCGCTACCACCATGCTGGGCTACCCATTTTTCTGCTTTAGCAGATGTACGATTAAAGACGACCACCTGATGACCTGCGGCTGCAAGATGCCCTGCCATCGGATATCCCATAACGCCCAAACCTAGAAATGCGACTTTTGCCACCTAATCCTCTCCTTATAAATATGATAATTTTGACTGTGATAATGATGACAGCCCTTTTGCGCCAGTGCAAGCCATCAGCCCTTTTTTCGGTATTGTTTATGCTGAGTTGGTGTTATGATATTAGGCGCAAGACATCATAAGGCAGGCATATGTCACTCATCACATCAACAGATCATATTGATATTCTGATTTCGGAAACTGAGATTAAGGCGCGCATCAATCATCTGGCAAAAGAAATTACAGAACGTTACAAAGATACTGAAAAGCTGGTCGTAATCGGGCTGTTACGCGGCTCATTTATCTTCATAGCTGATCTGGTACGCTGTCTTAATCTGCCGCTAGAGGTGGATTTTATTACCGCATCAAGCTATGGCAATGAGATGGAATCAAGCAGGCAGGTACGTATCCTAAAAGACCTTGAAACCACTATCAAAGACACAGATGTGTTGGTAGTAGAAGATATTATTGATACTGGCCATACCTTGCATCAGGTGATGGATATTCTGCGCACAAGACAGCCTGCGAGCCTAAAGGTATGTACCTTGCTCAATAAACCATCAAGACGCGAGATTGAGGTTGATATTGATTGGGTTGGCTTTGATATTCCAGATGAATTTGTGATTGGATATGGTATTGACTATGCCCAGCAAGGCCGCAATATGCCGCATATTGGCTATGTCAGAAAAACAGAGCCATCCCCTAGCTAAGCATTTCAGCTTCAAACGGATAACGGGACAGACATTCAGCCCCTGTTGGCGTTACCAGAATTTGCTCTTCAAGCTTGATCCCCTCAGCCCCGCCTTTCGCGCCAATATAGGCTTCAATACATAAGGTCATGCCAACTTCTAACGTGCCAGAATATCCATATTCATCAACATCTTCTGGATAGCGTATTGACGGATATTCATCACAAAGCCCAATACCATGTGCAACAACACCATAACGCTGGGCTCTGAATTCTTCGGGCAATCGGTGCGCGGCGCGGGTATATTCAGCAAAGCGCATACCTGGCTGGACAAGGGCGATATTTGTTTGAATATGCTCATATGCCATCTGATAAAGCCGCTTTTGCTCATCTGTAGGCGGCACATCTCCGACAATCCAGCTTCGCGAAATATCACAACAATAGCCATAGCAAGATACAAGGTCAGTATCAAAGGCGAGAATTTCACCTGCCTGCATTCGGCGTGGACCTGATTCCTGAAACCATGGGTTGGTGCGAGGTCCAGAGGCAAGCAATCTGGTTTCAATCCATTCTCCGCCACGCGCAATATTGCCGCGATGCAATTCTGCCCACACTTCATTTTCAGTCGCATCAGGGCGCATCGCCGCACGCATTTCATCCATTGCCCGTTCACAGGCAAAAATTGCGCATCTCATGGCATTAAGCTCATTTTCGTTTTTGATTGAACGGGCATGTTCAGTCAGCACTTGGCCTTGCAAGATATCAATGCCGCGCCTCTGAAAGGCTAGGAAGCCAGTATGTTCAATCTTATCTATTGCAAGCCGCTTATTTGTGCCTGCATGTGCTAGCATTAGCGCACTAATCTCATCGGCAAATTTCTCGGCATGAGTATGTGTTTTATCGCCTGTCTCAAAATAGAAAAACGAGGCGCCACCGCGCACCTCGCCCACAAGCGGCAAATGAGAGGATAGATGCTCACACGAATGAAAATCGAATAAAATCACCTTGCCTTCTGGCGGCACAAAACATGCACGCGCTGGATTATGGGCAATCCATAACTGCATATTGGAGGTATCTGTTGCATAGCGGATATTTAAGGGATCAAATAATAACAGACCAGCGCATTCATGCGCGATAATCTGCTGTTGTAATCGTGCTAGCCGATATTCACGCAAAGACGGCAAATCTGGCAAGGTTAGCCCTGCGGCTTCCCATTCATCATAGGCATGTTTGGTGGGGCCTATTTCAACGCGATCATTCTGATTTGGAGTACCATCTGCCAGAAGATGGCTTTTTCTGGTAGGATCAATTTTCCGATTTGACCCGACTATCAATGAATCCATCTTGCATCCCCCTTTAAGACGTTAGATGACCATAGCACCAACTATGAGCGTGACAGATATACACGGCAACAAAAGACGCATAGGCGACATTGCAGAAAAAGCGTGTCGAATTTAGGGCAGTTTGAATTTTTTTTTAATGCTATAATAGGTCTTCTAAAAGCTTACCACAACACGGCCTTTAATCTGGCCTTTCAGAATTTGCTGGCTGAGATATGGTAATTCATCTAGCGTAGCATCCTGACAGATAGCTTCTAGCGTGTGCATAGGAAAGCTATCTGCAAGCCGTTGCCAGCATCTCACCCGCCTGTCATAGGGCTGATTAACAGAATCAATTCCCAATAAATTTACCCCTCGCAATAAAAAGGGAATGACATTTGCGGGCACCTTTATTCCGCCTGCATTACCAATCGCAGCAACAGAACCGCCATAGCTGATTTGCCCGATAATCCGTGCCAGCATCTCACCACCCACATTATCGATACAGCCCGCCCATGTCTCGCTTTCAAGCGGTCTGGCAATCGCTTCTGCCAATTCTTCGCGCGGTACAAGCTGTTCTGCGCCCAAGCCATGCAGGAATTCACGTGCCTCATCAACCCTGCCAGTCGCTGCTGCCACCCGATAGCCGCACGCAGATAGCAACGCAACAGCGCATGAGCCAACGCCGCCTGCTGCGCCTGTAACCAGCACTGTGCCCTGCTCAGGGCTTAATCCCATATGCTCAAGCGTTTCAAGCGCAAACATCGCAGATATGCCCGGACTGCCTAAAATCATCGCCTGTTTCAAGCTCATACCCTCAGGCAGTTTCACCAAAAAATCTGCTTTGACACGCACCTGTTCAGCAAAGCCGCCATGCCATGTCTCACCAAACCGCCAACCCGTAACCAGCACATGATCACCCGCACGATAGCGGCTATCAGAAGATGACAGCACAACTCCGCTCATCTCAATACCTGCAATACGCGGGAATTCACGAATCAGGCCGCCGCCGCCATTCATGCATAAGCCATCTTTATAATTCAGCCCGCTAAAGGCTGTCTGGATAAGCACCTCGCCGCCATTATCCAGAATAGACTCATCAACCTCCTTGATAGCAGAGACAATCTGTCCATCATCCTCTTTATCAATAATTATCGCTTTCATCTGACGCTGAACCTTTCTGGCAAGCTGGCTATGCGCATAAGCAATAGTGTGGCGTCAGTGATACCGAAAATCAAATAAATTCACCGTAACACACGGCCAATCCACACTCTTAGCAAAACCGCGCCATAATTTAAGGTAGTTATAATTTATTAATTAAGGCAATATTAACTTATGAGTGAGCACAGTAAATCAGCCCTAAATAATCTTTATACTGAGATAGCAGATGTTCAGGATACGCTGGCAAAAGCTGCCACTAATAGCGAGGGGGCGTCTAATTCTGCCCATTATATATTTGCTGACAGATGCATTGACAGTGACTTGCAGACCCATATTCAGGCCATGTTATTAGCGCTAGGCCCATTGCCAGCCAGACTATCACGCGCGGTAAAATCTGTCTTTATTGAGTTATTCCAGAATATCTGTCGTTATGGCTATGCTGAACAGACCTCAGATGCACCCTTTGGTCATATAAGCATTTATCGGCAAGATAGGCCGTCCTGTGCAGAAAATTCTGACACTGATATCAGCAGATAGACCCATAGACATAACCAAAACCGAACATAACGCAACATAATAGCCAAAGTTTAGCATTATTAACCTCTTTTGACTAAATCTTTATCTAATGGATAATCCTAAAGCTTAATTTCATAGCCAGCTTCTTCAGGTTCATCATCTATGATTTCATCTGGAAAGCCATCAGCGCGCACATCCAGCCCTGCAGGCTCTTCAATACGTCTAATGATATTTGGTGAGAATTCGCGTTCGCCATATCGTGCAATCCCATCCTTGAAAATTTCGATCAATAAGGGTGCAAGCTCAAGCGACAGACCAGCGCGTTCTGCAACATCATGGAACAGGCTAATATCTTTCAGCACTAAATCCATTGTAAAATTGATATCACGGCTTCCATTCAGGATGACCTGACTTTCTGTTTCATGCACAAAGCTATTGCCGCTTGAAATACGGATAGCTTCAAAGCTGGTTTTCAAATCCATCCCTGCGGCAGCGCATGTTGACAGCGCCTCTGAGATAGATACCAAATTAGCAGTCGCTAGATAATTGGTAACAACCTTCAGCACAGTCGCACTGCCTAATGGTCCTGTATGCAATATGCGCCTACCCATTTTGGTAAGTAACGGAAGCATGGCCTCAAATACAGCTCGCTCAGCGCCTGCCAGAATGGCGATATTGCCAGTCGCGGCGCGATGGCATCCGCCAGATACAGGACAGTCAATAGGTGACGCCCCTGTGCGCGTTACAAGCGCGCCAAGCCGATGAATTTCCTGCTCATCTGTTGTACTCATCTCCGCCCAAATTTTGCCTTCGCTCAAGCCTGCTAGCACCCCATCTTCAGCTTCCAGCACCGTAGCGCTAATTGCAGGTGATGGCAGACACGTGATAATCACATCACATGCACGCGCGAGTTCAGCAGGGCTATCTGCCCATTTTGCGCCAGCATCAAGCAACGGGCGCGCATTCTGGCGGTCAAGGTCACGCACCATCAAATCAACATTATTCCGCAATAGCGAGCCTGCTAGCTTGGCCCCTACATTGCCTAACCCAATAAACCCAACCTTCTGAGATGATGTATCCATATCTAGCCTTCCATATTAGCGGGGTTGTTTATCGTTTTTGTTCAGGGATAAGCCCTTGAGGGGCAAACCGAAGCACCAGCAACATAACTATTCCCATTGTCATAAGGCGCATATGTGCAGCACTTTCAAGCAGATGCAGTTTCAGCGCACTGCCATCATCCATCGTAGCGGTAATGGCAGAGATCAGCCATAGACCAAGCGGCTCTGATTCAATCCAGAAAAACCAAATAATAAAGCCGCCCAAAATAGAGCCCATATTATTGCCTGAACCACCCACAATTACCATAATCCAGATTAAAAAGGTAAAGCGCAAAGGCTGGTAAGAGGCTGGGGTAAATTGCCCATCCAATGTTGTGAGCATCGCCCCTGCAATCCCAATAACCGCAGAACCAAGCACAAATACCTGAAGATGGCGTGAGGTAACATCCTTACCCATCGCACGGGCAGCGGTTTCATTATCACGAATAGCCCGCATCATCCGCCCCCATGGCGAACGTAAAGCGGTTTCAGATAGCCAGAATAGACATGCCAGCACCACCACAAACAGGCCAGCATAACATAGCTTGACCACAATCGAGGATAATTCGTCTGTGGCCATCCCCATATCTTGAGCAAATTGAACAAACCACGCGCTTTCCTGAAGGTCGATTTCATAGGGCACAGGGCGCGGTATCCCGTTGACATTCTTCACGCCTCTGGTTAGCCAATCCTCATTCTTCATGATGTAAATCAGAATTTCAGAAATGCCGAGTGTCGCAATCGCTAAATAGTCAGAGCGCAAGCCAAGTGAAATTTTGCCGATCACATAGGCGGCTGCGGCGGCCAGAACTCCGCCCACAATCCATGATAATAAAATCGGCAATCCAAGCCCGCCAAGATACCCTGCCTTTGCTGATTCGATTGATTCAATCGCACTTACCGCAGGGTCAATCAATAGCCGCGACAGGGTATAGCCCACAACCACAATCAGCGCTGTTAGCCAATATCGTTTGCGTTTTTGTCCTGCCAGCCTGCTCCATGCCTGCATGCCCAGAAAAATCGTAATTGCCGCTGCCAGCAATCCGCCCATAATACCAAGCCCGCCAGCTTCCCAGCCTTTGGTTACAGGCGGCATGGCAACCAGCACTGCGGCCACGCCGCCAAGGGCGGCAAACCCCATCATCCCGAAATTAACAATTCCTGCATATCCCCACTGGATATTCACACCAAGCGTCATGATCGCCGAAATAAGACATAGATTCAGAATAGCAAGCGCAACATTCCAGCTTTGGGCAAAGCCGATAAAGGTCAGCAACAATGCCATCAGCAGAAATAACACTTTGATTTTATGCGCACCAAACATCTGCTACCCCCGCTACAATGTCTTGCCAGAAAAAATGCCTGTTGGCCGTATCAGCAACACAATCACCAAAATCACAAAAGATACTGCAATTTTATAATCGGTTGACAGAATCTGCATCAAACCAGACGGGGCAAAGGCGTCAGGCAACAAATAGCCAAGCACCTTTTTATAGGCAAATGTGACAAATAATTCAGAAAAGGCAATGACAAATCCGCCAGCAATAGCGCCTACTGGACTGCCAACCCCGCCAACAATGGCAGAGGCAAAAATAGGCAGTAATATTTGCAAATAGGTAAAGGGTTTATAGCTTTTATCCAGACCATATAAGCTGCCTGCAATAGCCGCCAGCGCGCCTGTGATTATCCAGACAATCATCACCACCCGTTCAGGGTTAATCCCTGATAGCAGCGCCAAATCTTCATTATCAGAATAGGCACGCATGGATTTACCTGTTTTGGTACGATTCAAAAACCAAAATAACAGCGCGACAATAATAATTGCCGCAATTACAGTTACCCCTTGAGATGTTTTGATAGACAGCCCTTCTGATAGGCCAGTCATCTTTTTGAACGCACGCGCCTTCAGAATAAATCTGTCACCATCTGCAAAGACCCTGTCTTTTGGTCCGATAATAAAACGGATAAATCCGCCTATCGCAAACATCACCCCTACAGATACAATCAGATAGGTCACGCCTGCCGCCCGTGTACGCCGATAATAGGAAAATACGGTTTTATCAACAATAAGACATAAAAGAACCGCCCCCACTATTCCAAAGGGCAAGGCTAGCAGGGCTGTTGGTAATCCGCCTAAGCCAATATTCTGGCTTTGAAACCAGATTGTCATTAGCACAGTTATCATTGCCCCAAATGACATCATCTCGCCATGCGCAAAATTGGAAAAACGTAACACGCTATAGACAAGCGTAACCCCCAAAGCGCCAAGCGCAAGCTGAGAGCCATAGGCAAGGCCTGGCACAATCACAAAATTTGCAATCAGAACAAATGCATTCAGGACATCAATAAACATCTATCAGCCCCCCAAAAATGCTTTGCGCACATCTTGATCAGCTAGCAATGCCTGACCAGTATCTGTATAGCGGTTACGCCCCTGCACAAGCACAAAGCCTTTATCTGCAATATTTAATGCCTGTTTGGCATTTTGTTCTACCATCAAAATGGCAATGCCTGTTCTGGCAACTTCGATAATTCTGTCAAACAGCTCATCCATCACAATAGGCGATACCCCCGCTGTTGGCTCGTCAAGCATCAGCACTTTTGGCTTGGTCATCAACGCACGGCCAACCGCTACCTGCTGGCGTTGACCGCCAGATAATTCACCTGCTGCCTGACGCCGTTTTTCCTTTAGCACGGGGAATAAATCAAAAATCTGAGTCATCGTATCTGCGATATCTGAGGTGCGGATAAATGCGCCCATTTCCAGATTTTCTTCAACACTAAGCGAGGGGAACACATTATTGGTCTGAGGCACAAAGCCCATCCCCTTCAGCACCCGTTCTTGGGGTTTTAGATGGGTAATATCTTCACCATCTATGCTAACCTGACCTTGCGATAGATGAAGCATCCCAAATACAGCCTTCATAGCTGTGGATTTGCCAGCGCCATTCGGCCCTACTACAACGGCTATTTCACCCTTATCAACGCCGATGGTGCAGTCATGCAGAATATCTGCGCCACCATATCCGCCAGTCATATGTTCTCCAATAAGATACTGCACTGTCTATATCATCTTTCCTAGCATTACGTTTCTTGGATATTGCACTGAATGTCGCTATTTATTTTTTAGCCCTGTGCCAAGATACGCCTCGATTACCTCTTCATTATTGCGCACCTCATCTGCGCTTCCATGTGCCAGCACTGCGCCCTCTGCCATCACCACAACAGGGTCACATAGCCTGCTGATAAATTCCATATCATGTTCGATCATACAAAAGGTATATCCCTGCTCAGCATTAAGGCGCAAAATTGCATCGCCGATAGTGTTTAGCAAGGTTCTATTTACCCCTGCACCAACCTCGTCAAGAAATACGATTTTGGCATCAACCATCATTGTTCTGCCAAGTTCCAGAAGCTTTTTTTGCCCCCCTGACAGATTGCCTGCATATTCATGTTTTACCACATCAAGCTGTAGAAACGATATCACCTCGTCAGCGCGGGCTGAAAGCTCTGCTTCCTGAGCAGCGATTTTGCTTGGCCTGAACCATGCATCAATCAGCTTCTCGCCATGTTGGCCGCTTGGTACCATCATCAGATTATCTTTAACTGTAAGGGATGAAAATTCATGCGCTATCTGAAATGTGCGCAATAGCCCCTTTTCAAAAAGGTGATGTGGCTCAAGCCCTGTGATATCTTCGCCATCAAGCAGGACTGTGCCTGAATCAGGGCGATATACACCTGCAATAATATTAAATAAGGTTGTTTTGCCTGCGCCGTTCGGGCCAATAAGCCCTGTGATAGACCCTGTTTCAATCGAAAAGGATGCATCATTAACAGCCAGAATGCCGCCAAAGCGTTTGTGAAGATTCTGGATAGAAATCATTACACTTTACCTAAAACAGAAAAAAACCCGAGAGCAGTAAGATACACACTCCCGGGTATTTTTGAAGCGTATCGCAATAAACCTAGCGATAGCCAACCGTTACATTTTTGCCGTCAATGATTTCAATCTCGGCATAATTACCAGCAGATTCGCCGCCGCCAACAAGCTCAACAGCAGATGCACCTACATAGTCAATCGACAGACCCTGACGCAGATATTTGATGCCTTTTGCAAGTTCGCCTGGGAAGATTTTCTCACCTGGGGCATTAGCAACATTCATCATATGCGACTTGAATGTCTGACTATCAGTAGATTTTGCTGATTGCATCGCCAGAATGATAAGCGCGGCCGCATCATAGCTTTCAGGGGCAAAAGGACCTGCTACAAAGCCGTTTGCCGTTGCCATTTCTGCGAATTTTGCAGCACCTGGACTATCTGTTCCTGGTACATCTCCGATAGAGCCGTTCAAATCAGGGCCAATAGCAGCAGGCAACGCATCGCCGATCATGCCATCTGGCAGATAGAACACATCAAACGCGCCTGTATCCAAAGATGACTGGATAATGCCTTTACCGCCCTGATCAAGATAACCAGCAACAATCAGAATATCACCCCCAGCCTGTGCAAGTGCAGCTACTTCTGCACCATAATCACCTTTGCCATCTTCATGGGCAGCTGAAATGGTGATCGTACCACCTGCGCTTTCGAAATTTGCCTTAATGCTATCTGCCAGACCTTTACCATAATCATTATTGGTGTAGGTCATAGCCGCAGAAGTATAGCCCTTATCCATCAGCACATCTGCAACCACCTCACCCTGACGGGCATCAGATGGGGCTGTTCTGAAGAACAGATCATTATCTTCGATGGTTGACAATGCAGGTGATGTTGCAGATGGCGATACCATTACAATACCATTTGCCATTGCCACATTCTGCAAAATAGCTGTTGTCACGCCAGAGCAGTCTGCGCCAACAAGAGCCGCCACTTTATCAGATGTGATAAGACGTTCTGCAGCAGCAGTAGCAGCAGCAGAGTCAATACAGGTTGAATCACCTCTTACAGAAACGAGGGTTTTGCCGCCACCCATGAAATTTCCAGCGTCATTTACTTCTGACATTGCCAGCTCAGCACCCATAGCCATATCAGGGGTTAGCGATTCAATAGGACCAGTATAGCCAAGGATAACACCAATTTTGACATCCTCAGCCAGTGCAGGCGAAGCCAGCATTAGCAATGCGGCCGACATAGTAATCAATTTTTTCATTCGTTCTCTCCCAAATTATATGCACACCTATTATAAACCATTATAGATTCATTGTGCGCTCTTTGCGTATCCTTAAGACATCTCAGAGGTTAGCAAATTTGTCTCTGTTCTGACCACGCATACACCTACCCACGAGTTTAGGGCTTTTTTTAACCAGTTTCAAATATATTTAACGCCCTTACTAAATATATTCTGTTATGAAAACACTAGCTAGCAAGGCGTTTTGCATCATCTGGCTGGTTATAGATACGCATCCAGCCAATCTGTCCAACCACCCCACAATCACCGCAAATCTGGCGTGTATCAGGCTGGGGGGCGTGACATCCTGCACAATACCAGCCAACGCCATGAGGTGCAGTTGCGGCTTCAAACATCGCATCTTCCTTGCCAAGAATAGTCGATTGTGCGCCACTATCAAAGACAGTCTCTGCCAGCCTAGCAGATACCATATAATAGCGGTTGGTATGACCAGCAGACGAGATTTGGCTTAGCGCGGCACTTGCCGCCGCCCAAATACCGCATTCCAACGCCTGTTCTGCAACGACCAGCAATGCGTCATCCTGCTGGTTTGAGCTTTCGGCAAGTTTGGATAGCTTGGCAATATGCTGGCCATCATTTACGCCTGAAAGCTGTTTCAAACGTGTTGCAAATGTGCTGTGGGGCAAACGGATAAAGGCGTTTTCAAGACGCTTAATCGCTGCTTTTGGCTTTGTTTCAGCTTCCAGCTCAGCGCATTTTGTTACCACAACAGGCAAGGGCGCTGGATAATCTGCCGCCAGTTTCAGCCATGTCAGCCTTTGGGCATCATCTTCTTGCTGTTCTGCGATAAACAGGCACAGATAGGCGGCAAGCAACGGCAGATGCGCAAGCTGGCCAGATGCAAGCAACCTGGCATCCACATGACCTGCTTCTGGCAATAGATGCTTGGCAATCGGATGTTTCTGTTCTGAAAGCTTAAGTGCGATTAGCCTGTCAACCCAACGATGCGCCGCTTGCCAGTTTGAGGCCGCCAGCGCATCTGCTAGCAATTTCATCATCGCTGGCAGGGAATTTTTCTCTAATGTTAATGCCTGTTCAGCTGCATTTGCGCTTTCAGCAAATCTGCCTGTTTCATGATATAGCCGCATCAGCCCAATCTGGCCAAAATAGGCTGTCTGCTTATCTTTTGCCAATGCTGTAAAATAGCGCAATGAAGCTTTATTATCGCCTGCGGCATGCGCTGTCTGGGCAGATAGCAAATCTGATAAAATACCACTACCAAGCAGTTTTTCTGATTTCTTTACCTGTTTTCTGGCACCTTTAATATCACCCGCCGCAAACGCAACCATGCCAATCGCAAGCGCCTTTTCACCATCACGTCGCCGCCGTTCCCGCCAATTATGGGCAATCAATCCTGGCCAGCTCAGGAACTTAAGCGTAAGCCATAGGATAAATCCCACTATCGCAAAACTGGCAATAATGCCGCCAATCGCAAGAGAGGTGGGCAAGGTAATTTCTATATTTTGCCAGACAATGGACGTTTGACCCTGCTGATCTGCAAACCAGCTAACAACTATCGCAAAGCCGCCCGCAAGTATCAGATACAAGATAAAACGGATCATCTTGTAGCCTCTGTTTCAGACGGCACAGGCGAGATGGTTATCACAGATGAAAACAGCCCCCCCAAATTGGACGCCCCATTCCAGATATTATTTGCCACAGCACTGAAAAATCCTGTGATAGATGAGATACCAAAGCTAGTTTGCTCTTTGCCAGCCGCAGCCTGGTTATCTGGCGTGCCAGCAATCCTGTTGCTGGGGCTATCTATGTTAGGGTCGTCCGCTTTAGGCTCAGCCGTCTGATGCGCGCCCATCTGGGGGTTGTCGGTTACCTGCGGCAGGGTTTGCGGGGATGGCCGTGCAGCCAACGCCTCTAATGTTTGATCAAGCTCAGCTAAAATAGATGTGATGTCCGCCATCTCATCTGCTAGCTTTATCTGGCCAGCTTGCTGGTCTTGCACCCGCCCTTCCAGCGTCACAGCATTCTCCTCAAGCGCACTGATACGCGCCTCAAGCTCTGCTATTTTGCTGGCAGTTTCTGCCTGTATTTGCGCCATATCTGATGCCCATGGGGATGCTGGCTGTGGGCTGATCATCCTGTCAAGATAGGGCCAGCCTGCAAGCGCAAGCGCCAAAATAGAGACAAATAAAGAACCAACCAGCCAAAGCGGCAAGTGCGCGCCTAGCCTATTGGCAATACCAGCCATCCAGCTCGTGCCAATTTGTGCTTCAATAATGGTTTCAGAAGCAGATGGCTCAGGTTTTTTTGGACGTTTTCTGGCAACCATATGATGTGTCTTCTGTGATTATTGTGGTGGTTATCTGGGCGAATTCATATGTGTATCAAGGGGTGTTGATTATATCTATCAGTTGGTGAATATATCTGTTTTTTGCCGTCATATCTACATAGTGTGTCATTGCAAATGTTGCATCAATAGATTCTGCCATCTTATGCGATGCCGCAATAAGATGCATCTGTGTATGATGATGCCACAGCCCATAGCGAGTTAGCAATTGCTGAAAATGCTCAAGCGTTCTGGCAGATAGCGCTAGCACATGGCGTATCTGGCCTGTTCTGATCAGCCCGATTGCCTCATCAGACAGGCTAGCCCGCTTCACAGCCTGATAGATCACATCGCGTTCTGTCTGGATATGCGCTGTTAATAATCGCTGTTGAATATCATAATGAACTTGCTGGCCAGATAGCCATAACAGATGAGCATCACGCCTATGCGCGCTTGGCTGGTCAAGCTTGGCGATAATCGCTTCTGCTAGTTCAGCTGCAGTCTGGCATGCTGTGTCAATCGGAGCCATCTTGCTCTGTTGGGCTAATGCTGCGCTTGCATATCCCATACAAAAACAGGGCTTGCCACGATAGATAGCATTAAGTCTGGTGCTTTGGGACAGAATAGAAATAGCCTGCTGCGAGGTAAAAATAAGATGTGTTGCCTGTTCTATTTTTGCGGCGAGCGCTGGCATAATCTCATCTGTTAGGGTGGATTGAATCTCAAGCATAGGCAGGGCATATGCCGTGATACCAGCCTCAGAAAGCTGTTTGGCATCATGCTCGCCTTCAGGGGCAGGACGCAATATCAGAAGCATCAGACAGGCCTCAAAAATAATTGGCCAAAGGGTCTGTATCTATCCAAGAAATTCTCGCCCCCCACATTTTTCAAGCAGTCTGTGCGCACAAGATGAGCCAAGTTTGGCCGCATCCTGCCTATCTGCGACATCGGCAATATCGAATTTCTGAGCCCCATCTTGAGACAATATTGTTAGCTCAAGCGAAAGCTGGCCATTTGGCATAATATGGGCATAGGCGGCAATCGGGGTCTGGCACGAACCATCAAGATAGGCAAGTGCTGCACGCTCTGCGGTTACGCAATCTGATGTGTCTGTGCAATTCAGCCTGTCACATAACGCCTTGATATGGTGATAGTCTGGATGGGCTGAGACAATCTGCAAGGCAAGCGCACCTTGCGCGGCGGCAGGTGGCATAATGTTGCGCTCAATGGGGCTATAACGCACCTCTATGCCAAGCCGTTTTAAGCCAGCGACTGCCAGCAATATTGCATCAAATTCACCTGCGTCCAATCTAGCGAGGCGGCTATTTATATTGCCGCGCAATAGCCGAATATCCAAATCAGGTCGATAATATTTCAATAATGCCGTTCTGCGCACTGATGCTGTGCCAATAATCGCGCCCTTTGGCAGAGAGTCTATATCAGAATAAGCGCCTACCAGCGCATCTCGCATATCTTCACGTGCCATAATGGCAGCGATTTCTGTACCTGTTGCAAAATGGGCTTCCATATCTTTTGCAGAATGCACGGCAATATCAGCCCGCCCATCAAGCAATGCGGCTTCTAGGGTTTTGATAAACACACCCTTGCCCCCTACCTCTACCAACGGTTTGTCCAGCACTTCATCACCTGTAGTCGAGAGGCTGACAATCTGGCAAGGCACAGACAGGCTGTCTATCACCTGAGATGTCTGGGCAAGCGCCAGAGGAGAGGCTCGGCTGGCTAGTCTGAGCATGGTCTGGCTATTGCCTTGTTCAGTGGATGAGGATGTTACAGCTGAGGTCACGAAAACAATTCTATCTGATGATTGGGTCTGATGGTTGCATTAGGTGCAGTCATAGCATAATCAAATCATAAACAAAACGTATCTTAGCCAGAATCAAGACAGCTTGCAGGCAGATTTTGCGCCCACACTACCGATTATGCTATATAGATACGCAACATACTGACTATCATCCAGAAAAGGCACGCCTAGCATATGTCATCATCATCACATCAAACCGCCAGTATTATTCTTGGCATTGAGACAAGTTGTGATGATACTTCGGTGGCGCTGGTATCATCTGATAGACAGATTATCGCAACCCACACCGCCAGCTCTGCAAATATACACGCCACGCATGGCGGCGTTGTTCCAGAAATTGCCGCAAGAGAGCATTTATATAGCCTTCAAGGCGTTATTTCTGCAACGCTAAACGAAGCCGATATCTCACTTCAGGATATTGATGGTATTGCTGCTACCGCAGGGCCAGGACTTATTGGCGGGGTGATTGTTGGCACCATGACAGCAAAGGCAATCGCATCTGCACTGGCCATTCCCTATTATGCGGTAAATCACCTTGAGGGTCATGCGCTGACAGCTCGGCTTACTGATGGCATCAGCTATCCATTTTTGTTGTTGCTAGTTTCTGGTGGACATACCCAGCTATTGATTGTCAAAGGACTTGGCTTGTATGAAAGGCTGGGCACAACGATGGATGATGCCGCAGGAGAAGCCTTTGATAAAGGTGCAGCCGTGATGGGGCTAGGCTATCCGGGCGGCCCTGCTATCCAAAAGCTAGCCAGCTTAGGAGATGAGCGGGCGATACAGCTTCCCTCCCCCCGCCAGTCCGCGCGTGACTGCCATTTTTCATTTTCAGGATTAAAAACAGCCTTTGCCCAATCCTATCAGAAGCTGGCTGCAGATGAGGCACGTCTTAGACAGGCTGATTATGCCGCCAGCCTGCAATATGCAATCGCAAATGCGCTGACAAGACGAACAGAAATTGCAATGCAGAAATTTACTGAACGCTATCCAGAGCCAGAGATCGCCAATGTGCTTGTTGTTGCAGGCGGTGTTGCGGCCAATCAGGCAGTTCGGGACAGCCTTACAGCGCTATCTGAGGCGCAATCTTTTCAGCTGGTCACGCCGCCAGTGTCATTATGCACAGATAATGGCGCAATGATAGCATGGGTGGGGCATGAATATCATAGACAAGGCAGCTCAAGCCCGCTTGATTTTGCGCCACGCCCACGATGGCCGCTTGATGAGCAGGCGCCGCCACCACCAGGCAGGGGGGTAAGGCACGCATGACCATTCATCAAAAAACCAATCTGGTTGTGCTAGGGGCTGGCAGTTGGGGCGCGGCGTTGGCGCATCAAGCACGGCTTTCAGAGCTGGCACAGGTAACCTTGCTTAGCCGGTCTGAGGCTGACTGTGCGGCACTAGCGAGCGGCCAGATAAGACAGCTACCAGAGCTACCCCCCATAGCCCCCCTAATAGCTACTACCGAGCCTGCCATTCTGAGGACAGCAGACATCATATTGCTAGCCGCCCCGCTATCTGCCCATCAGACAGCCTTTGATCAGATAAATGCACATGCATCAGATGATTGCGCGATTATTTTCTGTGCAAAAGGTCTGATAGAAGATGCAGACAAAGGCGGGCTGTTTCTGCCAGAATATGCACAGACTGCACTTGGGGGTAGGTCTGTTGCTATGCTAACAGGCCCGTCATTTGCAGATGAGGTGCTGGCAAATTTACCAACCGCATTGCTGGTAGCAAGCCCTGAGGCATCGCTTTGCAATCGCATATCAGCATTATTTGAGGCCAGTCATCTGCGTATCTATCAAGGTGATGATATGATAGGCGCGGCGATTGGCGGAGCAGCAAAAAATGTAATTGCGATTGCCGCAGGCATTGTTGCAGGGATGGGGTTTGGTGATAATGCTCGTGCCGCGCTAGTAACACGTGGGTTGGCTGAAATTACTAGATTTGCCCTAGAGGCTGGCGGGCAGCCAAAGACACTTTCAGGGCTTGCAGGGCTTGGTGATTTAATTCTATCTTGCGCCAGTATGCATTCTCGGAATATGGCATATGGATTTCACATTGGGGCAGGTACTACGCCAGATGGCAGACTATCAGAAGGCAGGCATGCAGCAGGGCATCTAGTAGCAAGAGCGCGCTATCACAAAATTGAGATGCCAATTGCAATGGCGGTTGATGCAATCATCAATCAAGGTGCCCCCATTGAACACACCATTACACAGATAATGGCACGTAAAGCATATACTGAATAGGGATATAGATATGGCATATTGGCTTTTCAAATCAGAACCAAATACATGGTCATGGGATGACCAGCTTGCCAAAGCAGATGCTGGCGAAGGATGGGATGGTGTCCGTAATTATCAGGCGGGCAATAATATGAAAGCGATGGAAATTGGCGATCTAGGATTTTTCTATCATTCTGTTTCTGAGAAACAAATTGTCGGTATTGTTGATGTAATCGAAAAATGGCATCTTGATCCCACCGACCCCACTGGACGCTTTGGCATGGTGACAGTGCGGGCGGTTAAATCAGTCACAACCCCTGTAACATTAGCGCAAATCAAGGCAGAACCAGCCCTTGCCGATTTTGCCCTTGTCCGTCAGTCACGGCTTTCAGTTGTGCCTGTAACAGCAGATGAATGGGCATTGTTGCTGTCAATGGCTCAGACAGAGCTATAATGTGATGGATACTATTATCGCTAGGATTGGGCAGAGGATGAGCGTTTTATCAAATATAGATTTCGCAAATAGATAAACAGGCCAAGCCCTTGTCCGCAAATAATCACAGGGTCTTTGCGCCATAGGGCATATAGTAATAATACGGCACCGCCACCAATCGAAAAATACCAAAACGCAAGCGGAATAACAGAGCGCGCATGCCTTTCTGACGTTAGCCACTGAATGATAAAGCGCATCGCAAACAGCCCTTGTCCTGCAAAACCAATAATCACCATAAGCTGTTCTGGACGGGTTGCGATTGTTTCTGGCAGAAATGGAAATAGCGTTACCAACCCTGAACCAATCGCCAGCACCGCTGTTGCAATAATTACAGAAAGGCTATCAAGCATGAGAGGTCTTCTTCTTAGGTTTGCGCGGTGTGTGTTTCGTATTTTTAGTATTTTTGATAGGCGCAACTGACTGCTGAACAGAGACAGTGCCTGCACGGCTTCGCCGCCGTAATAGCCATATTACACCAAACATATCTGCAATGCCTACTACCAACCTGTCTAGATTGCCATATTTTGAGCTACCTGCACCTCTGGGTCTATGAGATACTGGCACGGCAAGCGCTTGCCCGCCTTCGCCAACAACCAAAGAAGGCATAAATCTATGCATATGGTTGAAATAGGGAAGGTTTAGAAATATTGCCCTATCTATAATTTTTAGCCCGCAACCACTATCAGGATGACTATCATTTAGCAGGTTCTGCCGCATCATCCGTGCAAACCCTGATGCACGACGGCGAAGCCAGCTATCTTTGCGATTAACCCTTACACCGCCCGCCATGCCCTGTGCGGGGCGGATTGACAGCAAGGCTTGTTCAAGTGCTGGAAAATCAGCAGGTACATTCTGCCCATCCCCATCAAGCACTGCAATGAGCGGAGCATTTGAGACAGCAAGGCCTGAGCGCAAAGCCGCAGACTGGCCAGCACGGCGCTCATGGGTAAGCACAATAAGCTGTGGTATTTCTGCAAGCGCATCAGATAATTCACGGGCTGTCTGGTCAGTGCTAGCATCATCAATATAAATGATTTCAAACGCTCTGCCTGCAAACACCGCCACGATCTCATCAATTAACGGGCGGATATTGCCAGCCTCGTTCATAACAGGCACTAAGACAGAAATTTCTGGATGTTTTGCGGACGGATCACCGTTCATATTCAGACCCATAACGAACTATTGGAGATAGGATAATTGCATCTTCTCTTCTTAAACAGCAATCTCAGCTTCGTCAATTAGCAGGCTGGTACAATATCAGCTGAATAGGCTTGCCTTTGGAAATATTAAAGCCATCAATCATATCAATCTGCCGTACCGCTATGCCTAGCTGATTGGTGGTCTCAATAAAGCTATCCTTATGTCGGGCTTCGATAATCGCCAGACCATCCTGTGCTTCTGCCATAAATAGCCCTGCTTCAATATCTGTTACAAATAGTAATTCCTTGCCAATATGAAATACTGCCGAAGGTTCATGATAGCCAGCTAGCGCAATTGCAGAGGGCGGCGGGTTCATTTGCTGTATCCTGTCAGCAAGACGTGCAGAGACGTGAATATTTTCAAGCGATGCAACCACCCCTGCAATGGCAAAGCCATTAAATATCAGCCCTGTGATAATGATCATCACAAAATGGCCAAACCTGCGTTCAGCCCGCCAGTCATAAACCAGCTTAAGCACAATACCGCCAAGACAGACACAGATAAGACAGAAGATCAGCGCCCTGCCGCCAGACGGCCCGCTATGGTTAATAGATGCCCAGACCAGCACGGCTATCAGCCCAATAGTTGCCAGACCGCCTATGATATAAAACAAATCTGCAATACGGGCATGTAGTGTCTTGCCCTCAGATACTGCCGATAATAACGCATGCGATATCAACATCACTATTGCTGGAAATGCTGGCAACATATAATGCGGTAATTTTGTCGGGATTAACTCTATCAATAGCCAGTACCCTATCGCCCAAACAGCACAAAACCGCGAGGCATCTTGGGCAAAAATAGCCTTACCAAGCCAGCCAATAAATCCTATAAACATACAGGCTGGCCATAATAGCACGGCAGCTATTACAAGATAGGTGCCTGGCGGCGCCCCGTGCGATTCTTGTCCAGACTGGATTTTAGCCAGAAAATCGCCTTTGACCGCACTATCTAAAAAGGCGCCATCAGTGGCATACGATACCGCCACCACCCATGGCAATATCAGCATAGATGCCCATAATAGCCCGCGCCCCCAATATAAATATTTTAGCCATGCATATTTTCGTTCTGAGACGAGCAGGCCTGCAATGGTCAATAGCGCAACACCAGGCCCGATAGGCCCTTTTAGCAATATAGATACCGCCAACGCTGTCCAGAATCCGAACCAATGTTTAGGCGGCACTTCATCATGCCTGTCACGATAAATTCGCCATAACATGAATTGCTGAAATATGACCACGGCCAGCAACACTGAATCTGTTTTGGCAAGATGCGCCTCTGCCAAGATAAGCGGCGAGCTTATCAACAGGCTAGCCGCAATAAACCCCTGCAACGCAGCATGTTTGCCTTCCCACAGGCTGGCAGTAAAATAATAGGTTAACACCAGACTTGCAATCAGCCCAAGCAGGCTAGGCAGGCGATAGCTGGCAATATCATCAGCGCCAAATATCGCCGCTGAGGCAGATTGAAGCCAATATATTGCAATTGGCTTTTTGGCTCTGATCTCATCCATAAAATAGGGGGTAACCAGATCGCCTGTTTCCAGCATTTGCTTGCTTGCCTGTGCAAATCTGGCCTCGTCCCTATCCATCACACCAAGCGTTTGATGACCTATTAGAACCACAAGCATTATCGCAATCACAATCCCCCATAATCCCGCTGGACTAGCCGCCATGCGGGCTATGATTTGATGCCATGTTGATGGCGAAGCATTAGGATTGGTCTTTTGTGTCACAATAGCCGCTCTTAGAAAATTATCTTGTCTGTTCTATCTGGATATGCGCTGATAATCCAGCCCCTCTGGGCAGTTTGTAATGACCATACGCATTAACTCGTATAGGGTAGAGTTCTGGCGTTTCATATCTGATAGTAATTTATTAAAGGTCAAGACCATATCATGCAACAGGCAGATAGGCTTATCAGCTATCAACATATCTGGCGATTAAGCTGGCCAATCATTTTATCGAATATGACTTTTCCGCTTAGCGGAGCCGTTGGCGTGGCAATGATGGGGCATTTGCCAGACCCTGCCTTTGTAGGTGGGGTCGGGCTTGGCGTGCTTGTGTTTAATGTTATCTATCTTGCCTTTAGCTTTCTGCGCATGGGCACAACAGGCTTTACCTCGCAAGCTTTCGGCCAGAATGATACTGCTGAGCTTGGCGCCATTCTAGCGCGATCTGTGATCATCGCTGGCACAATGGGCATGTTCATTATACTGCTTCAATCCCCGCTTATCGCAGCGGCTAGCCATATATTAAATGCCTCAGCCGAAACTGAACATCTTATGCAAAGATATATGGCAATCAGGATTTATGATGTGCCAGCTTCATTACTGAATATGTCCATTTTAGGCTGGCTATTTGGCCAGCAACAGATGCGGCTTTGTATGGTGCATCTGGTATGTGTGAATTTGCTAAATGCAGCCCTTGTATCTGTCTTTGTGCATGGATTTGATATGACAATAGAAGGGGTAGCCCTTGCTAGCATTGTCGCGCAATATTCAGGGCTAGCGCTGTTTATCATTATCCTGACATTGAAAAGACAATCATTATCGCTTTGGGATTTACCTAGCAGACGGCGGATAGCTGATAGCACAAAATGGCGTGCCTTTTGGGATATTGCGCGTGATTTGTCCTTGCGCACCTTGATGATTTGGGCGGTTGAAGCACTTATTCTATCCAAAGCAGCTGTTACTGGTGATGTGTCTCTGGCAGTGATACAAATTATGCTAACCATGTTTGGCTTTATTGCCTTTGGGCTTGATGGTATTGCCCATGCATCAGAAGCGCTTGTTGGTGCGCTTATTGGCAAGCATGATCCAACACGTCTAAGACAGCTTATCTGGCGCGCTACTATCCTGTCTGGCCTGCTAGCACTTATCGCCTCATTGGTGATATTGATAGCCCAGCCAGCTATTATATCGATGATGACAAGTCAGCCAGAGCTTACCCAATCTGTATCGATGATATGGTGGTGGATTGTAATAATCCCACCAGCCTCATTTCTGGCCTTCTTGATGGATGGCGTGTTTGTAGGTGCCTCTTTGGGGCGGAAAATGCGTGATACAACAATTCTGTCTGCCCTGCTATGCTATCTGATTATCGAAGCTGTGCCAGAGGCAGGACTTGACGGCTTGATTGCTGGCTTTATTGTCTATCTTGTCGCAAGAGGGATTCTGCTTAGCCTGAATATCAAGAGCGTGATTATAAAAGCTACCCCAAGCCTGGAGGAATAATAAAATATGAACTCATTACAGGATTATCTGCGTTTTGATAACGGTCTGTCTTTTTCAGCAGAGGCGCAGGCAGTGCCGCTTATGGTCATATCACACGCACAGCATGATGCCTTTATGGATAGTCTGGACACCCATCAGCAAGACTGGCTGAAAACACATGGCTTTACCAAAACGTCAGGCGCAAATGCCACCATCCCAGACCAGCATGGCAAGCTTGGCGGTGCGGTTGTGAGTGTTGGCAACACACCAAAATGGGATATTGCAAACGCCGCAGGTGAACTGCCTGCATGCCTGTTTTCGGTCAATCGGACATTTGCACCCGAAATAGATATGGCTGATATCCAGCTTGGCTGGGGGCTAGCGCAATATGATTTTGCGCCTCACAAGCCAACAAGCACACCAAAAGCAAAATTGGTGCTGGCAGAAGATGAATTTTATACTGAGATTGACGCACAGCTTCTAGGCATATGGCTATGCCGCGAGATGATTAACCAGCCAGCAAATATCATGACACCTCAAGGCATTGAAGATATGTGTCATATTGTGGCAGACAGCCTGTCTGCAACCTGCACCCTTTATTCAGGCGAAGCGCTGGAACATTATGGCCCTGCTGTGCATATTGTTGGCCGCGCCGCAGAAGTGCCGCCCCGCATCATTGATATGAGATGGGGAGAGGAAGGTCCGCTTATCACGCTTGTGGGCAAGGGTGTGAGCTTTGATAGTGGCGGGCTTGATATCAAACCGTCACGCGGCATGGAGATTATGAAAAAAGATATGGGGGGCGCAGCGCATGCATTAGGGCTTGGTGTTGCGTTGATGGCCTCGCGCCAAAAGATACGGCTAAGGGTGCTCATAGGTGCGGCCGAAAATGCAATTTCTGAGAAAGCTATGCGCCCGCTTGATGTTATCAAAACAGCCGCAGGCATTGATGTTGAGGTGGGCAATACAGATGCAGAAGGCAGGTTGATATTAGCAGACCTATTGCATCATGCTATCCATGATAATGACATGCCTGACTTCCTGCTTGATTTTGCAACCCTAACAGGGGCAGCGCGCATAGCACTTGGCACTGATTGTCCAGCATTATTTGCCAACCATGATAAAATGGCGCAGCAATTCGTTACGCTAGGCTTTGCAACTGACGATCCTGTATGGCAGATGCCGCTATTCGAGCCTTATAATCGCCAGCTTGATACTGGCCAAGCAGGGCTGTCAAGCACAGGGCCTTCTGGTTATGGCGGCGCAATTACAGCCGCATTATTCCTGCGGCGCTTTACAGGCAAAACCGTGAATTGGGGACATATTGATGTGATGGCGTGGAATCTGTCATCAAAACCTGGTCGCCCTAAAGGTGGTGAAGCCATGGGGCTAAGGGCTGCCTATCAGCTGATTACAACAGGCGGCTATACCCTCTGATATGGCTAATATCCACGTTCAGGATCAACCCTGTTATCTGGCACCTTGCCTGCTAATACAGCGGTGATAGCAGCCGCAACCTGTTTTGCGGCGGTCTTAGGGTTAGTCTGTGCGGCCACATGCGGCCAGAGTGTGATTTTTGGCTCGTCCCAGAATGGATGAGATGACGGCAATGGTTCAACAGCAAACACATCTAATGCCGCTCCGCCAAGATGACCAGACTGAATAGCCGCCAGTAAATCTGCCTCAACAACCTGCTTTCCGCGCCCACCATTGATAAACAAAGACCCTGCTGGCATGGCCTCAAATATCTCGGCTGAAAACAAGGCTTCTGTCTCAGCGGTTAGCGGCAAAATACAGACATGGCAGTGACAGCATGATAGCATCTGATGAAACCCGTCCCTACCGTGATAGGCCGTAATCTGAGCGCCAAAATCCCGTTTTGTGCGAGACCAGCCATGCACATCAAAGCCAAGCATCGCAAGCTGAGAGGCAATGAACTGGCCAATCGCCCCCATGCCATAAACAGCGACTGGTAGCCCCGCAGTTTCGAGTTGAGGGCGCTGGATAAACGATTTTTCGGCGCGATATGCCCGATAATGGCGGCCTTCGCGATAATGATCTAAAATATTAAGAATAACCCACTGGCTAAGCGCATGAGACATATTGGGATCAACCAGCCTGACAATATGCGCTGATTCTGGCAGAGCTGATTTGTGCTGGCTCGTGCGTGATAGCAAATGATCAACCCCCTGCCCTAGTGAGATGATTAGCTGGAGTTGCGAGAGCTGAGCAAGGCGTTCTTGTGGCGGTGACCAGACAAGCGCGATCTGCGCTGTTTCTGCCGCCGCATCACCTAGCCCGACCATCTTGAACGGCCCTAATAGGGGTGCTAGCAATGCCTGCCATTGCGCCTGCTTTGCGGTATTATCGCTAGAGTCATAATAGGCAATCACTAGCTCTTGAGCCATCCCATTTTCCTTTCATATATGGTCTTACTCTTCAGCCCAGCTATAATTAGGCGTTGATGATGTCAAGTGCCTGTTGATGAAGCTGGTGGCTGGCAGAGGCTAATAAACTTCCATCATTATCTAATGTTATCGGCTTGCCTGCCCAATCCGAAACACATGCCCCAGAAGCAGTTAGCACAGCCACAAGCGCCATCATATCATGCGGGGCAAGCTGATCTTCCATCACAATATCAAGATGCCCTGCACATAATAGCGCATAATTATAGCAGTCGCCGCCAAAATGACGCCCTGCGGCCTTGCCAGAAAGCCTATCAAATTTTGCCAGACCTGACGTAGAAAACGCATCTGGTGAGGTAGTGGCTATCTGCGCCATATCAATAGATGCCACGCCAGAGCTTTTAATCTTGGTGCGGCCTTTTTGCGTTATCAGCATCGCCCCATCCCTATCGCTCAGATAAGTCTCATCCAAAGCAGGCATATCTATCATGCCCGCAACAGGCTTGCCATTATCTAAAAACGCGACCAGCGTGCCAAAAATAGGTTTGCCCACAATAAAGGCTCTGGTGCCGTCAATAGGGTCAATTACCCAGCAAAATCGGCCATCAGACGTGCCGCCCTGCTCTTCGCCAATAATATCATATGATAGTGTTTCAGGCGTAAATTTGGAGGCAATTGCCGTGCGTATCTCAGCTTCAACCTGCTTATCTGCAATGGTAACAGGGCTATTATCTGATTTCAGATCAATGGTGATACGCTGTCTGAAGTAACGGTCGATGACAGGGCGGGTAATAGCAGGCAGCTGCATCATCAGCGCTTCTGCCTGTCTGGTTACCTGCTCAGCCTCATCCATCTGCTCGCCTTACATGTGTGCCCTTATTGGGTTTCAGCATCAATATCTGCTTGTGAAGGTAAGGCTGCTTGGCTATCTGCGCTACTTCTTAAATAGGCAATCATATTGGCTCTATCTTCTGGCTTTTTGAAGCCAGCGAAATTCATTTTAGTGCCGCTAATATAGGCTTTTGGCTTATAAAGGAATGCGTTAAGAGATACATAATCCCATGCACCCTCCGCACTGGCAAGCGCGTTTGAATATCCAAAATCAGCAACCGCGCCCTTATCTGCATTTACGATATTCCATAGGGCTGGGCCGACTTTATTGGCGCCCCCTTTTTCAAACACATGGCAGGCTGTGCATTTTTTCGACAGCTTCTCTCCTGCCGCAACATCTGCACTTGCCAGCAATGCCAAAATAGGCTCAGGACCCGCAGGCGCGGCATCTGCCACTTCAATGTCACCAGTTTCAGGCACCTCAATAGGATAGGCATTTTGCGCAAGCTCAGAATGCGGCACAAGCACTTCAGAAAGCTTATATCCACCCATCGCCAATAAAGCGGCTAGCAGAAACCCTGCTGCGATTTTGTTAAATTTGAGATCATCCATACCTTTATCCCCCGAAGCTTTTAGTTGCCTGAACGGCTTGCTACTCCCTCATACCTGCCACAAACTGTGACAGGCTTCAACTGTGATCAGCCCACGCTCAGCCAAGTATTCTGTCAAGCAAACGCCTATGATGAAGCTTTTTAACGCAAATAGAGATGCCTCTCAAGCCCCCAATCCATCAGAAATTTATCTTTCTTACAATTCTGTGGCTTTTCCTTTGCGTCATCTACCAAATTATGAAAAAACAAAGCAAGGCAAGCAAAGAGAAAGATCATGCTGACCATTATTCCTGCACGTATGAAAGCAACCAGACTACCAAACAAGCCATTGGCAGATATTGCTGGCAAACCAATGATTGTGAGGGTCTGGGAACAGGCGATGAAAGCAGATTTAGGCGATGTGCTGGTCGCCACAGATAGTGATGATGTGATCTCAGCAATCCAGGCTGTAGGGGGTGAGGCTGTATTGACCCGTGCTGACCTGCCCTCTGGTTCGGATAGGGTATATGAGGCATTATGCCACATCGATCCAGACCATAAACATGACCGGATTATCAATCTGCAAGGCGATCTACCTGAATTAGACCCGCATTATCTGCATAAGCTGGCTGAATTGCTGACAGATGATAGCTGGGATATTACCACGCTTGTGGCGCCTGCTTCAGATGAAGAGGCAAAAAAACCACAAATTGTAAAAGCTGCGATTGCATGGCCTGAGGGTGATACCAGCTTAGCAGGGCGCGCATTATATTTCAGCCGAGCCATGATACCAGATGGCAAAGCGCCCTATTACCATCATATCGGACTATATGGCTGGCGGCGATCTGCACTTAGCAGATTTGTCTCATTGCCTGAATCGCCGCTTGAGCTTTCTGAGAAGCTTGAGCAGTTGCGCGCACTAGAGCATCATATGTCAATTGGGGTAGGCTATGTTGATAGCGCGCCTGGCGGTGTTGATACACAGCAAGATTTGGACGAGGTGCGCGCCCGTCTGGCCTGAGATAATATTGCCGCAAACACTGTCTTGATAATCTGTTGATGCATGCATCTCATCTTTAGGGTAGTCTGGTGCGAGTCTGGCTATCTGAGAATAGCCAAATCCGCATGGTGAATATGATGTTAACTGGTGAAAATAAACATGGATAAAGCTGATAATTCAACGCCAAAAATTGCCTTTCAAGGTGTTCTGGGTGCCTATTCACATATTGCGTGTATGACAGCTTGTCCAGGCTTTGAGCCTGTGGCGAAATCCAGATTTTCAGGAATGATCTCTGCGGTTCAGAATCATGAGGCTGATATGGCAATGGTGCCTGTGGAGAATTCCACTGCGGGGCGAGTATCCGATATCCACCATATTCTGCCAGAATCAGGGCTTCATATTATTGGTGAGCATTTCCAGCCTGTTGAACATAAATTATTAGGCATCAAAGGCGCGCAGCTTGCGGATATTACCGAAGTGCATAGCCATGAGCAGGGGCTAGCCCAATGCCGTAACACACTTGCTGCATTGGATATAAAACCTGTTATCCATCCAGATACAGCAGGGGCAGCAAAAGATGTGGCAGCACGACAGGATAAATCGGTAGGCGCAATCGCCTCATCGCTAGCGGGCGAGATTTATGGTCTGGATGTGGTCAAACAAGATATCAATGATGAAGCGGCAAATACAACTCGCTTTTTATTGATGGCAAGAGAGCCAAAACTACCACAGCTTTCAGATATGCCTGCCATGACAACAATGATTTTCAGAGTGCGGTCTGTGCCTGCTGTGCTGTATAAGGCGCTAGGCGGGTTTGCGACGAATGGCATTAACCTGACCAAACTTGAATCCTATATGATAGGCAGTAATTTCGAGGCAGCGCAATTCTATATTGACTGCGAAGGCCATATTGATTCTGAACCAATGAAAATGGCGCTTGAAGAGCTGAAATTTTATTGTGTCAAAGATGGCATTCAGATTATGGGCTGTTATCCTGCCAGTCCAGCAAGAAACAACGCCAGCTGAGGCGAAAAAGGCTTGTCTGCTGATTAGCAAACCGCCTATAATGCAAGGCGGAAGGTTGGGCGGACGATGACCCTTGCTTACCCAGGTCAGATCCGAAAGGAAGCAGCCAGAGTATGGACACGCGGGTCGTCCAGCCTTTCATATGATTGTCTGATCAGCTGAATTTAGACGGTCATTCATTATTCAGCCAAATGGGCCGGTTGTATATCTGAAGATAAGGTAGTCCTGACATGCAGCCAAATTCTGATAAAACCGTTTATCGGGTATTGGCCCGCAAATATCGGCCAGATAGTTTTTCCCGCCTGATTGGCCAGCAAGCACTTGTCACCACATTAACAAATGCCATTACACTTGGCCGTGTTGCCCATGCTTTTATGCTTACAGGGGTTCGAGGTATCGGCAAAACATCAACCGCACGACTAATCGCAAAAGGGCTGAATTGCACTGAAAATATTGATGCAGACGGCACCAAATCAGTTGAGCCTTGCAATAAATGCGAGACCTGTATTGACATTACACAAGGCCGTCACATCGATGTGATGGAAATGGATGCAGCAAGCAGAACAGGGGTAAATGATGTACGTGACATCATTGAAGGCGCTGCCTATCGGGCTGTATCTGCGCGCTATAAAATCTATATTATTGACGAAGTACATATGCTGTCTGACAGCGCCTTTAACGCCTTGTTAAAAACGCTGGAAGAACCGCCAGAAAATGTAAAGTTTATCCTTGCAACCACCGAAATTCGCAAAGTGCCTGCTACGATTCTGTCACGATGCCAGCGCTTTGATTTAAGACGGGTGAGGAGTGATGAGCTAGCGGCGCATCTGCAATCTATCGCTGAGGCAGAGCAAATTTCTGCCGAGCCTGCTGCTTTGCTGGCCATATCACGGGCGGCAGAGGGGTCTGTCAGAGATGCGTTATCCATGCTTGATCAAGCAGCAGCTATGGGCGCTGATACTATCTTAGAATCAGCTGTAATTGAAATGCTGGGACAGGCAGGCGCGGAACAGATAATCAATATGTTAACCGCCTGTCTTGAAGGTCATGCAGATGAAGCCTTGCGCCAGTTTGACAAGGCAGATAATCAGGGCGCTGAGCCTGACATTATTCTGGCTGACATGCTTGAGATGATACATCAGGCAAGTCTTCATGCCTCAGGGGCAAAGATAGAAGATGTGTCAGATTCTGTGCGTGACGCGATTGGCAAGCTTGCAGAACAGGGCATAGCACGGCTTGGGCGCGCTTGGCAGTTAGTTCTGGCTGGCCATTCAGAATTACGTAATGCACCTCAAGCTCGTTCAGCCGCCCAGATGGTACTGATTAGACTTGCCCATATTGCGCCATTGCCAACCCCTGCTGAAATTATCCGCAAATTGCCAGACGCACCAGATGAGGCGAGTGGCACCAGACCCCCCGCCCCCTCTGGAAATGCGCCTGCTGATGATTCTGGGCGCCCTGCTACAGCTATATCTATGCCAACCCCAAATACTATTGCGCAACACGGCAATGTGCCTGCCATCGCTGAGGCTATGCCATCTGAGCCAATAGCGCCCATTAACGCTGATAGCCAGCCCGCTTTAGCTACGCCTCAGCTTGATACGCTAGAGGCCATAACAGCTTTATGTGAGGAAAAAGGGGAATATATCCTTGCCTCATTTATCAGACGTCATATGCGCCCTGTAGTTGTTGAGCAGGGCAAAATTGATGCGCAGCTTACAGGTGAAGCTGATGACAGGATGCTTGCTAATCTGGCAAAATTGCTTGGAAGCTGGACAGGCCAGCAATGGTTGGTATCTGTGAAACAGGCAGGTGGTGCGCCTACCATCGAAGAAGGACAGGCGCAGGCTGAGCAGGCATTATTTGACAAAGCGGCAACAGACCCGTTGGTAGGGGCAGTATTAGAGACATTCCCATCTGCCCAGATCACGGCCGTAAATGAAAATGCGAATGCTGATGACAGCGCTGATCAGACACATAAAGGATAAGTAAGCATGATGAAGAATCTTGGCGGCATGATGAAAAAAATGCAAGAGGTGCAAGCGCGTCTAGAAGCGTTGAATAACGAGATGGAAACACGGCTATTTTCTGCTTCAGTCGGAGGCGGCGCCGTGAGCGTGAGCATTACAGGCAAGGGACGAATTGACAGCTTGAAGATAGCCCCAGAACTATGCTCGCAAGATGAGGTTGACACGCTAGAAGAGCTGGTAGCATTAGCTGTAAATACAGCGAAATCAGAAGCTGAAATTGCCCATAAACAGGCGCTAGAAGACATCACAGGGGGCATGCCGCTTCCGCCCGGTATGTCCCTGCCCTTCTAATATATTATTGCTAGCCTTACAGACCGTCCTAGACAGAAACTGCCAAACACATAATGACAGAAACACCGCTAGATTCATTGATTAGACGATTGGCTCGACTGCCCGGATTAGGGCCACGTTCAGCTAGCCGCGCGGCATTATATTTGATTAAACATAAAGAACAATTGATGATACCGCTTGCCCAGTCGCTTGAGCATGCGGCACGGAACATGCGAAGCTGTGCTGAATGTGGCAATTTAGATAGCACAGAAATATGTCATATCTGCTCAGACCATCGCCGTGATGCTGGCAGATTATGCGTGATAGAAGATGTCTCAGATTTATGGGCAATCGAACGTGCAGGCATATTTTCGGGCAAATATCATATTCTGGGCGGCACCTTAAGCGCAATAGATGGCAGAGGCCCTGAAGAGTTGGGTATCGACAGGCTGGTAAGACGTGCTGCTGCTATGGTACAGGACAGCACATCTGGCGAGGTTATTCTCGCGACCTCAGCCACAGTTGACGGCCAGACCACAGCCCATTATATTGCCGAACGGCTTCATGATATTCCGCTTACCCTCACCAGATTAGCGCATGGTGTGCCTGTTGGTGGCGAGTTAAATTATCTAGATGATGGCACGCTAGCCCAAGCCATGCGGGCGCGACAACCGCTATAGCGTTCCCCAGCGCATTTGTGTCTACCAAACGCTTAATTATTCATCTGAAAGCTGAGGCGGCATAATCATATCAGAATCATCTGCCAATTCAGCCTGCTTATCATCTACATCAAAATTGCGAATTCGCTTGCCCCGAGAATTGATTTTGGACGTTGAAATTTTAATATCATCAATATCTTTGACAGCCAGTCCGAAATGTCTATCCAAATTTTCAACTCGCTTACCTAGCCGCATCACATCATCTGACAGCAACCCAATTTCCTTTTGAATAAGGGCTGTCTGTTCACGCATCCGCGCATCTCTTAACACAGCACGCACTGTATTAAGAGTAGCCATCATGGTAGTTGGCGAGACAATCCAAACCCGCGCTGTATAGGATTTATCGACTATTTCGCGCATATGGGCATGCAATTCTGCATAAATCGCTTCAGAAGGCAGAAACAGACAGGCTGAATCAGATGTCTCGCCAGCAATGATATATTTTTCGTGAATATCTTTCACATGTTTCAGAATATCTGCCCCTAGCTGTTTTCGTTCTGCCAACCTGTCTTTATCTGAAGATGCTTGTTGCATTCTGTGCCATGCTTCAAGCGGAAATTTTGCATCAATAACAATATCTCCTGGCGGATTTGGCAATTTCAATACACAGTCCGCGCGCCGACCATTGCTGAGCTGAACCTGAAATTCATACGCATCTGGCGGCAAGACATTTCGTACCAGATTTTCAAGCTGAACCTCGCCAAATGCGCCTCTATCTGTTTTATTTGCTAGAATATTATGAAGCTGGACGACCTGACCTGTAAGCTGTTCAATCTGAGTATTTGCAGCATCAATCACAGCCAACCTTTCAGACAGTTTATTCAGATTTTCATGTGTTTTTTCTGAATGAAGATTAAGCTGTCTGCCCATTCGCTCATTCATGGTTGCAAGCGATTCTTCTAGCCGCTTTGACAGGCTAGCCATCTGATCTGCATGGGCTGATGCTTGTGTGCCAGCCTGTAATGTCATCTGTTCAAGCTGTCCTTTTAATGACAGCATCTCATGTGCAGGAGCAGTATCAGGTGTCGCAGAACGCATTTTCAGCACAAGCACTATCAGCACGATAATCGCAACCACTATAGCGGCGATGCCAACGCCCAAAATTGCCATTTGCATGTTTAATTCCTTTCCTGCATTCTGGCCAGCAGACGATTTTCACCTTGAAAAACCCCAGATAGTCTGATGATTCATGCGCCTGAGGGCTTGAAGATCAAAGTCAATATAGTCATAGTGACTGCATAGTCTAACATGACAGAAAAAAAATGTAAGGCCGAAGACATATATCGCTATGACAGGGCTGTCATAGCATCAAAAAAATAGGCCAGCATCCATAATAACGCCAGGAGTATGTGTATGGCATCTCATAAGATTGTTCTTCTTGCCGACCCTGTATTAAGGCAGAAGGCAGAACCAGTCACAGATATTGATGAGGATATTCGCCAGCTTCTAGATGATATGGTTGAAACCATGTATGATGCAGTTGGCATCGGGCTTGCCGCCCCACAAATCGGCATCTCAAAGCGGCTGATTGTGATGGATTGCGCCAAAGATGATAGCCCGCCAGAAATCTGGAAAATGATCAATCCTGAGATAATTAACCGTTCTGAAGATACTGCCAAAATGGAAGAAGGATGTTTGTCAATTCCAGGATATAATGGCGATGTTATCCGCCCAGCCGAAGTAGAGGTGCGCTATATCGATATTGAGGGCAATGTCCAGCAGATGACAGCCTCTGGTCTGCTGGCTGCTTGTGTCCAACATGAAATTGATCATCTTGACGGGGTGTTATTTATTGATCATCTCTCGCGTCTAAAACGGGATATGATACTGCGCAAAGTGGCAAAAGACCCTGTATATAAACAGGCCTAATAGATATAGACAGGAATGATGATGGGTAGCAATGCCAGACTTGTGTTTATGGGAAGCCCCGAATTCGCCCTGCCTAGTCTGAAGGCAATGGTACGCCATTATGATGTGTGCGCTGTCTTCACACAACCGCCTCGCAGAAAAGGACGCGGCATGAGGCATGAGCCTACCCCCATAGGCGCCTATGCAGAACAGCTTAATATTGAGTGTCATAGCCCTGAAAAGCTGTCATATGATATTCATGCAGACCAGCTTAAACATTATCAGGCAGATTTATTTATCGTGGTTGCCTATGGGCAGATTTTATCAACAGAGATATTGGCTATCCCAAAACTAGGCTGTGTGAATGCCCATGCCTCGTTACTGCCAAGATGGCGCGGTGCGGCCCCCATCCAACGTGCCATTCAGGCTGGTGATAGCGTTACTGGCATTACTGCGATGATGATGGAAGCTGGGCTTGATACAGGGCCAATGCTGAATAAACAGCAGATTAACATTGACCCCCAAATGACAGCCTCTGATCTACATGACAGCCTATCTGAACTTGCGGCGAAATCGCTTATTGAGGCGGTGGATGCGCTTGTCTCAGGCACTGCCTCTGCCGTTAATCAGGATGATAAATATGCCAGCTATGCAGCCAAAATTTCAAAAGAAGAAGCCGCGCTATCACTTGCAAAAAGCGCGGCTGAGCTAAGCTGTCATATCAGAGCCTTTAGCCCGTTTCCGGGCGGCTTTATAAACACCATTTCAGGCCGCCTGAAACTGCTTCATGCCAGTATTAGTGAGACCTCTGCCAAAGCCTCAGAAGGTCAGTTTTTAGGATGTGATGATGCGGGGCGGATGCTGCTGGGGTGCGGTGATGGCGTGCTTGCCATTAGCCATGTCCAGCTTTCGGGGAAAAAACAGATGCGGGCAACAGAGTTTCTGAATGGCCAAAACTGGCAGATTGGTCAGCATATTACGCTTCCGCCAGCCCATAATCCCACTTCTGAACATATCCAAGACAGACCCTAACATATGGCACGTTACCTGATCAGAATTGAATATGATGGCACGGGGCTAGTAGGCTGGCAACGCCAAGATAATGGACCGTCTGTCCAGCAATATCTTGAGGAGGCGGCAGAAAAATTATGTAACCAGCCAACTCTGATTCAAGGCTCTGGCAGAACAGATTCAGGGGTGCATGCACTCGCTCAGGCGGCTCATCTTGATGTGCCTGATACGCTTGATGAGCGTGCCGTTGTGCGCGGGCTGAATGCGTGGCTGAAATCTGATCAGATTGCAGTGTTATCTGCAATCCATGTATCTGATAGCTTTCATGCCCGCTTTGATGCTATTCAGCGCCATTATCTATATCGAATTTTAGATAAGCCTATACCAAGTGCGCTTGACAGGCACAGGCTATGGCACCATAAGACTGCGCTTGACGAGGCGGCAATGCATGAGGCAGCGCAAATTCTTGTGGGCAAGCATGATTTTACCAGCTTTCGGGCAACACAATGTCAGGCAAAAAGCCCTGTTCGTACGGTTGATGCGCTGACGGTTCGCCGCATTGGGGACGAGGTGCATATCATCGCCAGCGCCAGATCATTTCTGCATCATCAAATCCGTAATTTTGCAGGCTCACTTAGTCTGGTTGGTCGCGGTAAATGGACAGCAGAGGATTTGCAACAGGCGCTAGCGGCCTGTGACAGGTCTGCAGCAGGGCAAACCGCCCCGCCGCATGGGCTATATCTTACTGAAATAACCTATCCTGATCATAGTTAAGCCCAAATAATAGCGTGTGATTAGCTATCTGTTCTTTGCGCCTTTATGCTTGCTTGAGCGGCGGCAAGCCGAGCTACTGGCACACGAAATGGCGAGCAGCTCACATAATCAAGTCCCAAAGATTCGCAGAAATTCACAGATTTTGGATCGCCGCCATGCTCACCACAAATCCCTAATTTAATATCTGGACGAGACTGTCTGCCCTTTTCAGCCCCTATTTTCATCAAACAGCCAACCCCCTCCTCATCAATAGAGACAAACGGGTCAATCGGATAGATTTCCTGAGCCTGATACTCATGCATGAACCCGCCAGCATCATCACGGCTGATTCCCAAAGTTGTCTGGGTAAGGTCATTGGTGCCAAACGAGAAAAATTCTGCCTGCTGGGCTAGCGCATCTGCACATAATGCAGCGCGCGGCAATTCAACCATTGTGCCAACCATATAGTCCAGCGTAACTGAGGTTTTTTCAGCAACTTCTGATGCTACCCTGTCAATAATCGCCTTGCATATTTCAAGCTCACGCGAGGTCGCGGCAAGTGGGATCATAATTTCAGGAATAGGCGCATTATCTTGTTTGGCAATCTGCGCGGCTGCTTCAAAAATGGCACGTGCCTGCATCTCGCAAATCTCAGGATATGAAATTGCCAGCCTGCACCCTCTATGACCAAGCATCGGGTTTGATTCTTCTAGCTTTAATTTTCGCTGGCGGGCTATGGCAACAGGCACGCCAATAGCCTCTGCTACCTCTTCTAGCTCAGCATCTGTATGAGGCAGAAATTCATGTAATGGGGGGTCAAGCAATCTGATGGTAACAGGAAGCCCTGACATGATAGAAAATAGCTCAGCAAAATCCTGACGTTGCATTGGCAATAATAATTCAAGCGCGGCACGGCGGCCTGTCTCATCCTGAGCCATAATCATCTGGCGCATTGCCACAATTCTATCTTGATCAAAGAACATATGTTCAGTGCGGCAAAGCCCGATACCCATCGCCCCGAAATCACGCGCAACGCGTGCATCATTTGGTGTTTCTGCATTGGCGCGCACTGCCATTCTGCGATAGCTATCTGCCCATCCCATAACTGTTTCAAACGCGCCTGACAGATTTGGCTGCACCATGTCAACCTGACCAAGATAGACCTCGCCAGCGCCGCCATCAATGGTGATAATCTCGCCTGCTTTAAGCTCTGTCTCACCAAGATATACCGTCTGGCTGTCAAAATCGATGCGCACATCAGAGGCGCCTGACACACAAGGCCGACCCATACCACGCGCGACCACAGCTGCATGGCTTGTCATTCCGCCACGTGCAGTCAAAATACCTGCGGCGGCATGCATGCCGTGAATATCTTCAGGGCTGGTCTCAATCCGCACTAGAATTACACGCTCTCCTTGATTTGCTTTTTTCTCGGCTTCATCTGCTGTCAGCACAATAATCCCGCTAGCCGCTCCGGGTGAGGCGGGCAATCCGCGCGCTATTAACTCTCTTGATGCATCAGGATCAAGGGTGGGGTGCAATAGCTGATCTAGACTTTCAGGGGCGATACGCATAAGTGCTTCATCCTCACTAATCAGCCCTTCTTGTGCCATCTGCACAGCAATATTTAAGGCAGCTTCTGCGGTACGTTTGCCGCTTCTGGTTTGAAGCATATATAATGTGTTCTGCTGAACGGTAAATTCCAAATCCTGCATATCGCCATAATGACGCTCAAGGATATGGCGTACTTCATCAAGCTGGGCAAATACATCTGGCATAGCTTCTTCTAGTGACATCGCATCGCTACCGCCTTGTATTTTAGCCTCAATCGTAAGCGGCAAGGGTGTTCTGATACCTGCTACCACATCTTCGCCCTGAGCATTGATCAGATATTCACCATAAAACTGGTTCTCGCCAGTAGACGGGTTTCTGGTAAATGCGACACCTGTTGCGCAATCATCACCCATATTCCCAAACACCATTGCCTGTACATTCACAGCCGTACCCCATGACGCTGGAATATCATTTAGTCTGCGATAGGTAATGGCACGCTGGTTCATCCAACTTGCAAATACAGCGCTAATAGCGCCCCAAAGCTGAGATTTCGGGTCTTGCGGGAACGGCTCGCCTGTTTCATCCAGCACAATTTGCTTAAAACCAGCGACAAGCGATTTCAGATCATCTGCGGATAATTCAGTATCACTCGTGACCCCTTTATCAAGCTTCATATCATCAAGCATATCTTCAAACAGCCCATGATCTACCTCAAGCACCACATCGCCATACATCTGGATAAAGCGGCGATAGCTATCATAGGCAAACCGGGCATCCCCTGTCTGAGCGGCAAGGCCAGCACAGCTTTCATCTGTCAGCCCTAGATTAAGCACCGTATCCATCATACCAGGCATAGAGGCGCGCGCACCTGAGCGCACTGATAACAAGAGCGGATTATCTGATGAGCCAAATTGGCGGCCTGTTTCCTGTTCTATCCCCGCTAATGCCTGCTGGATTTGTGCATCTAATATATCTGGATAGCTATGGTCATGATCATAATAATAGGTGCATAATTCGGTGGTAATAGTAAAGCCGGGCGGTACAGGCAGGCCAATAGACGACATTTCAGCCAGATTGGCACCCTTGCCACCAAGCAAATTACGCTGGCTGGCATCTCCGTCAGATTGTGTTGCACCGAAACAATAGACCCATTTTGTCATACCACACTGCCTTTTCTTCACTAGATATTCTGTGTCTGATTTTATACCTTACACGCCTGTTACCGGATTGATTCTATCTGGTCGAACGCTGCAATTTGCTTAAAGTGAGATTCTGCCAACATAAGTAATGCCAGACGATTTTCACGTATCTCTGCGGTTTCATGATTTACAATCACATCATCAAAAAACCTATCTATCTGTATCTGCAATGCTGCTAGCGCATCTAGCTGTTGCGCCAACATGCCTTGATCTCCGCGCTGATAGGCCGGCAAGGTCTGAATTGCCTGATATAGGCCTGTTTCTGCCTCAGCTTCAAAATAATCAGCATTTATATCTAAAGGTATTTTGGATATATCTTGCTTCTTTGTCTCAGAGGCCAGAATTGAGCTAATCCTGCGATAGCCAGCTAAAAGCTTGTTGCCAGCCTCTGTATGAAGATATTGTTGTAGATGGCCTGCTAGCCGTATCTGCCAGCGTAAATTGGCAGTGCTGTCGTCAACATCCGACATTACAGATTCTGCAATATCATATGAAATGCCGCTATCTCGTAAGCTGACTTTCAGCCTGTCCTGCATAAATCCAGCCAGCTCATCATCAACCCTGTCAAAGCCATAACGCACCGCAGCTTCCGCGAAGATAGCGGCAAGATCAATATCTAGATCAGCCTCATCAATCATCCGCAAAATACCAAGAGCCGCACGTCTGAGCGCATAGGGATCACGCGAGCCTGTGGGCTTTGCCCCAACGCCAAAAAACCCGACCAGCGTATCTATTTTATCTGCCAGCGCAACGGCTAGGCCTGCTGGGCTTTTCGGGATATCATCATTTGGTCCTTGCGGGCGATAATGCTGGGTTATGGCATCAGAAATGGCACTATCTTCATCATGCTGACGCGCATAATATCCCCCCATAATGCCTTGTAGTTCGGGAAATTCCCCAACCATATCTGTAACCAGATCAGCCTTTGCCAGCAACGCCGCGCGGCCTGCAATTGCGGGTTCTGCCCCACATGCGGGCGCGATGATTGTGGCCAATGCAGATAGCCTGTCAGCCTTATCTCTTACACTGCCAAGCCCTTCATAAAAAGTGACATTGGCCAGAAGTGGTAAATATGCATCAAGCGGTTTTGCCTTATCCTGATCCCAGAAAAAGGCTGCATCTGAGAGGCGTGCGCGTAGTACCCGCTCATTCCCTGTTTTGATCAAATCGGTTGTGTTATCATCTGCTCTGCGATTCGCCACCGTGATAAAAAACGGTGCTGCGGTGTTAGACTCTTTTGCCTTTAGCGCAAAGAATTTCTGATGCACCCGCATTGAGGTAATCAACACTTCAGAAGGAAGCGACATAAAGCTGTCATCAATCTGCCCGCAAATCGCCTGAGGCCATTCAACCAGACCACAAATCTCATCTAGCAATCCATCATCAGATACCAGCACCAGTCCCTTCTCATTTGCGCATTGTTCAAGCTGGCGGATGATTTCTGTTCGCCGTTCTGTATGACAGACAATCACAGATGCTGTTCTCATATCTGCTAGATAGGATGCGAAATCTGATATTGTTACAGGCTGTTTTGAATAGAATGGATGGCCTGTCACCTCAGCTTGATAGGCCAATATATGGCGCTCAGAAAGCTGTAATGCGCCTGTGAGTGGCACCCCGTCAATCGCAACAGATATACTGCGCAAAGGCCGCACCCAGCTTAGGCTTGTTTCTGCCCAACGCTGGCTTTTTGGCCATGGGAATTTTTCAATAATTGTCTGAAGCATATCGCCAATACACTCAGACAGCACAGCGCCAGTAATTGAGCTAACAGCAAAATAAAATTCACCTTTATCGGTATTGCGCACTTCAAGCGCCTCTTGGGTAATGCCTGCGGACTGGCAAAACCCCTCTATCGCCTGTTGAGGCGCAGATGTACGTGGCCCTCTTTTTTCCTCAAGCCTATCTGCAAGCCTGTCTGCAAGCCCATCAATTTCAACTGCCATATGGCGTGGGCTAATCGCTGTTTTGGTGTCATTTGGGGTGAAGCCTCTATCCTTCAAGGCAGATACCAGCCCTGTTTCAAGCGCTAGGATAGCTGCTTTTTGCATCCGTGCTGGAATTTCTTCAGATGATAATTCAACAAATAATGAGGCCATTATCCTGCCTGCCCTTCTGATGAGGCGGGTGCGGCAATCCATGCCTCACAACATCCTTTTGCCAATGTGCGCACACGCCCGATAAAACTCTGACGTTCTGTGACAGATATCACCCCTCTTGCATCAAGCAGGTTAAATAGATGGCTGGCTTTCATACATTGGTCATAGGCTGGTAAAGATTTATCCGCCTCAAGCAAACGCTGGCATTCTGTTTCAGCATCTTCAAAATGGCGCAATAGCATTTGTGTAGACGCAATCTCAAAATTCCAGCCTGAAAATTCAACTTCGGCACGATGGAAAATATCGCCATAGCGTTTGCCGCCTTTATCTTTCGGCACACCATTCCAGTCAAGCTGATAGACATCATCAATGCCTTGAATAAACATTGCCAGACGCTCTAGCCCATAGGTTAGCTCAAGCGGCACTGGACTACATTCAATCCCGCCTACCTGTTGAAAATAGGTGAATTGAGATACTTCCATACCATCGCACCAAACCTCCCAGCCAAGCCCCCATGCGCCGAGCGTAGGTGATTCCCAATCATCTTCAACAAAGCGGATATCATGCGCATAGACATCAAGCCCAATCGCCTCTAACGAGCCAAGATACAGCTCTTGGCTATTGGCAGGTGATGGCTTCATAATGGTCTGGAACTGATAGTAATGCTGAAGCCTGTTTGGATTTTCACCATAGCGCCCATCTGTTGGGCGGCGTGAGGGCTGCACATAAGCAGCATTCCATATTCTGTCTGGCCCTAATGCACGCAAAGTCGTAGCAGGGTGGAACGTGCCTGCGCCCACTTCCATGTCATATGGCTGAAGGATAACACATCCCTGTTCGGCCCAATAGCGTTGCAGGTTAAGAATAATTGACTGGAAATCTGTTTTCATGAAGGGCTAACCAGATTGCGGGCAGAGCATATCTAGCCCCGTCCTGATGAAATATAGATGCATCCATTTATGCGCATAGTATCGTGGGTATGAACTTGCCGGCAGTCTAGCAAAAACATCACCTGCTGATCAATTTATTTTCGTTAACGTGCTGTGCGTAACTATCTGTTTATGGTTGACGCACTGGACAGTCTGTTGCGGCACAGCCCGCATCAGACACAAATGCATTACATTTTGGACATTCAACTGTATCTACTGGCCGCCCTAAATCTTCTGAATGTTCTGTATTTCTGGTATTAAGCCGTCTGCGGTCAATAAGTTTGAACAGGCTCCACACCACAAAAATAATACTGCCAATCAGCAATAATTTTGGAATCGAAATCATTTTCTACAGCCCATATCTTTGCCACAAAGATAGCTCTATTGCTTTTGCTGCCATATCATCTACCCCTATCTGGGTCAGGCGTGTAGACAGGCTAAAGGGCATAAAGCCTTTTTTCGGCGTTATCGTCACTAGCTGAAGCGTGTCGCCAAACCGCCTTTCAAGCACATCACGCATCACCCCAACCCCGTCAATCAGCCCAAGCTCAAGGGCTGTCTCGCCAGTCCAGAATTTGCCGCTAAAAATTTCGTCTTCTGTGTCAGCAAGCCTGCTTCCACGTCTGGTTTTCACATGGTCGATAAAGCGCTGATGAATCTGGTTCTGAAGCTGTTTTAGATAGGCAATATCATCTGGATTTTCTGTTTTGAATGGGTCTAGCATAGATTTTGACTTGCCAGAGGTATAGACCCTGCGTTCAATGCCGATTTTATCAAGCAATTCAGGGAATCCGAACCCAGCTGAAATCACCCCAATTGAGCCAACAACAGACACAGAAGAGGCATAAATCTCGTCTGCGGCAGCGGCTATCCAATATCCGCCAGACGCTGCAACATCTTCACAAAACGCAAGCACAGGCACATCATGTTTTGAGGCAAGTTGGCGAATATAGCTTCCAATAAGCTCAGACTGAACAGGCGATCCGCCAGGCGAGTTAATCACCAGCACCACAGCCTTGATGCCAGACAGCCCAAAGGCTTTCTTCAAACTATCTTCAAGCGACTGCAAATTAAGCCGCCCACGCGCTGGACTGGTAGAGGCCGCAATAATGCCAGATAGTCTGATCACGCTGACCATGGGGCGCGGCTTTCGCCAGAAAAATAGTTTTGACAATAGCCTGCGCATCATCATCTCTTTATGCTTGGTTCATCTCACCTCTCATCACTGCCAGATAAAACCATTTTTATCAAGTGATGAGCGTGCCAGAATCCAGATTCAGGAACGCAAATGACGGGTTGCAGGGTGGGTAAGAATAAGCTCGCCCCCGCGCATAATCTGAAGCGCTTCTGCTGTTTGCCCGCCACCCATATGATGCAGCACCAGCCCTGATAAAAGCGCCATTGCGCCTTTTACCTGTTTTCGGGCAGTGATGATAACACGGCTTGCGGGGCTGCCATGCGATGAGAATAACGGGAATAATACAGCTTCACCTGCGCCATTATTACGCAAGCTGGCCAGCATTTCATCTGTTCTATCTGCCCTGATGATAAAGCTGATACGCCCTTTTGGTTTTAATGCCCATAACCCTGATTTGACCCAGTCATCAAGCGATGAGCCATCTCCAGTATGGGCTAAATGGCGGCGGCGAGAGCTAGCAGGCTTGTCATGGGCATGATGGAAAGGCGGGTTTGAGAATATCTGATCAAAGCTGGCTTTCAGCATCACTGGCATGGAATGTACATCACCTGTTATTACCCGTGATGTATCTGCATGGCCATTCGTGGCAAGGTTAAATGCTGCTAATTCAGCACATAGGCTGTCTTTTTCGATAAGGGTAATCTGGCTTGCTGGATAGCGATGCAGAACAGACAGGCTGACCGCCCCGACCCCTGCCCCCATATCCAGCATTCTGCCAGCTGAGGCGCCTGCTGTTATCGCCGCACCAAGCATAACCGCATCTGTGCCAACTCTGTAGCCATCTTCAGGCTGGCGAATAGAAATCTGCCCACCTAGAAAGCTGTCATCTGTTACTGCCATTTGGGGGCGGATAGGCTCAGTCATCATAATATTCCTGACTGTCTTTAAGCAGGTTAATCGCTGCCATGCAATAGCCATCTGGCACCATAAGCCTGCGTGGGAATGCGCCTATGCCTGCCTCTAGCGCTGAAATATGCGCATCGAACACCGTAAAGGGAATGTCTGATGCGGCCAAAAGTGATTGCAGATAGGTCAGCCGCACAGGATTTGTTGTCTTGATAATACATTGCATGATGACTGTCATTATGCCGCAAAGCGTGAAGTGATGAAATCATAAAATTGCCCCTTAGCCGCCCGCCCTAAACAGACAGCTAGATAGGCATTTTTAACTTGATAAGCAGGCCCAATCAGCTTAAGTCAAAGACAGCATTTCTAATGAATATAATCTCAGGGTAGAGATATGGCCAACACCCAGATTGCCAGCCTTGACAGGCTGACAGCCGCACTTGCTAGCGAGATGCCAGAGGTGAACCAGATTATTCTGGCGCGAATGGACTCTGATGTTCCGCTTATCCCGCAGCTTGCAGGGCATCTTATTGCCGCAGGTGGTAAGCGGCTTCGCCCGCTTCTGACCCTTGCAGGGGCAAGGCTGGGAATGGCAGAGAATGCAGTAGATGAGATGCCAGAGGCGGCACGCTATTTGGCGGCAGCGGTAGAATTTATCCATAACGCCACCTTGCTACATGATGATGTGATAGATAAATCTGACCAGCGGCGCGGACAACAAACAGCCAATGCGCTGTGGGGTAATGAAGCCTCTGTTTTGGTAGGGGATTTTTTATTTGCGCGCGCATTCGAGCTGATGGTCGAAACAGGCGATATTGGTGTGCTTGATTTGCTTGCCTCTGCGTCAGCGCGTATCACCGAAGGCGAGGTCAAGCAAATGACAGTGCAACATGCGCCTGAAAGCTCAATAGAGGATTATCTGTCTGTGATTACAGGTAAGACAGCCATATTATTTGCCGCCGCCGCACATGCAGGCGCCCGAACCGCCTCAGCAAGCACGCCCTTATGTGATGGCCTGCATCGCTATGGGCTGGCACTAGGCTGTGCCTTCCAGATTTGTGATGATGCGCTAGATTATGTCAGCGAGGCAGGGAAAATGGGGAAAAATGCAGGGGATGATTTTTATGAAGGTAAAATCACCCTGCCTGTTATTTTTGCCTATCGCGATGGCACCGAACAAGAGCGGCGCTTTTTTGACCGCACTATGGGCGATAGCGATATTGCAGACGGTGATTTTGAACAGGCCAAACATATAATAGACCGCCATAACGGCATTGAACGCGCGCTTGATATGGCAGATAGCTATGTGATGCAGGCAATTGACGCGCTAGCGGTTGCGCCTGATTGTGAAATCAAACTTGCGCTGAGTGAGGCGGCACGATATTCCGCACGCCGCCCCAGCTAGGGCGCTTTATTAGCGGCTTGTCTGTTTCAGCTTATCAAAGCTGCGGATGCCAGACATTCCAAGCAAAGCAAGTAATAATTCAAACAATATCTCCCGAGGCCATTCAGGCACGATAATGGCAATGCCAAAGGCAGATTGAATAGAGCTCATTACAGGCTGGCCAACAAACATCCAGAATACCCCTGCCGCACAAGACCAGCCAGCCATTGGCCGCCAGCCTGCTAGATCATCTTGGGTGCTTCCTGCCAGACGCAGAGAGACCGAAATATTGCCGGTACGCGTAAGCATAAGCAAAAACGCTGTTTGAGATGATGTCATGCAGTTACAGGCATCGCTACTTTATGATTGCTGATAATAGGGCTGAAACGAAAAAAGCCCTTCCTACTAACGAACGGCTCATCTTAAGTTAGGTTTTATCCTATTTTGTGCCATTTGTCAAGAACATTTTTGCGGCCTACCCATCAAGGCTAATTCACATTTCTCAATTGCCAGCCTATAGCGTCTGTTAAGATGGGTTCGGCTGAGCATATATCTGGCCTGTAATAATGCCCATGGCACACCAGAGGCGCGCGCCCATACCAGATTCCGCTCAAATGCAGGCAATAGCATCAACATATCAAGAATCTCATAAATATCTTGAATTTCCGCAGGGCTTGGCTGGAATATTATATGGCGCCTATCTGCTATTTTTACCTCATTATGGGCGCTCTTGGCAAAGGTTGGCCAGCTTGAGCTGTATCGTTGCGGACGCTCATTCACACCAAGGGGTTGGCTCGCCAATACTCTGACTGCCATTTTTAGCCTGTCCTTAATCATTATAGTGCGCATATATCCTCCTATATCAAATAGTCAATGCAATAATTAGGTTTTTTCCTATTAAAAAAACCATCCTTAAGGATAGTATCTATTTTAAGAGCATAAATAGCTGTGTTGATATGCTAGGCTTGAATATAAGCCTGAATATCTGTGGTAGGGCTATTAGATGCCACTATTCAGATCGCGTTCACTATTGGGGGGACAGCTAGCTGATATCTAGTTATGGACACTGCAAGAGCCTATCTCAAAACCCTTATTGAAACCCGAAAGGGTATCAATCTGCGCACCCTGTCTCGTCAAATCAAAAAAAACGACGCCTATCTGCATCAATATATTTATCGAGGCACGCCAAAATCACTACCAGAAAATGTGCGTTACAAGCTGGCAACCTTGCTGGATATTCATGAATCAGAATTGCGCGAGACAACACATGATATTGCGATTCCTGATGCGGTATTTCTGCCATGGCTTGATATTGATATCAGCGCTGGTCATGGCAGCATTTCTGATGATCTAGCCGAGTCTGGCGGTAGCTGGGTGTTTGACAGGCAATTTCTGCAACAAATCTGTCATGCTGATATTTCTGCCTTGCGGATGTTATCTGTAAAGGGGGATTCTATGTCACCTGTGCTGGAAGATGGTGATATGATTTTGGTTGATTTGAATGATACCCAGCCCAGCCCACCAGGTATTTTTGTGCTGTTTGATGGTGTTGGGCTGATCACCAAATCTGTTGAGCTTATTCCCCATTCTTCAGCAGGACATATCAGAATTGCACCTGCCAACCCGCATTATTCTGCCTTTCAACGCTCACTTCTCGATATTCGTATCGTGGGACGTGTGATATGGTTCAGCAGAAGGCTAGTTCGTGCAGGTAGCAAACGGCTATGACAGACTGGCCTGTTCTGGCCTGAAACATCTGCTTTAATTAGCGCTCCTTTAGGACATAATATAAAAAAGAAGATAATGATGATACCTGTTGCCTCTGCATTATGCCACCCCTCTTGGCTAGCGTCAGCCCTATAATGGCTCGCCCTTCATATCGCCGAAACCCTAAGGGAAAATCGCGCCATGCTGACCAAAAATTGCCGCGCAATAGCCCGCCTATTACGGTACAGATTGATAGGATTGGTAGCGGCGGTGACGGGATTGGCGAGGCAGACATAACCCTTAATTACCGCACTGAAAAGCGCCGTATCTATGTGCCAAATACACTTGCGGGTGAAACCGTTACAGCTCAGCCGCTTACTAAAACGTCACAAGGCATCAGAGCAGAGCTGATTGAGCTTGTTACCGCATCACCTGATCGTGCCACTCCCAAATGTGATATTGCCTTCCGCTGTGGCGGCTGTCAGCTTCAGCATTTATCCAAGCCAGCTTACCAGCAGTGGAAAACGGATTATTTGCTATCATTATGCGAAAAATCACAGCTTACCCCAACACAGATTGAGCCTGCCTTTTTTGCAGAAGACTGTGATAGGCGGCGCGCCCGTTTTGCCTTTCAAAAAACATCAAATGCGCTTGTGATTGGTTTTTTTGCGCGTCAGTCACATCATATTCTTACCCTTGATAGCTGTATTATTTTGCGCCCTGATCTAAAGCAGATGCTAGCGTCCCTTCAGCTCTGGCTTGACACAACATTAGCCGCAGGGTGCAGGGGCAATATTCAGGTCAATATGGCAGATGAAGGCGCAGATATTCTGCTCACACTCCCCTCGTCCCTTAGCGCAGACACCCTATCAGCCCTGAGCGCAACTGCCCATCAAACACAAGCCGCCCGTATCTCGCTGTTAGGACCAGATCAGGATATGCCAACCCCTATTTTTGTTGCGGCCACCCCGCATCTCGCAGATATAGGCCTGCCTGCTCAACTACCTGCTGGCTGTTTTTTGCAATCTAGCAGAGCTGCTGAAGCTGCCATGCAGGATTTTATTTGTGATGCCCTGTCTGGCTATAGCCGATTTATTGACTTGTTTTGCGGCGTTGGTACATTCTCAGCCCCGTTATTGTCTCGCGCGCACAGCATTTTGGCAATAGATAGCGAGCAGATGGCCGTTGCTGCCTATCAACAAGCAGCCCATAGCTCAGGGCTAGCTCAAAAGCTATCTGCCAAAACACGCAATCTATTTGACGCACCGCTTAGAACAGACGAGTTAGCAGGATTTCAGGCCGCTATTATCGACCCTCCACGCTCAGGTGCCGCCGCCCAGATGCCCTTTATTGCCGCCTCAGAGCTTGACATGGTCGTGATGGTGTCATGCAATCCGCATACGCTTTTCAAGGATATAAAGATATTAACTGAGGCAGGGTTTGAATTTATTAGCTTGAAGCTGATTGACCAATTTGTCTGGTCTACCCATATTGAGGCGATTGCGATTTTGCGCAGACCATCAGAATAATGAAGATTTGCTATGAATAAATATTCTGTTTCGTTACATGGTCATCCAACCTCTATTTCGCTAGAGGCGGAATATTGGGAGATATTGACCCAAATCGCCAAGCACAACCAGCAATCTGTTGCTAGCTTGATACGCCATATTGACGACCAGCGCATTGCGGATACCAACTCAGGGCTATCTAGCGCTATCAGGGTATTTGTGCTGAAAACAGTTTTACACGCATCAGACGGCAGAAATGACTATTTTAGGGTAAAGGATGACGAGTAAACAGAAATCTTATACAGATTCAGAATATATCATAAAAAAACATCAAACAGCGCGCCTTCAGATCAGCGCAAGCGAGGTAGGGGATGAATATAGGCATTTTGCAAACTGGCAAAATTAACCAGTCTATCCGTGATAAATTTGGCTCTTATCCCAGCATGTTTGAGATGCTGCTTGAGGATAATCCGCATCGGTTTTCATTTCAGACCTTTGATGTAACAGCGTCTATTTTGCCGCCAGATATTGATACATGTGATGGCTATATCATCACAGGCTCATCTGCTGGCGTATATGAAGATCATATCTGGCTAGAGCCGCTTTTTGCCTTTATCCGCATGGCATCAGATGCCCACATTCCAATGGTAGGCATCTGTTTTGGTCATCAGGCTATCGCCCATGCGCTTGGCGGTACAGTGGTGAAACACCCTGATGGCTGGGGCGTTGGAAACAGACAGATGACACTTCATAACCAGCAGATGCTGGCAAAAATAACCACCCAAACGATTGACGAAGCACATCTCAGCCTGCCCTATTTCCATCAGGATCAGGTAACAACATTGCCAGAAGGTGCGCATCTAACCGCTAGCAATGATTTTTGCAATATTGGTGGATTTATCATTGGCAATCATATTTTGTCGTTTCAGGGGCATCCTGAATTTTCGTCCTCATATTGTGAAGCTCTATTAGAGGTTAGGCGAAGCTCAATCGGCGATCTGCGCACAGATGATGCACATGCCTCGCTAGCTAACGGCAATGACAGGCAAAAGGTGGGACGCTGGATATCTCATTTTTTTGCCAATCATGGCTGATAGACCCGCTCAGCCAGAACAGGACACTGCAAGATGGCACTCATAATAGGACTAGATACAGGCGGCACATTTACAGATGCTGCCTTGCTAGATACGGATAAAAACCAAATTCTTGCAAAAGCAAAATCGCTTACTACGCGCGATAATCTGGCGATTGGCGTAGGCGATGCGATGCGCCAAATCCTTGATCACTGGTCAGGCAATGCAGGCGATATAAATCTGGTCAGCCTGTCTACCACCCTTGCGACAAACGCCGTTGTTGAGGGCATTGGCGGGGCTGTGGGGCTAGTGCTTATTGGATTTGATGCAGATATTTTATCACGAGCTAGCCTAGCAACAGCGCTAGGGTCTGATCCCGTTATTCATCTGGCAGGCGGGCATAAAACAGATGGCAAACCGCAATCAAAGCTAGATGAGGCTGGGCTGGCAGAACAAGCAGTTGCGATCGCTGGACGTGTATCCAGCTTTGCGGTTGCTGGCCATTTTGCCACCCGTAATCCAGAACATGAAGAGCTGGCACGCACCATATTAAGCCAGAAAACTGGCCTGCCTGTTACCTGTTCATCAGAATTATCAAGCGCATTAGGCGGGCCTAGACGGGCGCTTACTGCGCTGTTGAACGCCAGATTGATAGGCTTGCTTGAACGGCTAATATCAGCAACAGACCAGACCATGAAAACCCTGTCACTTAATTGCCCGCTTATGGTGGTAAAAGGTGATGGCTCGCTATTGCGGGCAGATATTGCGCGGCTTAGACCAGTTGAAACTGTGCTATCTGGCCCGGCCGCTAGCCTTACAGGTGCGGCATTTTTGGCAGATGAGCCTGATGGTATTGTCTCTGATATTGGTGGCACAACAACAGATATTGCCGTGCTGAAAGCTGGCATGCCTAGATTAAGTGAAGATGGCGCCAGCGTAGGCGGCTGGCAGACAATGGTTGAGGCAGCACACATTAGAACAAGCGGGCTTGGCGGCGATTCAGAAGTGAGATGGCGTATCAAAGACAGCGCTCATCCAATTATTCTTGGCCCTAGACGGTCTGTACCACTTAGCCTGCTTGCGATGCAGCACCCTTATGTAATACAGCATTTAGAACAGCAGCTGGCTCAGCCTATCGCTCTGCCCTCTGATGGTAAATTTATTGTTCCTGTGATGCCAAATGGCGTGCCTGAATGGCTTAGCAGGTCAGAAAAAAAACTGGCAGAAACAGTGCTGAATGCGCCTGTCTCAGCACTAGCAGAACTTGCCACAACCCAAGTAGCACTTGGCGCGATTGACAGGCTAATAGCCAAAGGGCTAGTGATGCAGTCATCTTTTACGCCAACTGATGCTGTTCATATTTTGGGGCGCTTTACAGAATTTAACAGTCAGGCCGCAACGCTAGGCGGCAACTTGCTAGCCCGCCAGAAAACAGCCAGAGGCACCGAGATAGCCGCCAATGAAGAGGCGCTTGCCCAGATGGTCTGTGATTGTCTGGTTGCACAATCTGCTATTGCGATAATGGACGCTGCCTTTGCTGAAGATGGCAAGGCTGAAAATGTGATCTCATCATCTGCCCTGCTTAGCCAGCAATTACGCTCGGGCAGTGATGAGACAGATATTGGACAGCTATCTATCAGGCTTGGCACACCACTCATCGCGCTTGGTGCCTCATCAAAAACGCACTATCCAGCGATAGCAGAAAGATTGCAAACACAGCTTATAAACCCATCCCATGCAGATGTTGCAGGTGCTGTAGGCGCGGCGGCAGGGGCTATTAGACAAAGATTTGTGGTGATTGTAACCCAGCCTCAAGATGGCTGTTTTAGAATCCATTTGCCAAGCGGTCCGCAAGATATGGCTGACAAACAGGCCGCCCTAGATCATGCACGAAAACAATCTTCAGAACTAGCAGAACTGCGTGCCCGTAATGCAGGGGCAACAGAGCTAACAATCGAAATTGATGAAGTGATTGATGAGATTGATCTTGGCAATCAAAAAACATTATTTTTGCAGGCGCGTTTTACCGCACAAGCAAAAGGCCTGCCAAAGGCTAGCTAGGCATCATACTATTATCATGAAAAAGATGGTGGGCCCGGCAGGACTCGAACCTGCAACAACACGGTTATGAGCCGTGGGTTCTAACCAATTGAACTACAGGCCCCACTTTGAAACATATTACATGATTATGCATGGGTAAATCACACGATGCGATTTGTCCAGTATCTTCTTCAGCTTCTTACAGATAGTCTAATGTTCAAGAAAGCTTCGTAATTTGCGTGAGCGAGATGGATGTTTCAGCTTCCGCAAGGCTTTTGCCTCAATCTGTCTGATACGTTCTCTGGTAACAGAAAATTGCTGGCCGACTTCTTCTAATGTGTGATCTGTATTCATCCCAATGCCAAACCGCATCCGCAATACACGTTCTTCTCTGGGTGTCAGGCTAGACAGAACACGTGTTGTGGTTTCCCGCAAATTCGAGTGAATAGCAGCATCCAGAGGTTGAACAGCATTTTTATCTTCAATGAAATCACCAAGCTGGCTATCTTCTTCATCACCAATAGGGGTTTCAAGAGAAATCGGCTCTTTTGCGATTTTCAGCACCTTGCGTACCTTATCCAGAGGCATTGACAATTTTTCTGCAAGCTCTTCTGGGGTAGGCTCTCTGCCAATTTCATGAAGCATATGGCGTGAGGTACGTACCAGCTTATTGATAGTCTCAATCATATGCACAGGAATACGAATAGTTCTGGCCTGATCAGCAATAGACCGTGTAATAGCCTGTCTGATCCACCATGTGGCATAGGTTGAGAATTTATAACCGCGCCGATATTCAAATTTATCAACAGCTTTCATCAATCCAATATTGCCTTCTTGGATTAAATCTAAGAATTGCAGGCCGCGATTGGTGTATTTCTTAGCAATTGAGATAACCAGACGCAGATTAGCCTCTACCATTTCTTTTTTGGCACGTGCTGCTTCACGCTGACCGCGTTGCACTACCTGAATAATATCTCTAAACTCAGAAATACTTAGCCCTGAATCTTCAGCAACAAGCTGCATCTTATCGACAATTATCTTAATTTCTTTTTTATTCGTCGTGCTAAATTGCTGCCATGCTTTTGACGGTGATTCCAGCTTTGGCCAATTTGACTGTGTTTCATTACCATACCAATGGGCGATAAAATCAGCTCGCGAAATACCAGATGACATTGCAAGCCGCATCATCTCGCCATCCAAATTCACCACAATTTTATATAGCTCAGTCATCTGGACATTAAGCGATTCTAGCCTGTTTGTATTCAGAAACACATTCTGCATTTCTTCTGTCAGCTTAATCTTAAAGGCCAGCAATTCTGCTTCCTGAGCAGGCTTTAATGCTTTGCCTTTCTGGCTAGCCACAACTTTCTTGTCTTGAAGCACAACATATTTGGCAAATATTTTTTTGATAACAGCTATCTGCGCCATCACATCATCAAATACAGCAGCTTCCATCGCCGCCAGAGACAGATTCATCTCATCCTGATCATCATCGTCTGATTCATCATTTTCTGTTTCATCATCGTCTGTTTCATCCTCAGCATCATCACTATCAGACTCATCATCGCTATGATCATCATTGGCAACTACACCGCCAATCGTACCTGGACGGTTTGGCGCTAGCACCGAATTATCTTCGACGGGCACGCCATTTAATTTGATATAGGTCAGGTCAAGATCAATAATATCACGCAATGGCAGGGCGTTATCAACCACCTTGTCTGCCCATTCCAATACAGCGATAATCGCAAGTGGACATTCGCAAATCCCGCCGATCATCATTTCACGACCAGCTTCGATACGTTTGGCAATCGCTATCTCGCCCTCACGCGATAATAGCTCAACAGAGCCCATTTCACGCAAATACATCCGCACAGGATCGTCTGAATTGCTAACATCATCACTGACATTGCCAGAGCTTTGGGTATCTTCATTTTCATTTGCTGTTTCAACTTCTTCGGCTGCCTCAACAACAGATACGCCCATCTCATTCAAAGAAGACATCACATCTTCAATCTGTTCAGATGATAGCTCGTCCTGCGGCAACGCTTCATTCAGCTCGTCATGCGTTACATAGCCGCGCTCTTTGCCTTTTTTCAGAAGCTGTTTAATTGCGGTATTTTTGGTATCCAGAATAGGGGCATCAGAAGCCTGTTCTGAGGTTTCTTTCACTTTAGGTTTGCGCGCCATATAATTCCCCTCGCAATGTTCTTAGCCGTTACGACCCTGCATGGCTGAATGTTATCAATGTTAGTCGATTACCTATACCGTGCCTAGCGCGCACGGCCTAATAATTCAGCTAGCAGCTCGCCTGCCTTCTCTGATGAAAGCTTATCCACAGACATACCAAACCGAGCGGTCATATCTGCGCTGAACAAATCATCCAACAAATCACAAAAACCTGAACCCATTAAATGATGCCTAATTGCCTCTGCGTCAAGGTCAGGATCGTTAATCATCTGCGAAATAAGCAGATTTTTTAGCTCTGATAGCGTTTCATCCTCCATATGGATGGCCACAACAGGCTCTGCATAGATAGATAAATGCTCAGGAAACGCAATAAGAAGAGCCAAAATTGCCTTATGCTGAATGATTCGACCTGTCTGAGGACGCTTTGGCGATCTCATCATAGAGGGCAAAACGCCTTTTTTCCCAAAATTTGGCTGGCCATATTGTGACTGGCGATAGCTGGCTCGCATAGTGCCAATACGATATTCAATATCATCAAGAAAGGCAGTGCGGGTCTGGTTATGGACAATATTCCGCCCCATCTGGCGAATATCTGTCCAGAAAGCGGCGCGCTGAGTGGGCTGGCTATCTGGCCTGTCTAGCCCATATTCACGCAATTTCTGCGCCCAGAGCATATCTATCAGGCTCACCGCCCCTGCCAGCACCCGTGCCAGCCCATCTGGCCCTTCTGCTGTAAGCAGATCATCAGGGTCTTGGCCTTCTGCCATCATCGCAAACCGCACATTACGGGCAGGCTCAAGCAATGGTAGGATTCGCTCTAGCGCACGCATAGCAGCTTTCTGGCCTGCTGAATCGCCATCAAAACATAAGATAGGCTCTTTATGTAACTTCCAGACAAGCTGGATTTGCTGTTCTGTCATCGCCGTGCCTAATGGTGCAAGCGCACCAGCAATTCCGCTAGCAGATACAGCGATCACATCCATATAGCCTTCAACAATTACCAATGGCAGACCTTGCCGCACGCGGCTTCGTGCCTGTGACCAACCATATACAACCGACCCTTTGTTAAAGCTTGGTCCATCTGGTGAATTTAGATATTTTGGCTGTGCATCACCCATCGCCCGTGCGCCAAAAGCGATCACCTTGCCCTGCCTATTTTCAATCGGAAACATCACTCTGTTTCGAAAATAATCATAGATTGAGCCATCTCTGTCTGAGCGGCCAATCACCCCAAGCCTGTGCATCAGATCAGCTGGAAATTCACGTTGCTGAAGACTGGCATACAGCCCAGATTTGGGGGCATAGCCAAGTCTAAATTCCTGCCGCATCTCAGCTGTCAGCCCCCTATCTTCGAGATATTGCAGGGCATATTTGCCATCTGGCTGATCAAGGTGGCGCTGATAAAAACAAGCAGCTGTCTCAAGCAACTCAAGCGCAGTCAGCCTGCGCTTTGCGGCTTCGGTATCAACTGGCTCGCGTTGCGGCATCTCCATGCCTGCTAGTGATGATAGCTGTTTTACTGCTTCGATAAATTCAAGCCCTTCACTTTCACGTAAAAAGCTTATCGCATCACCATTCGCATTACATCCAAAACAATGATAGAAGCCATCAGAATCATTTACATAAAATGACGGGGTTTTTTCATTGTGAAAAGGGCATAGCCCGTTAAATCGGTTTGCTTTCCGCACCAGCTTTACGCGCTTTCCTACAATATCGGAAAGCGTGATTCGTCCAAGCATTTCTTCAATAAATTCAGGGGTTACTGCCACAACCCTACGCCCCGCATCGTAATTCTAGACAGCCTGCTATTGGCCGAAAATATTGTTTGAAACCAGAAAGCGGGCTGTGTTGCATCAGCTTCCTAAAAGCGTTTTTTTGACACGCTGGCTTGCCATCGAAAAATCCATCTGCCCTGCAAAATGGGTTTTCAGATAATTCATCACCTTACCCATATCCTTGACCGAAGATGATTGCGTTTCAGCCAATGCTGTCTCAATCGCCTGCTGGATCGCTGCTTCATCAAGCTGTTCAGGCAGGAATTGCTGGATAATGGTGATTTCATGTTGCTCAGCTTCAGCCAATTCTGGTCGGTTGCCTTCAACATATAATTTTGCTGATTCCGAACGCTGTTTAATCATGGTCTGGAGCAGTGATAAAATTTCATCATCTGAAATGCCCTCAGCATTATCTTGAGTGCGGGCAGCGATATCCCTGTCTTTCAGCGCAGCAGAGATAAGCCGAATGGTCGCAAGGGCTTTCTGATCTTTCGATTTAAGCGCCTCTTTCATCGCCTGTGAGATTCTGTCTCGCATAGTATCTACTCGCTTTTGAAATAATGATTATCTGAACTTATGAGTTATGTTTGTGGATAGCACAGCTTGCCATGTTGCATTATCACATGTCTGGTCTTACTAGCACATATCCCGCAATATCGCTATCTGCCATCAAATAGCCCTGACTGTCCTAACGTTAATCCAGATGAAAATAAGCCTAGAAAATAACCCAAGATGCTATCAGGTGCAAGTCAAGACTTGACCAGAGCCAATCGCTGTCGTAGGAAGATGTAATTTTTGCGCGCGCATCTCGTAACGCCTGATTTTCAGGCAGATGATTGCTGGCAAATCTGTTTGAAATGTAGAATTTTTGAACAGCTTTGGGCATATATTTGGTTGCACGCCAGATTATTTTGACATGATGGAAGGCAGTGAACATGAACAACATGACCGCTTCGACTGCGCCTCATTCCTTTTTTTCAGAACCTGATCATCCAACTGCCATTTTGGCGCTTGAAGATGGCACCTGTTTTTATGGGCAGGGATTTGGCGCTGAAACAACGAATGTAGGTGAAGTATGTTTCAACACTTCGATGACAGGCTATCAGGAGATTATGACTGACCCGTCATATGCAGGCCAGATTATCACCTTTACCTTCCCGCATATTGGCAATACTGGTACAAACAGCGCTGATATTGAAACGGACAAGCCTGCCTCGCTTGGCATGATTGTCAGAAACCCAGTTACTGCCCCCTCAAATTGGCGCTCAGACGCACCGCTTGACGCATGGCTAAAAACCCACAATCTGCCTGGCATTGCAGGCATTGATACCAGAGCGCTTACCCGCGCAATCAGGGATGGTGGCGCACCAAAAGGGGTTATTTGCCATGATATATCAGGCACATTTGATGAAGAAAAGCTGGTCAAGATGGCAAAAGAGTGGCCTGGCCTGAAAGGAATGGACCTCGCAGCGCAGGTCACAACCACACATACGCGCAATTGGCAATCTGCTAGCTATAATCTTGATAGCTGTTCTGCAGCTGAACAGACAGGCACATTTAATGTGATTGCGATGGATTTTGGCTGTAAGCAAAATATTCTAAGATGTCTTGTTGATGCAGGATGCAATGTTGAGCTTGTGCCAGCAGATACCTCAGCTAAGGATATTCTGGCACGTAATCCAGATGGTATTTTTCTGGCAAATGGACCTGGCGATCCTGCCGCAACGGCTGAATATGTAGTGCCTGAATTGCGCAAATTGATAGATGCCAACATCCCTATTTTTGGGATTTGCATTGGCCATCAGCTGCTTGCGCTCGCTTTTGGCGGCACCACTGAAAAAATGGAAAAAGGCCATCGTGGCGCAAACCATCCAGTGCGTGATCTGATAACCAATAAAATTGAAATAACCAGCCAAAATCATGGATTTATGGTAACGGCAAGCTCGCTTCCAGATGAGGTCGAAATTACCCATATATCTTTGTTTGATGGTTCAGTTGAGGGGCTGAGGCATAAGCTCAAGCCTGTATTCAGTGTTCAATACCATCCAGAATCATCACCAGGCCCGCATGATTCGCGTCATCTTTTCACGCAATTCACAGACATGATAGCTGCCCGAAAATCGTAATCTAGCTATCCAGATAAATCGTTAAAAAGGAAATTTGTTACCCATGCCTCGCCGTTCTGACATCTCATCCATTATGATTATTGGTGCCGGTCCTATTATTATCGGACAAGCTTGTGAATTTGACTATTCAGGCGCGCAAGCATGTAAAGCGCTGAAAGAAGAAGGCTATCGTGTAATTCTGGTTAATTCCAATCCAGCAACCATCATGACTGACCCTGAGATGGCAGATGCGACCTATATTGAACCTATCACGCCTGAAATAGTTGCCCGCATCATTGAAACAGAACGCCCTGATGCGCTTTTGCCAACAATGGGCGGACAGACAGCGCTAAATACAGCGCTTGCCCTATTTAATGACGGGGTCTTAGATAGATTTAATGTTGAGCTGATTGGCGCCAAACCTGATGCGATTGCCAAAGCTGAGGATAGAGCCCTATTCAGAAACGCGATGGATTCAATCGGGCTTGAATCAGCCAGATCGCGCACTGTAAATTCTTATGAAGATGCGATGAAGGCGCTTGATATTGTTGGCCTGCCAGCCATTATCCGCCCATCATATACGCTTGGCGGTGAAGGCGGGGGTGTTGCATATAATCGTGAAGAATTTGAATCGATTGTGGCAGATGGTCTAAGATTATCACCTGTCTCGGAAATTCTGATCGAAGAATCACTGTTAGGCTGGAAAGAATTTGAAATGGAGGTTGTCAGAGATCATGCTGATAACTGTATCATTATCTGTTCTATCGAAAATGTTGACCCGATGGGCGTGCATACAGGGGATTCAATTACAGTCGCCCCTGCCCTTACCCTAACTGATAAGGAATATCAGGCATTAAGAGATGCCTCTATTGCGGTGCTTCGTGAAATTGGCGTAGATACTGGCGGCTCAAATGTTCAATTTGCGATGAATCCTGATAATGGGCGGATTATTGTGATTGAGATGAATCCGCGTGTTAGCCGCTCATCTGCACTTGCGTCAAAAGCAACAGGGTTTCCCATTGCCAAAATCGCCGCAAAGCTTGCGGTTGGCTATCGGCTTGATGAGCTAGATAATGATATTACAGGGGTAACACCTGCCAGTTTTGAGCCTACTATTGATTATATCGTAACCAAAATCCCGCGTTTTACCTTTGAGAAGTTTCAAGGCTCACCTGCTGAATTATCAACCTCAATGAAATCGGTTGGCGAAGCGATGGCGGTGGGGCGCAGTTTTTCTGAAAGCCTGCAAAAAGCGCTGAGGTCACTTGAAACAGGGCTGAACGGGCTAAGCGATCTTGCCTATGATGAAACTGGCATCACCCCTGATGACGGCGCGATGAGAAGCTGGATTTCTGGGCAAACTCCTGACCGAATTTTGCGGATTGCACAGGTTATGCGGATGGGCATGAGTGTGGAAGATGTGCATGCTGTTACCAAATGGGATAGATGGTTTCTAGGCCATATCGCTGATATTATTGCGGCTGAAAATGCAGTGAAATCGGCTGGTATTCCAGATCAGAAACAGCATTTGCACAGGCTTAAATCAATGGGCTTTTCTGATGACAGGCTGGCAGAATTGGCAGGTATCACCCCTGCACAAGTAACCGATAAGCGGCTTGAGCTGGGCATTACCCCTATCTATAAGCGAATTGATACCTGTGCGGCTGAATTTGCCTCTGAAACCGCTTATTTATATTCAACCTATGAAGCAACCTCTGGCGCGGTATGTGAGGCCAGCCCATCTGATAATACGAAAATCGTCATTCTGGGTGGCGGGCCAAACCGTATTGGGCAAGGGATTGAATTTGATTATTGCTGTGTGCATGCCGCCTATGCGCTTGCTGATGCTGGCTATGAAACCATTATGGTGAATTGTAACCCTGAGACAGTGTCAACAGATTATGACACGTCGGACAGGCTGTATTTTGAGCCGCTAACTGCAGAAGATGTGATCTCAATTATTCGGCGCGAGCAGTCAAATGGCACGCTAAAGGGCGTGATTGTTCAGCTTGGCGGGCAGACACCCCTGAAAATAGCAGCCGCCATAGAGGCTGCAAATATCCCTATCTTAGGTACAAGCCCTGATGCGATTGACCTTGCCGAAGATAGAGAGAGATTCCAGCAATTACTGGAAACACTTAGCCTAAAACAGCCTGAAAATGGCATTGCCCATTCTGTTGAGGAAGCCAGAGCTATTACCGAAAAAGTAGGCCTGCCTGTGGTTATTCGCCCCTCTTACGTGCTTGGCGGACGTGCGATGGAGGTGGTGCATCAGATGTCTGATTTGGAACGCTATATGCGAGATGCAGTGATTGTGTCTGGAAGCAATCCTGTATTGATAGACAGATTTATCGAAAATGCAGTGGAAGTTGATGTAGATGCATTATGTGATGGCACAGATGTATTTATCGCAGGCATTATGGAACATATTGAAGAGGCAGGCATCCATTCAGGTGATAGTGCCTGTATCCTACCGCCCCAGCATTTGTCAGATAACATTCTTGACGGCATTAAACAGCAGACAAAAGCACTTGCACATGCGCTGCAGGTTATCGGGCTGATGAATGTTCAATTTGCCATTAAGGATGAGACTATCTATCTGCTTGAAGTCAATCCAAGAGGTAGCCGAACAGTACCTTTTGTTGCCAAAGCCACTGGCAATCCAGTCGCTAAAATTGCTGCCCGTCTGATGGCAGGCGAACAGCTTAAGGATATTAAGCTTATCACCACACCCCCTGATCATATTGCGGTAAAAGAAGCGGTATTCCCGTTCGCGCGCTTTCCTGGCGTTGATGTATTTCTTGGGCCTGAGATGAAATCCACAGGCGAGGTGATGGGGATTGATACTGATTTTGGCCGCGCCTTTGCAAAAAGCCAGCTTGCCGCAAGCACCATATTGCCTTCGTCTGGCGCTGTATTTGTGTCTGTCAAAGATGCTGACAAACCCGCCTATATTGATATTTGTCGGGATTTGGTATCACTTGGATTTTCGATTCTGGCAACAGGCGGCACCACAGATGCACTCACAGCAGCAGGCGTGCCTGCCAAACGCATCAACAAAGTGATGGAAGGCAGACCGCATGCGGTAGATGCGATGCTGTCAGATGAAATAAATCTAGTGTTTAATACCGCACAAGGGGCAGCCGCCATTCGCGATAGCTATTCACTTCGTCATACAGCGCTGACAAATAAAATCCCCTATTATACCACTGTTTCTGGCAGTCGCGCGGCGGTTGAAGCGATTGCTAGCATGAAATCTGGCTCTTTGGATGTAAAATCTATTCAGGACTATTTGCCAAATCCTATGCTTTGATCTTATGGTAGAGCATTAGACGCTCACTGAAGCTATAGATATAGAGTTTAGAATCATGGAAAAGATTCCGTTCACACAGGCAGGTCTGGAAAAATTGAAAGATGAGTTGCACACGCTCAAAAATACTGAGCGTCAGGCTGTCATCAAGGCTATTGCCGAAGCCAGAGAGCATGGCGATCTGTCCGAAAATGCAGAATATCACGCCGCCAGAGAGCGCCAATCCTTTATTGAAGGCAGAATAACAGAGCTAGAAGATGTTACAGGGCGCGCTGAAATAGTTGATTTAAGCCGTCTAACAGGAGAAACCGTAACCTTTGGTACAAAGGTGGTTATCGCTGATGAAGAAACAGACGAAGAATCTACCTATGTTATCGTTGGGCCATATGAAGCGGATATTGAGCAAAACCGTATCTCAACCGCCTCGCCTATCGCGCGCGCCCTTATTGGCAAGTCAGAAGGTGATTCAGTTGAAGTGCGCACCCCACGTGGCCCACACCCTTATGAAATTATCTCGATTGAGCTTATCGCTGAATAGCGCTATCTATCAATTTCAATCGGCACACCTGGCAAATTTTTATGTGAACGGATAGACAGAGCTGTCTTAACATGGCTTACATTCGGAGCAGGTGTTAAATTGGTCGTCAGGAAACGCTGGAAATCATCCCAATCATGGGCAACAATTTTCAGCAGAAAATCTGTTTCGCCCATCAGCATATGGCATTCACGCACATTATCCCATTTGCCAACCAGCTGTTCAAACTGCTGAAGATCAGCTTCTGCCTGAGAGGTTAGCCCCACAAAGGCAAAAATCGTAACAGCATAGCCAAGCGCTTCTGCATCTACCTCAGCATGATAGCCTTTGATCACACCTTCTTCTTCAAGCGTTCTTACACGTCTAAGGCAGGGCGGCGCCGAGATGCCTGCATTTTTTGCCAATTCAACATTGGTAATGCGGCCATCTGCTTGCAAATCATGCAGAATATGCCTGTCAACAGAATCCAGTTTGACTTTCTTATCCATCGAACATTTCTCATCTCAGAAACCCTACAGCCTCATCGCAAAAAATCAGATAACATGCAGGTTATAGTTTTGTGACAGGGCGTATGTGCGAATGACACACCCCAACTAGCCCCAGAATATGACGTACTGTGAGCTTGCGCAAGAATATTACAAAAAATACGCTCAAATTCGTATAAATATTCAGCACTATCTGCTTACCAATAGGACATATGGTGCAAAACATACCGCTTATTCTCGCTGAAATCCTACTAAAAATTTATATGTTTTTCCTAAATTATTATGCGTTTACAGACAGTTAATATTTTACCCTTTTCTTAGAAGATTATCCGCCTTACCATCCAGTAACACTTAAACATCCTAAAAGGGGGGGTAATAATGAGTGAACAATCAATCGGCACTGCCGAACAACTTAAAGATCCGGATTATGAAGTACCAATGGGGCCTCGCATTGCGCTTGGGCTTCAGCATGTGCTTGCCATGTTTGCCAGTAATGTCACACCGTCAATTATTATAGCGGGCGCGGCTGGATTTGCCTTTGGCGGAGACGATATGGTCTTTCTGATTCAAATGGCTATGCTGTTTGCTGGTGTTGCCACCTTGCTTCAGACGATTGGGGTTGGGCCTGTCGGCGCAAGATTGCCTGTTATGCAAGGTACCAGCTTTGCCTTTGTGCCAATTATGATAGGCATTGTTAAGTCTGGCGGTATGGCAGCGTTAATGGGTGCGATTGTCATTGGTGGTCTGTTCCATACCTTACTTGGTGCGATTATCGGGAAAATCAGACATTGGTTTCCGCCATTAGTATCAGGCATGGTTATTCTGGCTATTGGTCTGGCGCTTCTTCCTGTCGGCATTAAATATGCAGCAGGCGGCGCTGCCGAATTTCAGATGAATGCGCCTGAATGGGGCGATATCAGCAAATGGGGTCTGGCGCTTGTAGTCATCTTTGTTGCGCTGGGATTCAAGTTTTTCACCAAAGGCATCGCGTCATCTGCAGCAATTTTACTTGGGCTAATAGCTGGCTATCTGGTTGGTATTTTCACAGGTGCGGTAAATTTCGGCGGTGTTGCCAAAGCAGATTGGTTTGCAATACCATCTCCATTCAAATATGGCTTTGAATTTAGCGCCATTGCCATTATCGGCATGTGCTTGATGTCAGTGGTAAGTGCGATTGAAACCGTTGGGGACATCTCAGCCATTGCCAAAGGCGGTGCAGGCCGTGAAGCTACAGATAATGAGCTTAAGGGCGGCACCTATGCTGATGGTCTTGGCAGTGCTGTTGCGGGCGTGTTTGGCGGTCTGCCAAATACCTCATTCAGCCAAAATGTTGGTCTGATTTCAATGACTGGCGTGATGAGCCGAAGCGTGGTGACAGTTGCTGGTGTCTTTTTGATTATCTGCGGGCTAATTCCAAAGATTGGCGCAATTATCTCTGCTATGCCAATCTCTGTGCTTGGCGGTGGTGTCATTTTGATGTTTGGCATGGTGGTATCAGCAGGTATCAATATGCTGTCAGATGTGAAATGGAGCCGCAGAAATATGATTATTCTGGCAACCTCGCTATCTGTTGGTCTAGGGTTGCAAGCTGTTCCAAAATCAATGCAGCATCTGCCAGATTCACTTGAAATGCTTATGGTTTCAGGCCTGTTGCCTGTTGCTGTTCTAGCGGTGATTATGAATCTAGCATTGCCAGAAGATGCAGAATAAGCACTGCTTTTTTGCATAGCTAACCATAGTGATAGGCACCGTTTGTATCATAGCGGTGCCTACATGCTTACCCTATAAACTTTACTTGGCACGATCAGGTGACAGGCATGACTGAGCAGACACTCCTCATTAAAAACGCGGATATTCTATGCACAATGGCTATGGCATATAGCCAAGAAACTGCGCACCTTACAGAGATCAAACAAGGCGGGCTATTTGTACGTGGCGGCGTGATAGAGGCCGTTGGCACCACAGATACACTGCCTGACACAGCAGATATTGTGCTTGATTTGACAGGCCATATCGTGATTCCTGGCATGGTCAACACCCATCATCATCTATTCCAGAATTTAACCCGCGCTGTACCACAGGCGCAAAATGCGCCTTTATTTGGCTGGCTTCAGACCCTCTATCCAATCTGGCGTAATATTGGACCTGACCATATTTACTGGTCAACCGCATTAGGCCTCGCTGAACTTGCCTTGAGCGGTTGTACCACCTCATCAGACCATCTTTATCTCTATCCAAATGGCGCAAGGCTTGATGATTCACTTGCCGCAGCAGCTGATATTGGGGTGCGCTTTCATGCCACCAGAGGCTCAATGAGCATTGGCGAGTCAAAAGGCGGATTGCCGCCAGACTATCTAACCGAAAATGAAGCAGATATTCTGACTGAATGTCAGCGCCTTGTTGAGCAGTATCATGATCATGACCGCTACGCCATGCAACGTGTTGCGCTAGCACCCTGCTCGCCCTTTTCTGTCAGTATTGACCTTATGCGCGAAACCGCAAAGATGGCGCGTGCCTATAATGTGGGCATGCATACTCATCTAGCTGAAAATATTGAAGATATTGACTATAGCCTTGCTACATTTGGCATGCGACCCGGAGACTATATCGAATCTGTAGGCTGGACAGGGGCAGATGTCTGGCATGCCCATTGTGTTCAGCTTGAAGCAGATGAGATTAGCCTGTTTGCCAAGACACAGACAGGGATTGCGCATTGCCCCTGCTCGAATATGCGGCTTGCAAGCGGGATTGCTCCTATCCGTCAAATGCTGGATGCGGGGGTTAGGCTTGGTCTAGGGGTTGATGGGTCAGCGTCAAATGACAGCGCCCATATGCTGAATGAGGCGCGTCAGGCGATGTTATTACAACGGGTGATGGGCGGGGCTGATGCTCTTACTGCAAGAGAGGCGCTGTATATGGCGACGGTTGGGGGCGCGTCTGTGCTTAATCGGGATGATATTGGCAAGCTGGCAGCTGGATATGCCGCTGATATTGTTGCTTTTGACAGGCGCACCATAGATTTCGCTGGCAGTGATTGGGATCCTGTTGCATCACTTATGCTATGCGGGCCTGTGAAGGCACAATACACCATCATCAATGGCAAGCTGGTTGTATCTGAAGGACAGCTTACCACCATACCAATGGATAGGCTTCTGCTCACTCATAGACGCTTATCGCATGGCCTTATCAATGGCTAGGCAGGGCTGAAATATCTATCCTTGCTGCAGGACGTTCTACCCAAAATTCATCTAAATTATGGCCATCGCCTTGCCTATCTACAACAACAAAATCCTGAGTTGGCTGTAGCACCAGAAGCGGATGATGCCATGTGCCTTTGAAGTAATTTACGCCTTGCTGGCCAGTCGCCAGAAAACATTTCAAACTAGACATATCAGGGGCATCTGCATGCTCACTAGCAGAGGCAACAACCACCAGCCAGTCATGATTTGAAAGCGGAAGGAAGGCTTGCGAGCCAAGCGGATGACGTTCTACCAGCATAATATCTATCGGTGTGGTTCGTCTTTGCCCTCGAAATATCGAGATGATAGGCACGCCGCCGCCATCATAAACATCTACCTCGCATAACGCATGAAATCTATCCGTTGTGCCTTGATTTATCGCAATTATGTCTGCGTCTTTTGTTTCAATCACCTCACCATAGGGAGCGAATGACGTCTTGGTAAGGGGCAAAATTTCAAGCATAGGGCTAGCCATAACCTCTGTCATTTATACTACCGCCTTGCCGAACAGGCGCAATCGTGAGACACCTCCATCTGGAAAAATATTGAGCCGAACTGTATTTACAGGGCCAATATCCTGAATCACCTTTGCATCAAATCTGTGGATAGTATCAGCAGATAATGTCTGTTCTGCCATTAGCTCAGGCCATTTCTCTGCCTCATCTAAGGCAAAATTTCCGCTCACATATGATGCTTGAATACTGCATCTGTCAGGATAATTGCCTTTGAAATGGGCAGTATCAACTTCAATCTCAGAGATCAGACCAGCGGTTGCAAGCCGCACAATAATCCAGTCATGGCCTGGCTCGCGCCGCCTTCGTGTCTCCCAGCCATCTCCCATAGTTACGCCGCGCCCCTCAGATAAAAGCGCATTTACATCACCGTAATGAGCATCATTATAGCCAAGAATACATCCCCCCGCCCGCAATGCAGATAGCTCTGTAATGCTATCTGCTTGGCCTGACCAGTCGCGCTGGACATCGCCAAACAGCCTAAGACGAGCAATGCCGCCATCTGGATAAATATTCAGCCTTACCATATTCACCACCCCGACATCTTGCGCAGGCAAAATATGATGTGCATCAGGGCCAAGTTTTGTTTCTGCTATCACAGGCATCCACACGGCCTGATCAATATTACCATCCTCGCAAAAAGCAGCCTCAACCATCGCGCCAGGCGGATAATTCCCTGTAAAATGGGCTGTATTGATATCTACCAGGCGGATTGTACCTGCTTCGCCAAGCTGGATAATACACCAATCATGCCCCCCATGACGGCGGCGGCGTGATTCCCAGCCATCCATCCATTTGCCGTGATTATCAAATTTATCTGGCACAAACACAGGAATAGTATCTGCCAGCATGCGCGGGGCTTCTGCAAAAAAATCATCACTCACAGAATGAATATTACTTCCCATTCTAGGTGAGGCCAAATTAACTAATCCCATAGCCTCTTGTGGAGGGGCTTCTTTATCCATTATCAGCTCCTATTACCTATTTTCTTTTTTACTGTTATGCACGGCTATCAAAAGGATGCGTCTTTATCCAGTGATTGGCGATATCAATCCGTCTGGCAAGCCATATTTTGTCATGGCTAAGCACATGGTCAATAAATTTCACCAGCCCCATGAAACGCGCTGGTCTGCCTATCAGCCTGCAATGCAGACCAACAGACATCATCTTCGGGCTAGTCTCTCCCTCAGCATATAATATATCAAATGCATCAATTAAATATTGCGCAAACTGATCGCCTGTATGAAATCCTTGTGCTGTTGCAAAGCGCATATCATTTGTATCAAGCGTATAGGGCACCACTAGGTGAGGCTTGTCTATCTGACGGCTCCAGAACGGCAAATCATCAGAATAATCATCTGCATCATAGATAAAGCCGCCTTCTTCAGCCACAAGCGCTCTGGTAGCCTCGCTTGTTCTGCCTGTATACCATCCCAAAGGCCGCTCGCCACAAATATCAGTATGGATAGCAATCGCCTTTTGCATATGGGCACGTTCTTCATCAGCAGAGATGCCATGATAATTTATCCACCGATAGCCATGAGAGGCAATTTCATGCCCATCAGCAAGCGCGCGCTCAATAACATCGGGATGACGTTGCATCGCCATAGCCACAGCAAAAAGAGTGATTGGAATCTGTTTTTTTCTAAATAGCTCTAATATCCGCCACACCCCTGCACGCGAGCCATATTCATAAATTGATTCCATTGACATATGCCGCGCGCCTTCAAATGGCAATGCCCCGATAATTTCAGACAAAAACATCTCGGATGCTGGATCGCCATGCAGAATATTATTCTCGCCGCCTTCTTCATAATTCAGCACAAATTGAACCGCAATGCGGGCACCATCTGGCCAATTTGCATGAGGGGGTGTGTCGCCATAGCCAATTATATCACGCGGATACTCTGTCACAGCTAGCTTCCTTTCACTATCTTGCGCCACATCGCCAAAAGGGCACGCTCTTCATCTTCAACCCATATAACATTACCGGGCGGCATCGCATGAGACGCAGCTGATTGCCAGAAAATCTCATCTTTCAGGCTGACAATCTGTGCTTCAGTTTCAAGATAGATGCCCTTTGGCGCAAAGGCCAGCCCGTCCCATAATGGCTCTTGTGCATGGCACGCACTACATCTTTCAACCACAAGCTCAATCGCCGCTTGGTGAATGTCTTGATGCGAGCCGTAGGCCGAACTATCAACCCCCGCCTTAGAGGGCGCACCAGCATATGATAGACCCATTGCCATCACTGTCAGCACAGCCGCAACAGCCCATGTCCAGTAAGGTGCAGGCAAGCCTTTATGTTTGGTATTGAAGAAATGGCGAATAACAGCGCCTATTATCAAAACAAGCGCTAAGATAGCCCAGCTATATGCAGTCGCAAAAATAGCGGGATAATGCCCGCCTATCATCACAAATATCACTGGCAATGTAAGATAGTTATTATGCAGTGAGCGCTGTTTGCCGCGAATCCCATAGGCAGGATCTGGCTCATCGCCTGCTATCAAAGATGCCACCACCTTTTTCTGTCCAGGAATAATAACCATCAGCACATTGGCAACCATAATCGTACCGATTGTCACACCCATCTGCATAAAGGCGCCACGCGCTGAAAAAATTTCGGTATAAAGATAGCTCAATATCACCAAAAAGATAAATCCTGCAATCGCAAGATAGCTATCATTTCGGCCTAATGCTGACCGGCACATCCCGTCATAAATGGCCCAGCCAAGAATAATACCGCCAACCGAAATCGCGATAGCCTCAATATTTGATATATCCAGAATCTCCAAATCTATCATATAGAGGCTGGCTGAACCATAATATACAAGAGACATTAGTGCGATACCTGAAATCCATGTGCCATAGGCTTCCCACTTAAACCATGTAAGCTCATCTGGCATTTTTTTAGGCGCAACCAGATATTTCACCATATTATAGAAGCCGCCACCATGTACCTGCCATGCCTGCCCATGCGCCTCTGACGGAAGTTGCTTTCCAGGCTTCAAGCTAAGATCAAGTGCGATAAAGTAAAAAGAAGAACCAATCCAAGCAATACCAGCAATCACATGAACCCATCGCACAAGCATTTCTGACCACAGCCAGAGATAATCATACATTTATTCTTCTCCATTATCCCGAGTTAGAAAACACAGTTCTTCTCAACACCGTGAATGGCGATGTATTATCTGCCTATCCAACTACATATTTCTTTACGCATTATTACCCTGTTCTTGCCATATAGCAAGCTGGGCAGCAATTGAAATAGCGAGGTGTGCTGGCGCTTTTGATACTATCAAATCAAGGCCAATCGGACAGGTAAGACGTGCCAGCATCTGATCTGAAATACCCCGTTTTTTCAGACGATGTTCAAACCGTGCCTTCTTTGTCTGAGAGCCTATCAGACCACAGCGTGCAAACCCGCCCCCTGACAGCACAGCATAACAAATCGCCTCATCTAGCTGATGAGAATGAGTCAGAATAATATGAAATGCATCTTCTGGTGCATAGCCAGCCAGCTTTGCAGGGTCTATGGCAATGATTTTGCGATAGCCAAACGGAAAATCCACGTCCTTAACAGATGTTTGTGGGAAGCGATCTTCGGCAAAATCGACCCAATGAATATCAAATCCCATCGGTGCGGTAACATGGATAAGCGCACGCCCCACATGCCCCGCCCCATAAATAAATAATGGCCGTCTATAGCCTGTTTGCGGCGCCATAAACGCATCAGCCTCTAATCTGGGCAGATGCGAATCTGCTAGAGTGATACTAGAGGGCGGCGCACCTGAAACAAGCGGGTGGCTAACAGCATTGCCTTGCTTAGCCATATCTTTCAGATCATCTAATTCAGCATGGCCAATATATTCGAGCAATATTTTGACATGCCCCCCACAGCACTGCCCCATATCAGGCCCTAGCGCAATATCTAGCACCTGCCTATGCCAATATTGCGGGTGTTTCTGCAAATTTGCTATCTGCTTTCTGGCTGTCATCATGATCTGATGTTCAAGCGCACCGCCGCCTATCGTGTTCCATATAGCTGTTGCGCCTATCACCATATCTGCCCCCACAATTTGCGGCGCAGACCCTTTTATGCGGATGATAATCGCATGGGCAATAACGGGCTGTTCTGACAGCATCACCATCGCCATATCACGCCACCCCCCGAATATATGATGATGTTTCTGAGGCTGACGTTTGGGCTGAACGCTAGTCGGCACAGCGCATCCCCATCTTGGATAAGCGCATTAGCAAATTTTCGGCTGTCGCAGGCGCATTTAGTGCAGGATAGCTATCACCAGCAGATTCCAACGCATGAGATAGTGCCATAAAGACACTGATTCCAAGCATCAATGGCGGCTCGCCAACGGCTTTCGATTTATGGATAGTATCTTCAACATTCTCGCCTTGCTCAAACAGCTTTACCTGAAATGAGATTGGCCTGTCTGAACAGGCAGGAATTTTATAGGTAGAGGGTGCATGGGTAAGCAGATGACCATCTTTGCTCCAGACCAGCTCTTCGGTGGTGAGCCAGCCTGCCCCTTGCACAAATCCGCCCTCTATCTGCCCAATATCTATCGCAGGATTAAGCGATTTACCAACATCATGCAGAATATCTGTGCGCACTATCCGGTTTTCACCTGTCAGCATATCCAGCACTACCTCACTACAAGCAGCGCCATAGGCAAAATAGAAAAAGGGTCTGCCTTTCAGGCTAGCTTTATTCCAGTGAATCTTTGGCGTGGCATAAAAGCCAGTCGCAGACAGCGATATCCGCCCTAAATAGCACTGCGAAATCGCCTCATTAAACGAGATTATTTTTTGGCCAATCCTCACCTGATTATCTGAGAAAACAACCTCTTCAGCCTTTATGCCTGCCGCATCACCAAGAAAGTTGGCAATCCGTTGTTTCAATGTCTGAGCTGCTGCCTGAGCTGCCTTGCCGTTAAGGTCTGTGCCAGAGGATGCAGCTGTTGCAGATGTATTTGGTACTTTGCCTGTTGAGGTAGCGGTAATTTTGATAGCCGAAAGCGGTATCTGAAATTCATGGGCAACAATTTGAGCAATTTTAATATTGAGCCCCTGCCCCATTTCAGTACCGCCATGATTGAGATGTACTGAGCCATCTTGATAAATATGTATCAGCGCGCCTGCCTGATTCAAAAAGCTGGTATTAAAGGAAATGCCAAATTTTACGGGTGTTAAGGCAATACCGCGCTTGATGAATGTCTGTTCTGCGTTAAAGGCCTCAATCTCTGCCCTTCGTGTGTGATAGGCACTAGATTGTGCCAGCTCATCAACAATGTCCTGAATAATACAATCATGCACTAGCTGCCCATAAGGGGTTGTACCATGTTTAGATGACAGCCTGTTGGGATAAAAATTGCGCCGTCGCACCTCAAGCGGATCAAGCCCTAAATGATGCGCAACCGCATCTATCACCCGTTCAATCCCGACCATGCCTTGCGGCCCCCCAAACCCCCGAAAGGCGGTGTTTGACTGGGTATGTGTCTTGCATCGGTGAGAGGTGATGCGCATATGTTCAATATGATAGGCATTATCGGCATGGCACATGGCGCGCGCTGCAATTGCCTCAGACAGGTCCCATGACATGCCACATCGCATCGCCTGATCAAATATCACCCCGTTAATCTTGCCATCCTGCTCAAAGCCTACCTGATAGCCTATCTGAAAATCATGGCGTTTTCCGGTAAGCCTGAAATCATCATCACGATCATAGATTATCTTGGCAGGTCGACCTGTTAATTTGGCGGCAAGGGCAGCGATAATGGCAGGCAGATTACCCTGACTTTCCTTACCCCCAAAGCCGCCACCCATGCGACGTGTTATCACCGTCACCTCATGATATGCCAGTCCAAGCACATGGGCTATTTTATGCTGTATTTCAGTGGGGTGCTGGGTAGAACAATGCACAATAATATCATTATCTTCGCCTTTTTGGGCAAAGGCAGCCTGACTTTCAAGATAGAAATGTTCCTGCCCGCCTATCACTATCTGACCGTCAAGATGATAGGGGCTAGCCGTTATCACGCTATCCGCATCACCTGTTTCAATCACAGCCGCAGGCCCTAAAAACGAGCCAGCCGCCATTGCCTGATCTATTGTGATGATAGGCGTCAATGGCTCATAGTCTATTTTGGCAAGGCGGATTGCGTGTCGGGCTGAGGCCATATCTGTAGCAGCGATCGCAAAGATAGACTGGCCAGCATAGCTTACCACATCGTCTGCAAATACAGGGTCATCTCCTGCAAGCGGACTACAATCATTTATCCCATCAATATCATCTGAGGTGATGACTCTGATAACCCCCTGCGCCGAACGCACCGCATCTAAATCCATATGTATTATCTTGGCATGTGCATGCGGGCTTTGGGCGATCAGCAATTCGATTGTATCTGCTGGCATTGCCATATCATCAATATAGGTTGCGGTGCCGCTTACATGTTTTACAGCGCTATCATGGGCAATCGGCTGATGCAATTTGTGTTGGCTGTCTGCCCCTAATTGTGAATTTTCTGTCTGTGCCATCTAACCCATCAGCTGTGCTATGGCGCGCCTGTCTGCCAGGTGAGGCAATGCTACACCATTCATCTCAAGCCCGTATTTTATTACAAGATTCTGTGCTGCTTGACGCCGATATTCCGCACTTCCGCGCATATCGGCAATCGGCGAGAAATCATCTGCAAGCAAGCTAGCGGCGGCCTCAAAACAGGCTAGCTCACATCGTTGCCCAATCAGCGCTTGTTCTATGGCATGCGCGCGTTTCGGAATAGCTGCCATCCCGCCAAAGGCAAACACAGCCTCAGTGATTATGCCATTATCAACATATATATTTGCCGCCATCATCACAGCCGAGATATCCTGATCAAATCGTTTTGATAATTTATAGCATCTTAGATTTGGCGCTTCATCAAGCGGTATCAGAATAGCTGAGACAAAGTCTCCTTTTTGCCGATCCTGCCTGCCATATTCAATGAAGAATGTCTCTAGTGGCACTATCCGTTCTGCACTGCCATGTCTTAGCTGGACAGAGGCATTTAGGGCGATAAGCGCTGGCGGCATATCGCCTATCGGAGAGCCATTGGCAATATTACCGCAAACTGTGCCTGAATTGCGCACCTGCTCAGAGCCAAAGCGAGCAAGCAGACTGGCAATCGCAGGCCATCGTTCGGCAACGATAGGCAATAGCTGTTGATGGGTAAATGCAGGCGGCACTACCAGCATCCCATCTAGTTCGATAATCTGGCTAAATTCTGGCACATTGCCAGTCCAGATCATATGTTCCATCTGGCGATGTTGTTTTGTTATCCATAGCCCGATATCTGTTGCACCAGACACAATCACCGCATCAGAATAGTCAGCAACATAGCGCGCAAAATCAGACGCAGAATGCGGAATCGTAAAGCGCTTATTCTGAGCAGAAATATCAACTATCTCATTATGGCTAATGTCATCAATCATCTGTGCTAGCGCCTGATAGCGTGCTGTCTCCCATTCAGGCATCGCCATATTATTAAGCGACAGGCCTGCATCAATAATGGGTCGGTAGCCTGTGCATCTGCATAAATTGCCAGCCAGCGTCTGGTCAATGCTAGCCTCATCCAGCCCATTGCCATTACACCATGCCGCATATAAGGACATCACAAATCCTGGCGTGCAAAATCCGCATTGCGAGCCGTGATACTCTACCATCGCCTGCTGACAGGGATGAAGCCCGCCTTTTGGATCTGTTATGCCTTCAATGGTGATAAGGGCGCTACCTTCAACCATCCCCATAAGCAAAATACAGCTATTTACCGCGCGAAATACGAGCCTGCCATCTGCCCCTTTTTTGACAATCACGGCTGTACAAGCCCCGCAATCACCTTCAGCACAGCCTTCTTTCGAGCCTGTAAGGCGTTGTGTCTGCCTTAACCATGACAGCACTGGCACATCGCCTGCGATATGGTTTATTCGCTGAACCTCGCCATTCAGAATGAAACTAAGGGTGTCTCGCACATAGCCTCCGTCAACTGCCACGATATGTCGAATATCCATAGGCGGATAATAATAGCGGCACATGATAATGCTGGTCGCTATCATCAATACCAAAGGCGATCACAACATCTTCTAAAAATGGAACTTCAGGCAAATCATCACCCTGTTCTTTCAGATAATCTGCACAGTGAAAGACCAGCCTATAGCGGCCAGCAATAAACGCATCACCATCAAGCAGAGGCGCATCACATCTACCATCATCATTCGTTATAACAGTTTTCAGATGCTGTTCAGTATCTTGGTTGATATAAAATAATGTAATCGAAAGACCTGCGGCTGGCGTGCCGCGTGCCGTATCTAGAACATGGGTGGTAAGACGACCCATTTTTCGACTCCTATGAGGGCAATTATTACTACCACAATGACAATTTTTCGTTGATTTTGCAAACTAATCTATTCACTCTTAGCTATGCGTCTTACCTTCACCAGCTTTTGCGGAAAATTGCCATGTCTGCCCAGAAAATTAGAATTGATGCATTAGATCACAGCCAGCTAATTTCTGTTCTTGGCGGTATTTATGAGCATTCTGAGTGGGTGGCTGAAACGCTATATGCTGAGGGTATAAGCCGCACAGACAACGATATTGACCAGCTATTTCAGCGCATGAAAGCGATTGTTGATAGCGCAGATAACACCGCCAAACTGGCATTGTTACGCGCCCATCCAGAACTTGCAGGCAAGCTGGCTCTATCAGGCAAGCTAACAGCAGAGTCAACTGCTGAGCAGGCTAGTGCAGGGCTAGATAATTGCTCAGAAGAAGAATTTGCACAATTTAGTCAGCTCAATTCAGATTATACAGACAAATTTAACCACCCCTTTATTATTGCTGTGCGCGGGCTTACCCGTAGCGATATTCTAGCCGCCTTTCTCAGTAGAATTAACAATGATGCGCAGACTGAATTTTCAACTGCACTTGCCGAAGTTCATAAGATTGCTAGATTACGGCTAGACCAGCTTGAGCTTGATAGTGGCTGATAGCGCAAACTATGAGCAGAAACGAAATCATGCCGCCCCCTCAATCAGATAAAACCAAGAACGCTGATAAGCTGTCCACATGGCCTAACTCGACTTGGGTATTGTCAGATGGCACTATCGGCATGCTGTCCCAGTCGCTTGCTGTGGTGCGGGCGATGGATATTTATGCAGATGATATCAGAGTGCAGCCAACCCCCTTATTGCGGCTATTTCCCAGACTGGCAAACATTCCAGGATGGCAACTATTATGGGGGCGCGAGCCTGATTGGCTAAAACAGGCTATTTATCCAGACCTGCTGATTACCACTGGCAAGCGGATGGCAGGGGTGTCAATTGGCATCAGGCGCAGAAGCAGAGGCAAGACAAAAACAATCCATATTCAAGACCCAAAAGTGCCAAGTGATTTTTTTGACCTGTTGATCCTGCCGCGCCATGATAGGCCATCTGGCAGGCTAGCAGATAATGAAATTCTCAGCACAGGGTCACTAAACAGAATATTGAAATCTGACTTGATAGCCGCACATCTTGGCGATGATGAGATAGCCTCTATCCCACAAGCAGTACGAGATAAACCATTTATCGCTGTCATGCTTGGCGGTACTACAAAACATAATCCCGTCAATAATAGCCAGCTGTCACAATTTATTGCCAATATCGGCGCGCTGGCAACGATGCTGGATGCCGCACTGTTTATTCTGCCATCTCGCAGAAGCCCAGCCAATATTCATAAGCAGATAGAACAGATGCTAGCCAAACATCAGGTGCATATCTGGAATGGCGAGGGTGAAAACCCCTATTTGGCCGCCCTCAGCATGGCATCTGTTATTATTGTATCAGAAGATTCTGTGAATATGACAAGCGAGGCCTGTATCACGGGCAAGCCTGTTCTAACCGCACCAATCACAGCGCTATCATCAAAGATAAGCCAGTTTCATCACCATATGCAGACCCATCACTATACCCAGAATCTTGATGATATTATTTCTGGCAGACAGAACATATCTAACCAGCCTGCTATTCTGGACGAAATGCCAGAGATTGCAGAAATGATTTACCGCAAATTTGCAACGCGAAAAGACTAACGAAACAGCCTGTCATCAAGGCTAGCCATATCTTTATAAAGATAGCTTACCTCAGCTTCATATCCATTATATAACAAGGTCGGAAGCCGTTCATCCGTGCCAAGCATTCTTTCTGTTGCTTGAGACCAGCGCGGATGATCAATGTCAGGATTCACATTTGCCCAAAACCCATATTCTTTGGCATTTAGCTGTTCCCAGAAGCTAAGTGGCTGTTGATCTGTAAAGGTAAATTTGACAATAGATTTGATACCTTTGAACCCATATTTCCATGGCAGTACACAGCGCAATGGCGCTCCATTTTGTTTTTCCAGCCCCTTGCCATACATGCCTGTACCAATAAACGCCAACTCATTCATCGCTTCATCAATGCTCACGCCTTCAACATAAGGCCATGGATACCATGACTGACGTTGACCAAGTGCAATATCAGGATCATGAAATGTTTCCATTCGGATATATTTTGCGCCTGATGTTGGCTTTGCCAGCGCAACCAGCTTGCTCATTTCAATTCCTGTCCATGGGACAGCCATTGCCCATGCTTCAACACAGCGATGGCGATAAAGCCGTTCTTCCTGCCCGCCCATTTTAGCCACAAGATCAGCAGCATCCATGCGCAATTCTGTTTCTACCATGCCATCTATTGTGACCATCCACGGGTCTGTTTCCAGCTTTTGTGCCGCCCGCCAAATATTTTTTGACGAGCCAAATTCATAGAAATTGGTATAGGTGGTTGCTTCATCTTCAAGCGTTATTGGACGGTCTAGCGTATAGGCATTATTTCTAGGCGCAGGAAAGCCTGAAATTGGGGCGGCTAGTGCCGAGCCAAGTGACGATAACGTTGTGCAACCAAGGGCTGTGCCTGCAACACCGCCAAGAATACCCATTGATTTCAGAAACTCTCGTCTATTTGCCCAGACCGAATAATCTGTGGCTTGAGATTCAGATATTTCCCAGCTTTTTTTCTGTTTAATCAGCATGTTCGCACCTCCTGACGGTTAGACACGCAAGATGAATTTCTAGCTCTGCATCATAAAAGCTGACATTCATTTACGGCGAAATAATGTCATTATGCCCCAATTAAGAAAATTCACTAACAGAATAAAACAGGCTGGCAATATGGCCAGCCTGTTACAGGTCGTCTTACCCCTCAACCTTATGAGGTTCTGTTAGATAGGTTAGTCTAATGCATTACATGCTTTTGCTATTCTATCCATGGCATCTTCTAGCGCTTCAGTGCTGGTTGCATAGGAAATTCGGAAATGTGGGGCAAGACCGAACGCTGTGCCTTGAACGGTGGCTACCCCTTGGCTTTCCAGCAGATATGTCACAAAGTCGCTATCTGTTTTGATAATATTTCCCTCTGGCGTTTTGCGCCCGATAAGCCCTGCAACACACGGATACACATAAAATGCGCCATTCGGGATAAAACAGCTAACACCCTCTATCTGATTAAGACGTGAGGAAACAAGCTGGCGCCGCGCCGCAAAATGCACCAAATTATCTGCCATAAAATCTAGCGGGCCATTCAGCGCAGCCACCGCAGCCCATTGCGCAATTGAATTTGGATTTGAGGTGGATTGAGACTGAATTTTCGCGATTGCCTTAATCAGCGCTTTATCGCCTGTTGCATAACCTATCCGCCAGCCTGTCATGCAGAATGATTTCGATACACCATTGATAGTCAGGATACGAGGCTGAAGATCAGGGGCAACCTGAGCCAGAGTTGCAAATTCAAACCCGTCATAGACAAGATGTTCATACATATCATCTACCATCGCATGCACATGGCTATGGCGGCGAAGCACCTCTGCCAGCGCTGTTAGCTCGGCTGCACTATAGCCTGCCCCTGTTGGATTTGACGGGCTGTTCAGCATAAGCCATTTTGTCTTTGGGGTTATTGCAGATTCTAGCGATTGGGGGGTAAGTTTGAAGTCATCGCTTTCAGGGCAAGACACAATTACAGGGCTACCATCTGCCAGCAACACCATATCAGGATAAGATACCCAATAAGGCGCTGGAATAATCACCTCGTCACCAGGATTAAGTGTTGCCATCAGCGCATTATACAGCACCTGCTTGCCGCCTGTGCCAATTGTCACCATATCGCGCGTACATTCAATATTATTTTCGCGCTTGAATTTGTCGACCACAGCCTCTTTCAGCTCTACAATACCGTCAACGGCGGTATATTTAGTTTTCCCATCCTGCATCGCCTGATAGGCCGCTTGTTTGATATGATCTGGGGTATCAAAATCAGGCTCGCCAGCGCCAAGACCGATAACATCCTGACCTGCCGCTTTCATCTCAGCAGCCATATTTGAAACAGCAATAGTGGGCGAAGGCTTAATCTTTGACAAACGATCAGCAAGCATTTTATTCTATCCTTTTTGTGGCTATGATAGGGTGGTTTTGAGTGTGCGTCTCCACTGATTTAGCCCAACCAAATTGATGAAACAAGCGCAAAAACCTCATCGCACCTTAAAGCAGGCAGGATAAATAGCGCCAAGAGCCCCAAAATACTGGTCAATCCCCCCTATTGGCTCTATTTTATGCTCAGCACTTATAGGCAATAACAATGGCGAATGATATCGAACCTCTATTGATGGACAGGGTGCCACAGCCTGCTGATTTCAAGCTGGAATCAGACTTTTCTCCTAATGGAGATCAGCCTGCGGCAATCACCGAGCTTATCACGGGCATTACCGAAGATGAGCGTGATCAGGTATTGCTTGGGGTTACAGGTTCTGGCAAAACCTTTACTATTGCGCATGTCATCCAAGAGGTCAAACGACCAACCTTGATTCTGGCACCAAACAAAACACTTGCTGCCCAGCTTTATGGCGAGATGAAATCTTTATTTCCGCATAATGCCGTCGAATATTTTGTATCCTATTATGATTATTATCAGCCAGAAGCCTATGTGCCGCGAAATGACCTATATATCGAAAAAGAATCGACAATAAATGAACAGATAGACAGAATGCGCCATTCTGCAACACGTGCGCTATTAGAACGTGATGATGTGATTATTGTTGCCTCTGTTTCCTGTATTTACGGTATCGGGTCGGTAGAGACCTATTCCACTATGACGATGCGGGTGGCTGAAGGTGATGAGATTGAACGACAATCTTTGTTGCGCCGCTTAACTGAATTACAATATCGGCGCAATGACCTTAATTTTTCACGAGGCACCTTTAGGGTAAGAGGCGATAATATCGAGATATTTCCTGCCCACCTTGAAGACAGGGCATGGCGAATTAGCCTGTTTGGGGACGAGATTGAAGAGATACGAGAATTTGATCCGCTTACAGGTGAGAAAACAGCTACCCTACCCAAAATTACGATTTTTGCAAATTCGCATTATGTAACCCCGCGCCCTACCTTGCAACAAGCAGTCAAGCACATAGGCACTGAGCTTGGCGCGCGTCTGAAAGAATTTAATGACGCTGGCAAATTGCTTGAGGCACAAAGGCTTCAACAACGCACCCAGTTTGACCTTGAAATGATAGAAGCTACTGGTAGTTGTTCAGGTATTGAGAATTATTCACGCTATCTATCAGGGCGGGCTCCAGGCGAGCCGCCCCCTACCTTGTTTGAATATCTGCCTGAACATGCCTTGCTTATCATTGATGAAAGTCATGTTACTGTGCCTCAGATAGGGGCAATGTATAAGGGCGATTTTGCCCGTAAATCTACCCTTTCTGAATATGGCTTCAGATTGCCCTCATGTCTGGATAACAGGCCGCTAAAATTTGAAGAATGGGAACAATTCAGACCTCAGACTATCCATGTATCTGCTACGCCCGGCACATGGGAGCTAGAAAGAACAGGCGGCATATTTGTTGAACAAATCGTGCGCCCCACAGGACTGATAGACCCCATATGCGAGGTGCGACCAACAGAAACACAAGTAGATGATATTATATCGGAATGCCGAAATGCCGCCGCGAATGCTAGCAGAGTGCTTGTCACAACCCTCACCAAAAAAATGGCAGAAGCGCTTACCGAATATATGCATGAAGCAGGCATAAAGGTGCGGTATGTCCATTCAGATGTAGATACGCTTGAGCGGATTGAAATTATCCGTGATTTACGTCTTGGAGTGTTTGACGTGCTGATAGGGATCAATTTGCTTCGTGAAGGGCTTGATATTCCTGAATGTGCGCTTGTCGGGATTCTGGATGCAGATAAAGAAGGGTATTTGCGCTCACGCACATCGCTAATCCAAACCATAGGTCGGGCGGCCAGAAATGTAGAAGGCCGCGTTCTGTTATATGCAGACAGGATCACTGATTCAATGAAATACGCGCTTGATGAGACATCTCGGCGGCGCGCCAAACAGATGGCATGGAATACAGAACATGGTATCACCCCGCAAACCATCAAAAAAGATATCTCTGATATTTTGAATTCTGTGTATGAACGTGCAGATCATGTAAATGTCAAAGTATCTGGCGGACAGAATCTTCAAGGTAAGGATTTGAAAACCATTATTGCCGAAATGGAAGTTCACATGCGTGATGCCGCCGCCAATCTTGAATTTGAAGAGGCTGCCAGATTAAGAGATGAAATCAGGCGGCTCGAAGCCTCTGAATTAGGCCTTGATGCGCCAGGCATGCCTGCCTCTGCAAGGCAAAACAGATCGCGTAGTGCAGAAATAGATGCCCCTATCCAGCCGCCCTCTGGCCGCAAACCAGCACGATAGCCCTGTTTGTTTCAGCGCCATATGCGAGCCAGCATGTCGCGTGCCGTTACAGCTGACTATTAAATTGGGTTTTGACAAGGCGGGCCATCCAAACTAGACAGAGAAGCTATAAGAGTGATAGCAGGATATAAGATCATGACAGTCATCTACACACCGCATGCGCGCCAAATAGCACAGCACAGAACATCCTGATCAAATGACTCAGATGATAGTTGGCGGTTCTGACTTTGGTGCTTTGCTTAGCTTTGGGCTTGGGCTGGCAATTTTACTTGGCGGCGGTTATAGCTTAATACCTGCATGCGTATCTCTTGCGACAAAGGCAAAATTATCACCACGCCTGATTGCGGGCGTGATTATCGCAGGCGGCACTTCGGCACCTGAATTACTGGTTAGTCTGGATGCTGGCATTATCGGAAATACAGATATAGCGGTTGCCAATATTCTTGGCTCAAACATTACCAATATTTTTCTGGTATTTGGTCTTGGCATGCTTATCGTGCCTGTCAGCCTTGTCTCAGCACAGGATAGGCGCGAGATTTTATGGCTATTACTGGTTACGCTTTTGATCTCTGCTATCTTAATGGCAGATGGTCTTACTGGCTGGACAGGCCGAATTATCGGATTGAGCTTTATTGGCGGATTTATCTTGTTCACCATCAAAAGCGCAACGCCCCATCGCGACACTTCTGAGACTGTGCCTGATGCCACTTTCGGCCTATTGCCAGCGATTATAATGACAGCGTTATCGATTACGGCATTGGTAGTAGGTGCGCATTTCATGGTGGCAAGTGCGGTCTCTATTGCCACCAGCTTTGATATTGAAGAAGCCGTAATAGGCGCAACTATTGTGGCTATTGGCACCTCACTTCCCGAAATTATAGCGGTGAGTGCCAGCCTGCTGAAAAAACGACCAGATATGGCAATAAGCAATATTATCGGCTCAAACCTGTTTAATATCTGTATCGTGCTTGGCATCACCGCATTTGTTGTGCCATTGCCTGCCAGCTCAGCCTTACTGATGACCACATTGCCCTTTTTCGTGCTGTCAAGCCTGCTATTATATGTTATCTCACGAAAAATGAAACAAGCAGGAACAGGCTTCGGGGCTGTTTTCATAGGCTTTTATGGTTGTTTCGCCCTTATCTGCTACAGCCTTTAGCTGAAAAAATTGTACACAGCTAGCTATCTTCTGCCATAATTTTGTAATAATTCATCAATTATTAACTAAAAATTTGTGTTTTTTGGCCATTGACACAGGCTATCCTACTGAAAATATTACATTTAATATTTTTGCCTAATTTTTAAGCAAATCTTGTGACAATACTGTTTTTAATCAGTTTTTTGGGGCTTTACCTATCTCTCTCCACAGCCTTATCCACAGGCTTTTGGGATAAGATCACAGCCAAATTCACCATCTATTGCAAACATTTGATTCGCGCGCATGGCAAATCAGATTTAGTGCATGCTAGCAACAGGGTGATAGCTGATCTATCTTAGCTATTATAATGCCTTGATTTGCTATCCCTGAATTAGATTCAAACATGATTTAGATATGGCAGGGTTTTTCAGCTATGATACAGACATGATGGAACGCGATAATTCAACAGATATGACAGTTCAGTCAAATAGCCATGCAGAACATGATTTTGCGCGGGGGCGCAACTATCTAAAAGCGCAGATAAAAACCTTGCCCGTAAAGCCAGGTGTCTATCGTATGTTTAACGCGGCAGGTGAAAGCCTGTATGTAGGCAAGGCAAAGCAATTGGCAAAACGGGTTGCGAGCTATACCCAGCCTAACCGCCTGTCGAACAGGCTTATCCAGATGGTTTCTGAGACTGTTTGTTTAGAGATCACCGTAACAAACACTGAGGTTGAGGCATTACTGCTTGAATCCAACCTGATCAAAAAACATAAACCACGTTATAATATTTTGCTAAAGGATGATAAATCCTTCCCGCATATTCTGCTTACCGCCTCTCACCCCTTTCCCCAGCTTACTAAACATCGCGGCAACAGGTCAAAAAAAGGCAGTTATTTTGGCCCCTTTGCCTCAGCTAGCGCGGTGAACCGCACCATTACCACCTTGACCCGCGCCTTTATGCTTCGCACCTGCTCAGATAGTTATTTTTCTGCGCGCTCACGCCCTTGTCTGCAATATCAGATTAAGCGATGCACCGCGCCATGTGTTGGCTATGTCAGCGAGCAGGATTATCAGCATCAGCTAGATAATGCACAGCTATTCCTGTCTGGCCAGTCAGACCAAGTTCAGCGCGAATATGCTGAATTGATGCAACAAGCATCAGACCAGCTTGATTTTGAAACAGCTGCATTATGGCGAAACCGAATACGAGCGCTTACCGCTATTCAGGCAAATCAGGATATCAACCTAAACGGCGTTTCTGATGCGGATATTATCGCACTATCAACCATAGCAGGCCAATCCTGTGTTCAGGTATTTTTCATCAGGGCAGGCACAAATTACGGCAATACATCATTTTTTCCAAAACATGAGCCGTCTGCCTCAGAGCTAGATATTATGGCCGCTTTTTTAGGGCAATTTTACGCCGAACGCCATGCACCTCGCCTATTATTGGTTAGCCATCTGCCAGACCAAGCCATGTTAATAGCAGATGCGCTTGCCATCGCGGCCAATCACAAAATTGAATTAAGCACACCGCAACGTGGCTCGCGCAGACAAATTATGGAGATGGCGATACGTAACGCAACAGAAGCGCTAAATCGCAAACTGGCCGAATCTGCCTCTCAGAACAAATTGCTAGACGCGCTGGCGGAAGCGTTCGGGCTTGATGATGCGCCTAACAGGATTGAGATTTATGATAACTCGCACATTCAGGGCGCACATGCAGTTGGCGGCATGGTGGTAGCAGATAGGCAGGGCTTTGTGAAATCCGCCTATCGTAAATTCAATATGAAAGATGAAGGTCCTCACCCTGTCACGCAAGGCGATGATTTTTCGATGATGCGGCAAATGCTATATCGCCGCTTTGAACGTGCGCTCAAAGAAGACCCTGAAAGACAGCTTGAAAGCTGGCCAGATTTATTGCTGATAGATGGCGGCAAAGGACAGCTTGGGGCAGCATTGGAGGTAATGGCGCAGCTCGGCGTAGATGATATTGACGTGGTTGCTATCTCAAAAGGGCCTGACAGAAATGCTGGCCGTGAGCAATTCCATATGAAACATAAAGATAGCTTCACCCTGCCGCCAGATAGCGCGGCCATGCATTTTCTGCAACGGCTAAGAGATGAAGCACACCGCTTTGCGATTGGCAGTCACAGGGCAAGACGGACAAAACAGGCCTTTATCAATCCGCTTGATACAGTGCCTGGCATTGGGGCGAAGCGCAAAAAAGCCTTGCTGGCACATTTTGGCTCGGCCAAAGCAGTGTCATCTGCAGGAATACGGGATTTGCAGGCAGTAGAAGGTATATCTGTTACCACAGCCCAGCATATTTACCACTGGTTCCACGAAAAAGGCGGATAAATCTTTGCTAGACGTAACTCATATCAATCGGTAAAAAAAAGATGGCTAGCAATAAATGGCCTAATCGCAAATCTGGCAAGATGGAACCTATCAGTTTTATGAAACATATTCCAAATATCATAACATTGATACGCGTGATTCTGGCGCCAATTATAGCCATTATGATCGCCGTGATGGCCGCTCAGGAAGCTATCTTTATTCTGTGTCTATATATTGTGGCAGCGGTATCTGACTGGCTTGATGGCTATTTGGCGCGCGAGATGAAGGTTATTTCTTCTATGGGCAGGATGCTTGATCCGATTGCTGACAAGCTGTTAATCGCTGGCTGTCTGCTTGGCCTTGCCGCAGATAGAGGCACAGATATGATATTTATCATTCCTGCGTTGGCTATTTTATTTCGGGAAATTTTGGTATCTGGCTTACGTGAATATCTTGCAGATACCAAAATCACAGTGCCTGTCACAAGGCTGGCAAAATGGAAAACAGCAATCCAAATGACAGCCATAGGCTGTTTGATCAGCTACCCCTCCAGCATTATTCCAAATTGGGTAGAGATAGCTGGTCTTGCCATTTTGTGGCTAGCTGGCATTTTGACCATCATCACTGGCTGGCAATATTTTCACGCCGCACGGGATTATCTATAAACGCTACTGGCTATAAACGCTTTTGGCAATAAATAGCTATCGGCTGGCGCCCACAAGCTTGTCATAGCCATCCATCATCTGACGGCTAATGTCTGAAGGCTCAAAGTGATATTCTGCAATCTGTGATACAGGGGTTACTTCTGCTGCTGTCCCTGTTAAGAAACATTCTTTTGCCTGAGCCATTTCTTCTGGCATGATGTGGCGCTCAACCACCTCAATACCCTGTTCCCTTGCCAAACCAATAACAGTTTGCCGCGTAATGCCATTCAAAAAGCAATCTGCTATTGGGGTGTGTAATGTGCCATCTTCCATCACAAAAAATACATTCGCGCCTGTTGCTTCTGCAACATAGCCACGATAATCCAGCATCAGCGCATCTGCAAAGCCTGTCCGTTCAGCATCATGTTTTGCCAATGTGCAAATCATATACAGACCTGCGGCTTTGGCATGAACAGGGGCAGATTCGGCCGCTGGCCTGCGCCATTTCGCAATATTCATCTTGATACCCTTCATTTTGGTCTCAGGATCAAAATAGCTAGGCCATTGCCATGCTGCGACTGCCAAATGAATTTTCGTCTGCTGGGCAGAAATCGCCATCATCTCAGAGCCTCGCCAGCAAAATGCCCGCACATAGCCATCAATAATATTATTTTCGGCAAGCACATCATCTTTAATCTTATTCATCTCAGCATCGGTTACTGGTAAATCAAAATCCAGATAGTTACAGCTTTTGCGAAGCCGTTGTGTATGTTCATCTGATTTGAAGATTTTGCCCGCATAAGCGCGCTCCCCTTCAAAGACCTGACTACCATAATGAAGCGCATGTGTTAGCGTATGCGTACGCGCATCACGCCACTCAATCATCTCTCCATTCATCCAGATTTTACCATCTCTATCATCAAACGGGATGAGTGCCATAGCCTGTAACTCCTTGCCAGCTAATTTACGCTTTTCTGAAAAAATCATTCATTTTTTCCGAATAAAACGCAATAATCGTTTTTCAACTTTCCTTTTTTAGCAGGATCATTATTATTGGTCAACATAACTGACATAAATTTCGGATAGGAACATGAAACCAAGTCAGCATATTCAAAAAGGTCTATTTTTGCGAAAACAGGAACTTCGCAAGGGCATTGAATTATTATTTTTTGCCTATCGTGATTTCACCAATGAAGCAGATGAGCTGTTATCCAAGATAGGGCTAGGGCGTGCGCATCATAGGGTAATTTATTTTGTGGGGCGCAAACCCAACATGACCGTAAGCCAACTTCTTGCGATTCTAAAAATCACAAAACAATCATTATCGCGTGTGCTATCTCATCTTCTTGAAGAGGGATATATCGAACAGACCAAAGGCGCCAGAGATAAACGCCAGCGGCTATTATCGCTGACGGCAAAGGGCACAGAGCTTGAGGCGCAGCTTACAGAGTTACAATGCAGGCGCTTTGCCAAAGCCTATGGCGAGAAAGGGGTTGAGGCTGTAAACGGATTTCAGGAAATATTGGCCAGTTTGATAAATGATGATGATCACGCACGCCAGATGCTGCAAACGCCCATGATAAAGGGAAAGTAATAATGGCTGAAATGGCACATATATTGGTGATTGATGATGATGCCAGATTACGCGAATTACTACGCCGATTTCTTGAAGAAAGCGGCTATATGGTAACAGATGCTGAAAATGCGCTTCAGGCACGCGCCTATATGGACAGCACCCAATTTGATTTGCTGGTAATTGATGTGATGATGCCTGGCGAAACAGGGCTTGAATTTCTAAGCGCCATCCGCAAAAACACCTCAGTGCCTGCCTTGTTTCTTACCGCCCTATCCGAGACCGAAAACAGAATAGACGGGCTGTCTATCGGGGCAGATGACTATATCTCAAAGCCATTTGAACCGCGCGAGCTGATTCTGAGAATCAAAAATATTCTCAGCAGAACCACTCTTACCCCCTCTGACAGTTCAGATATTTTATTTGGCAGTTTCTGCTATCAGCCAGACACCAAAATATTAACTGAATCAGGCCGCCGCGTTCATATCACCACCGCAGAGCAGGAATTACTTGACTGTTTTGCCAAACACCCAAACCAGACACTCTCACGCCAAACCATATCAGAAATGCTGAATGGGCGGATGAATGGCAGATCGATAGATGTCGCGGTTGCTAGATTGCGCTCAAAGCTAGAGACAGACCCGCGCTACCCTGTATTGCTTCAGACCATCAGAGGCACAGGATGGCAATTAACAACCAACAGCTAGACAGCGCAAGCAAAGATCATCACCATATAAGTTAAGAAAACACCACAGGAAGAACCCTTAGATGCAATTACGGGACTATATGCCAAAAACCCTATTTGGGCGCATGCTAGGCATCATTATGGTACCGATGATCATTGTGCAGATTGTCACGATTTTCATTTTCTATGAGCGCCATTGGGATTCTGTGACACGTCATATGGCATCAGGTCTTGGTAGCGAGATAGATTATATTGTCTCTCAGGCAGGCGCACTTCCAGATGAAGCGCGTCTTGAACAAATAACAAATCTTGCAGCCCGATATTTTAGCTTCAAGCTCCGTTTTAATGCAGGCGCCATTCTTGAGCCATATGATGCGACTAGCACCAATATCCGATATTCAGAAGAGGCATTTGCAGATGTGCTGGCAAGCAGACTATCCTATCCTTGGACAATTGATCTGGAAAGCCTATCAGATTTCATCCAAATTGAGGTTCAGCTTGGCAATGGGGTGCTTGTAATACTGGCAGATCGCAAGCGGCTAATCAGCTCGACCAGCTGGACGTTTTTTGGCTGGACAGTTGGAAGCTCAATTTTGCTGTTCGGAATTGCTGTGTTATTTTTGAAAGCTCAGGTCAAACCAATTATCCAGCTTGCAAATGCCGCACGTTCATTAGGGCTTGGCAGACAGACAGATGATTGGCATCTGCAAGGCGCAAAAGAGGTACGTCTAGCAGGGCGCGCCTTTCAATCCATGCGGCACAGAATCAACCGCCAGCTTGCTGAACGCACTGCCATGCTTGCAGGTGTCAGCCATGATTTACGCACGCCGCTTACCAGAATGCGCCTGCAATTAGCTTTGATGCCCTCAACGGCTGAAACAACCGCCCTTGATCAGGATGTAGGCGAGTTGGAACAGATGATAGATGGCTATCTTGCCTTTGCGCGTGGTGAAGGCACAGAACAAACAGAAACCGCTAACCTTGCTGATATTCTAACAACCATTGTGGCTGGCTTTGAGAAAACAAATTCAGGGCGCTTGACCCTTGAGCTATCTGGCGCTGGCTTGCCAGATTTCCCCATGCGAAAACAGGCCATGAGGCGGGCATTGGAAAATATTATCGGAAATGCAGTGCGCTATGCCAGCTATGCTGAAATCCGAGCAAAATATCGTGCAGATAATATCTTTATTTTTGTTGATGATAATGGACCAGGCATTGCCGAAGAACATCGGGCAGATGCAGTGCGCCCGTTTGTCAGGCTAGAAGAATCACGCAATAAAGAGACAGGTGGCACAGGGCTAGGCCTTGCGATTGCTAATGATATTATTCTTGGTCATGGCGGCGAGCTTAGCTTTGATGATTCTCATCTTGGTGGGCTTAAGGTTACCATCACGCTTCCCGTCTAAAAGGCCAGTTAATGCATATGGCTACCATCTGGCACAGGCATATCAGGGCTGATAAGCACAATATGCCCCGCATCATCTGATACACCAAGCACCAGCACCTCTGACATAAATGGCCCTATCTGGCGAGGCGCAAAATTCACCACCGCCAGTATCTGCCTGCCGACAAGCTGGTCTGGATGATAGTGATCTGTTATCTGGGCAGAGGATTTTTTCACCCCTAACGTGCCGGCAAACTCAATCCATAATTTTATCGCAGGCTTCCGCGCTTCTGGGAATGGTTCAGCAGATATAACTGTACCTGCCCGAATATCCAATTTTAGAAATTCATCAAAGCTAATTTGCGGGATATTTCGGCTCATGCGTCTGCCCCTTCTGGCTGGGTTTCGGGGCTTAGCACCTTCAGGCTAATTGCCCATTCTTCTGCACGGCGCAATTCTGTATCTAGCGCATTGATGGTCTGGGACAGATCAGGGCTATCATCTTTCAACCAAACAGCGCCTGTTTTCATCACCACGCCTGCAACCCCCTTGATACGGATGGCGCGCCGCCAGCTCGCCTTATCATCACCACTCAAAGACAGCAATTTATTCAGCGTCTGGTGAAGCTGGCATAGCATTGCAAGCCCAAGATCAGGCCGTCTGATACAAGCCCGCTGAAGTGCCGATATACCGTGCTTATAGGGGGTGAATATTTCAAAGCGATGGATCAGCCCTTCAAGCAGCTTGTCATAAATACTAGCATCTTGCGCCTCTGCAAAATCAGCCTCGCTATCCCTCAGCGCTATCTCATCAAGCCTATCTAACACATAACAGACAAGCTGAACCATATCTCCTGCTGTTTGATATAGCGTGCCATGTGGCAGGCTAGCACGGGTAGCAATATCCGCTAGTGTTATGTCAGAAAAATCTGTCTCATCCAGTTCGGCAAATAATGCGGCAATTATTTTCTGGTCAATCTCTGTCATCTTCATCCTCAGAACAGATTGCGCTATGTCTGATTATATAGCTGAAAAACAGATTTATGCCAGTCTGGTTACGCCTTATTGAGCGCAATGCCTCTATCTCGTGCGGCGGTCATTGCCTCTGCCATCAGGCTAGCCAGCCCCCCTTCAGCCATCAGGACTGATAGAGCCGCCGCCGTAGTGCCGCCTTCCGAAGTGACATTTTTGCGCAATAGCTCTGCTGGACTATCATCCACACGCATCAACGCACCTGCGCCAATTACTGTCTGACGGGCAAGCTGCATCGCAATCCCCTCATCCAGCCCCAGCTTTTTGCCAGCCTCTGCCATCGCTTCTACCAGATAAAATACATAAGCAGGCCCAGAACCAGACAGCGCTGTTACCGCATCCATTAGCGTTTCATCATCCAGCCTCACAACCTTGCCAATCGCTTCAAGCAGATGCGTTGTCATGGCCATCATCTGGTCTGTAACGCCATTCTTGGCAGTAATGGCGGTGATGCCAGCCCCTGTGGCGGCAGGTGAATTTGGCATGGCGCGGATAATGGCACTGCTTTGTGGTATCATTTCGGCCAGCCTGTCTAGTGATATACCTGCTGCAATAGACACAAATAAGCTCGTGTCATTTCCAATATGATGACAGTCTGATAGCACCTTTGCCATTAGCTGTGGCTTTACCGCCAGCACCACAATATCAGGGACACCCACATCATCTTGTTCTGGCTGAAATGCCTGAGCATGGCTGAAACAGCGCACCGCCTCTGATGCAAGCATCGTTGCTGTGTCATCTGTAATTGCAGGATCAATGACGCTAAATTTATCGTCTGGGCGTTTGCGTTTGCGCCAGCCATCTAGCATTGCGCTTCCCATTTTGCCATAACCAATCAGCGTAACATGCATCTCTGCCTCTTTTGTTATGCGGCGCAGTTTAGGCTTCGCCTGCCACTGTCATCATTGCCAGCCGTGTCATATGCGGTTGGGTCTGGGACGAGCGTAATAGCTGATACAATGCCGAGCTTGCCAGTTCAGCCTGCTCTACCATCACATGCACTACATCATCAATTTGCTGAGCAGTTGCACCGCCAGCCCCCTGCAAACTAAGCGCATATCGAAGCTGGATTTCATGCGTATCTGAGGTCAGCAGAAAATGCCCAAGCGATAAATCTTCATTCAGCACCATCAACGATAATGCTATCTGTGCCAGTTTGTTCACTGGCACCTCAAGTTCAAGCGCGCATCTGGCATATAGCGTCTGGCTAGCAACATTCCAGTCAAGATGAAGCTGATACTGGCCAAACCGTCCTGGCACATCTACCAGCAACGCATCTTCATATGCCTGACGGAAAAACCAGTCATGTCTGACCACCAGCGCTGAAGCGAGCTTTATCGGATGGTCAATCTGGACATCTTCTGGCTGGACATATTCTGGTGATAGCGCGTGCGGCATAACAAACCTTCTAATCTGACTACATGCCTGCTAAGGCTAGCAAATTCTGCCAGACAAGAAAAGGTCTCAACACAAGATTTAGTATTCACATTGCACGCTAAATACTGATTGTTGTGGTTTATGGCTATTTTCAGCGTGTTTTGGCAGTGCTTTTTTTCGCTACTTTTTTTGCTTTTTGAGCTGTTTTAGGCTTTGGTGTAGTGGCAGCAAGCTGTGCTTCTAGCACTGTGATTCGGGCGGCAAGCGCTTCTATTCGGCTGATAGCTGCATCAAAATCTTCACGGGTAACAAGTGAGTCTGCATTTTGCCTACGTTCTGAATAGCCTTGTCTCATGCCTTTTAGCTCTTCACGCACGCCGCCAAGCGCAGAGGCGGCACCATTAACAATTTGGGTAATATCGGAAAATAACTCGCCTCTTGCGCGCATCTTTCATATCCTTTTTGTAACAAATCTTTAGTGGCCTATCATGCTTAAGATAGTGATTTATTGCCAGATTGCCAGTATTATCAACTGCTTTGATGAACATATATTCAAAGCTTGTCCTGACTATGATAAAGTGGCTAACATCTGCGTTCATGTGGCAACAAGAAAGTGATGATGTTCAAGTTTCCTCAGATAGACCCTATCGCTATTAGCGTTGGCCCTATAGATGTGCGCTGGTATGCGCTTGCCTATATGGCTGGATTTTTACTTGGCTGGTACATATTGCGCTCAAGCATTAAGAAATATGGCCAGCCGCTTTCCTTGCCACAGCTTGACACCCTTCTAAATGCTAGCCTGCTTGGGGTTATCTTAGGGGGGCGACTTGGCTATGTGCTATTTTATCAGCCTGATTATTATCTCGCCAACCCTTTACAAATTCTTGCCATCTGGCAGGGGGGTATGTCCTTTCACGGCGGATTTTTAGGCGTATTATGCGCTGTGATCGCGGTAGCCAGATATTATAAATTATCTATTCTGAGCATTGGGGATGCAGTGTGTATGGTTGCGCCCATCGGGCTATTTTTTGGGCGGATTGCCAATTTTATCAATGCTGAATTATATGGCCGCACCACAGATTCTATCTTTGGAATTGTATTTCCAAATGCAGGGCCGTTACCACGTCACCCAAGTCAGCTTTATGAAGCTGCGCTAGAGGGGCTAGTGCTATTTATCATTCTATTCTGGTTCTATCGGAAAAAATACTTACCAACAGCCTCATTACGAATAGCTGATGGCACAATTCTAGCCTATTTTCTGATTGGATATGGGCTATCACGATATTGTGTTGAATTTGCGCGCGAGCCAGATGCCCATATTGGCTATCTGATTTCGCATCCCTATTTTACCTTATCAATGGGACAAATATTAAGCCTGCCTATGATATTTGCTGGATTATTGCTGATACTCTATTTGCGTAAGGCAAAAGCGCATGCAAAATAGCGCTCAGCAACAGCTTTTATCAGAATTGACGCATCTGTGCGCAACACATAACAGCATTTCGCTATCCAGATTTATGCAGCATGTTCTCAGCCATCCAGAATTTGGCTATTACGCTCAGAACAAGGCGATTGGCAGTGAGGGTGACTTTATCACTGCGCCTGAAATAAGCCCGCTTTTTGGTGAGATTATTGGCGCATTTATTACCTATATCTGGCAATTATCTGGAAGCCCTGACAAGGATAATGCGATGTATTTTGAAGCAGGACCAGGAACAGGTAGCCTGCTTTGTGATATATTGCGTGTCTTTAGCCAGCATAATTGCGCCCTCAAAGACAGTCCGCTCACCCTGCTTGAAACTAGTCCCAAAATGCAGGCACAAATCCGCGCGAAGCTTACGAATGAGCCTGTTGCCAGCCAAGCCTCTGACCAGCTTGATTTTATCTCATCTCTGGAAAGCCTACCTGCACAGCCTCTATTTGGCGTTGCTAATGAATTTTTTGATGCGCTTGGGGTTGATCAGGCCATTTTCACAGAAACAGGCTGGTGCAGACATGAGGTATTCTGCACCTCATCTGGCGAATTTTATCTCGCCGCCGCTAGCCCACTTAGCGAGGTGCAACTTAACCAGCTTGATGTGCCAAAGACGGCCGAGATAGGCACGATTATTGAATTTTCAGAACTGGCAGAAAAGCTAGCAGGCCAGCTATCAGCGCATATTGCCCACTATGGCGGCGTGTTACTGCTTGCTGATTATGGCAAGACAGATAATCTAGGCGATACTATTCAGGCTGTTAAAGCGCATAAGCCGCATCCGTTCTTCTCAGATATTGGGACAGCAGACCTCACCCATCTGGTTGATTTTTCGGCCCTAAAACGCATCGCAGATGCACAGGGCGCACGCTTTATAGGCCCTGTTTGTCAGGCAGATTTCCTCAAAGAGCTTGGTCTGTTTGAACGCGCAGAATCGTTAAGACGAGCAGATGATCCTCATCATAACAGACTATTGGTTGCAGCTGTTGACAGGCTGACAAATTCTGCCCAAATGGGACAGATTTTCAAAATTGCAGCCATCCTGCCCGCAGGTGAAGGCTTGCCCGCTGGTTTTTCTGCCCTTGCCAACGCGATGCCAGATAGCTCATAAAAAAAGCCTATAACAAAGGGAGCTAGCCCATTGACCGCCATAGAACATATTGCTCCGAACGGGGCGCATTATTTCAGACATGCTGATATGGATAGGGATGAGGCGATATCCTATGGTTTTTTCAGCAGACAGGGCGGCGTATCGGACGGGCTATATGCAGGGTTGAATGGCGGTTTAGGCTCAGACGATACACCTCAGCATGTTGCCCAAAATAGAGCGCTTGCCGCCTCTGCCTTTGGCGGCACACCCTTGCCTATTGCCTCGCTATTCCAGATTCATAGCGCACATTGCGTTACCATAAATAGCCCGCCCACTGCACAGATTGCGAACAGGCCGCGCGCAGATGCGATGGTTACAACCATGACAGAGATTTTGCTGTTATTGTTGACTGCGGACTGTCTGCCTGTCTTTTTTATAGACAAAACGCATGGCGTTATCGGCGCCGCCCATGCAGGCTGGCGCGGGGCAGTAGCGGGTATTCTGGAATCAACGACTACGGCAATGTGTAATGCTGGCGCTCGCCGTTCTGATATTACAGCCATTATAGGGCCAGCCATCCGCCAGCCACATTATCAGATAGGCGGGGATATGGCTGACCAGATTGCTCGCCATCACAAGGGCGCAGAAACCTGCTTACTGGCAGATGATAGCGCATCTGATACTCGCTATCTGTTCGATTTGCCACGCTTTGCTGAGCAGATATTACAACAGCAGCAGATAGGCCGCGTGCTTGATTTGGGGCTAGATACCTATGCTGATTCGGATCGATTCTACTCACATAGATGGGCAACACATCAGAAATTGCCTGATTCGGGGCGGCTTATTTCTGCTATTTCTTTACGGCGTATGATACAGGAGTAACCATGCCGCATCTATGGATATTTATTGGCTTTCTTGGTTTGGGGTTATTGGGATCATGCATCTTGTTGTAACCATAATGTCATATTTCACTTGAAGCCTGAGGCCTGCATTGTTATCACATATCCTATACTATTGGACTAGCATTTCGTTTTGTTACGCCTGCTGAAACGATGCTACCAATTGCGTAAACATCGCTAATAGTTATGACAGGTTAGCGGCAAAAAATTTGGGGCTGAACGTATCCATATGAAGATTATTTCTTGCAACTCTAACCGTCCTCTGGCGGAAGCTATTGCTACCTATCTGGATGTACCTCTTACAAATGCAGATGTCAGGCGCTTTGCAGATATGGAAGTGTTTGTTGAAATCCACGAAAATGTGCGTGGTGAAGATGTATTTGTAGTGCAATCTACCTCATATCCTGCAAATGACCATGTGATGGAATTGCTGGTCACGCTTGATGCGCTCAGACGCGGCTCTGCACGTCGTATAACTGCGGTTCTGCCCTATTATGGCTATGCGCGTCAGGACAGAAAATCAGGCCCCAGAACACCCATTTCAGCTAAATTGCTTGCCAATCTTATCACGAAGGCAGGCGCTGACAGGGTGCTGACTATTGATTTGCATGCCGCACAGATTCAAGGCTTTTTCGACATTCCAACTGATAATCTGTATGGCGCACCTGTATTCACAGCAGATATTCAAAAACGATATACAGATGGCAAGTTGATGATTGTATCGCCTGATGTAGGGGGCGTGGTACGTGCAAGAGCGCTGGCAAGACGGCTAGATGCTGATTTGGCAATTATTGATAAACGCCGCCCGCAAGCAGGCGTGTCTGAAGTAATGAATATTATTGGTGATGTATCTGACAGACATTGTATCATGGTTGATGATATTGTTGATTCTGGCGGCACCTTATGCAATGCAGCCAAAGCGTTGATGGACGCAGGTGCGCTTAGTGTCGATGCCTATGTTACGCATGGGGTATTGTCTGGCGGCGCGGTATCCAGAGTGGCCTCATCACCGCTTACCTCGCTTGTAACAACAGATTCAATTCAAGCGACCGAAGCCTTTCGTGTGGCCAAAAACATCAGACAATTATCTGTGGCGCCGCTATTGGGCGAAGCAATTTTAAGAATAAATGAAGAAAAGTCAGTTTCTAGCCTGTTTCTATAGCGCTTAATGCGCCGTTACTGGCGTAATCTGCTTGATATTTTGTCAACTTTCCTGTAGAAAAACGCACCGTCATGCACCCCTGGAGGCATGGCATAATTCAGCCCGCCTGCCACGCTCGCATTGATAGGCTTGCATGTTAGGCAAAACAGGCTGTTACATGATAAGGAGACATATTATGTCAGAAACTACTCAAATTAACGCGATTTCGCGTTCTCGGGTCGGTAAGGGGTCCGCCCGTGCGGCACGCCGCGCAGGCAGAATCCCTGCTGTCATCTATGGTGACAAGCAACCACCAATTACAATTGAAATTGAAGATAGAATCGTAAGAAAAGTGATTAACGAGCCAGGTATTTTTGGCCGCTTGCTGAAAATCAATGTTGATGGCAAATCAACAACGGTTCTAACACGTGATATCCAGTTTCATCCTGTAACTGATGTGCCATTGCATCTGGATATGTTGCGCGTAGGCGCTAGCTCGAAAGTGGCTGTTGGCGTACCTGTGGAATTTATCAATCATGAATTATCACCTGGTCTGAAAATTGGCGGTGTGTTGAATATCGTCCGCCATGAAGTTGAACTGTTATGTCCGGCTGGTGATATTCCTGAAAAAATCACAGTTGATCTAGATGATGTGAAAATTGGTGATTCTATTCATATCAGCGCTATCGCTCTGCCTGAAGGTGTTGAGCCTACTATTACAGATCGTGACTTCACAGTAGCCACATTACAGTCACCTGGCGGTGGTGTTAAGAATGAAGATGAAGAAGGCGAAGATAACGCAGAAGACGCAACAGAAGAAGAAGATACCGAATAGACGGTTTTTGCTTCACCTCACTTGCGCAACGCTAGCGTAACTAGACGGGCAGATGCTGTGTTGATACCTCATCTGCCCTTTTTATTTGCTGATTAACACTATCAATCGCTATTATCAGCACCAGATGGCGCATTATATCTCAGGATAATCATCATGAAATTATGGGTCGGGCTTGGAAATCCTGGAACTGCGTATGCCAAAAACAGGCATAATGTCGGCTTTATGGCTGTAGACAGGTTGGCAGACGCATATTCATTTTCTGGCTGGAAACGTTCTGGCAGTGCAGAGACATGCTCAGGGCTGGTTGGCAGGCACAAAATCATCCTGCTTAAGCCGCTTTCCTTTATGAATAAATCTGGCTTGCCAGTGGCTCAAACAGCGCGTTTCTATAAAATCCCGCCAGAGCAGGTCACGATATTTTATGATGAAATTGATCTTGATAAAGGCAAGGTGCGCGTAAGGCAGGGCGGCGGGCATGGCGGGCATAACGGAATACGCGATATTGATAGGCATTTAGAAAAACACTATTGGCGGGTGCGTATCGGTGTTGGCAGACCTGAGCATAAATCAGATGTGCATAATTGGGTGCTATCTGATTTTTCAGGTCACGATAAACAGATGTGGCTTGACAGTCTTTTTGATGCCATCACAGATGAGGCAACTAGGCTGGCTGATGATGATCAAAACGGCTTTGCCTCACGGCTTGCCTATCTTGCCCCCGCCCCAAAATTAGACGCATCGAAACACACAGATTAGCGTGACGGCAATCAGGAGAGTATTATGGGATTTAACTGCGGAATTGTAGGGCTGCCAAATGTTGGCAAATCTACCTTATTTAATGCGCTTACCAAAACAGCCGCCGCAGATGCGGCGAATTATCCATTTTGCACAATTGAGCCAAATACGGGGCGGGTAGCCGTGCCAGATATTCGGCTAGCACAAATTGCAGAATTGGCAAAATCTGCTGAAATCATCCCTACCTTTTTGGAATTTGTGGATATTGCAGGGTTGGTGAAAGGCGCCTCGCAAGGCGAAGGGCTAGGCAATCAATTTCTTGCCAATATTCGCGAGGTAGATGCAATTATCCATGTATTGCGCTGTTTTGAAGATGAAGATATCACCCATGTTGATGGTGATATTGACCCGATACGTGACGCCGCCACAGTCGAAACTGAATTGATGCTTGCTGATATGGATAGTCTGGAACGGCGCATGCCAGCCCTTACTAAGAAAATCAGAGGCGGAGACAAGCAAGCAGCTGCAGATCTGGCATTGATGGAATTGATATTTGCTTGCCTTTCAGAAGGCCAGCCAGCGCGTGCTACACCCTCACTGACAACAGATCAGCGTCTCAGACTGCCTGCCCTTCAGCTATTAACAACAAAGCCGGTATTATATGTGTGTAATGTAGCAGAAGACCAAACCATGACAGGCAACAGCCTAACCCAGAAGGTTGCGGAAAAAGCAGACGCTGAACAGGCGGCATGCGTGATTGTATCTGCCGCTATTGAGGCGGAAATTGCAATGCTTGATGATGCAGATGCAGCCGAATTTCTGTCTGAACTTGGACTGTCGGAGGCAGGGCTAAACCGACTTATCCGCGCAGGCTATGGCTTGCTTGACCTGCTTACCTTTTTCACTGCAGGCCCGAAAGAGGCGCGTGCATGGACAGTGCAACGCAACGCAACCGCGCCAATGGCGGCAGGGGTCATCCATACAGATTTTCAGCGCGGCTTTATTCGGGCTGAGACGATAGCGTTTGATGATTATATTGCCTGTCAGGGCGAGGCAGGCGCGAAGGAAAAAGGTAAATTGCGTGTTGAAGGCGCAGACTATCAGGTTGCGGATGGTGATATATTTCACTTCCGCTTTAATGTCTGATCTTACTGTGATGTCATGCAAAAAGGGTATCTGTTGCCAGATACCCTTTTTTAATAGGCTCGCTATAAGCGCATAACAGCTTATGCTTTTTTCACATCTGACCAGATGAATTTCATTGCGCCATAGCTTACACCAACTAGCAAGATCAGGAAGGTGATAACCGCAACGCCTGTGCGCTTTCTGGTTTCAAGGAATGGCTCGGCAGTCCATGCCAGAAAATTCACCAGATCTTTAGCGTGACCATCAATAGAACTATCTGCATTATCGGCATATTCCACATCTGCGCCATAAAGCGGCTGTGGCATGGCAATCATATGGCCTGAATAGGCCGCATTATAATACATGCCTTCTGGCACTGTCGTATCAGCAGGTGCATCGCCATATGAGGTAAGCAGGCTATATAGATAATCCGCGCCATTTGGACGCGCCTTATAGATAAGGGACAAATCTGGAGGATACGCACCATTATTGGCAGCCCGCGCGGCATTATCATTTGGATAGGGTGATGGCATGCGGTCAGCAGGAATGCCTGGACGGGTAAACATCTCGCCCTCATCATTCGGGCCATCTTCAATATCATATTCAGCAGCAATCGCTTTGATTTCTGCATCTGAATATCCCAAATCTGCCAGATTGCGGAAGGCCACATATTTCAGTGAATGACAGCTTGCGCACACTTCACGATATACCTGAAAACCACGCTGCATTGAGGCCTTATCAAAATGGCCGAACGGGCCTGAAAATGACCAGTCTCCCTGTTTTAATGTCACATCTCCACTACCAGCGGCTAATACAGGCAGGCTCATAAACATACCTATCAGACTTACTAGAAACCGTCTCATTCTACTTTCTCCTTTGGTGCAGACATCGCACCTGCAAGCCCCCCGCCTGCTGCATTAAAAATCGGTTTTGAAATGGATTGAGGTAGTGGTTTTGGTGTTTCAACCACAGACAATACAGGCAGGATGATCAAGAAGTGAGCAAAATACCAAAGTGTTGCCAGACGTCCAATAAGAACATAAATACCTTCTGCTGGCATTGCGCCAATATAGCCAAGTATTAGACAGTCAATAAATAGCAGCCAGAAGAAAATCTTGAAGATAGGGCGGAAACGTGCCGAACGAATTGGCGAGCGATCTAGCCATGGCAGGACAAACAACACAGCAATTGCCCCAAACATTGCCAATACCCCACCCAGCTTGTCAGGCACAGCACGCAAAATCGCATAGAAAGGCAAGAAATACCATTCTGGCACAATATGGGCAGGTGTCTGCAACGCATTAGCAGGAATATAATTATCTGGATGACCCATCATATTTGGCACAAAAAACACTGCCGCCGCAAAGAATGTCAGAAACACAGACAATCCAAAGAAATCCTTAATGGTATAGTAAGGGTGGAATGGCAATGTGTCTTGCGAGCCTCTTGTATCAATGCCCAACGGGTTATTTGAGCCAAAGCGGTGCAGGGCTACTAGATGCAACACAACCACCCCGACAATCACGAATGGCAACAAATAATGAAGCGCAAAAAATCTGTTTAATGTTGGGTTATCAACTGAAAACCCGCCCCATAACCACGTCACAATATTCTCGCCCACAAGCGGAATTGCCGAGAATAGGTTGGTAATCACAGTCGCGCCCCAGAATGACATCTGACCCCAAGGCAATACATATCCCATAAAGGCAGTTGCCATCATCAACAACAGAATCAGCACACCCAGCATCCACAGCAATTCGCGTGGCGCTTTATATGAGCCATAATACAGCCCTCTGAAAATATGGATAAATACCACAATGAAGAAGAAGCTAGCGCCATTCATGTGGATATAGCGAATTAGCCAGCCATGATTTACATCACGCATAATGCGTTCAACTGAATCAAACGCATATTCTGTATGCGCGGTATAGCTCATAGCAAGCGCAATACCAGTGACAATCATAATCACCAGTGAAATGCCTGCAAGCGAGCCAAAATTCCAGAAATAATTCAGATTTTTAGGTGTTGGATATTCATTAGCTTCATGATCTAGAAAGCTGAAAATAGGCAATCTATGATCAATCCAGCTTATAACAGGGTTTTTAAACTCTTTGATTTCCATTACTAATTCCCTTTTCCCGTAAGGTTATAGGCAGCGACTATTGCGCTATGTTCTGTATCAGCCAATGCGAATGACATTATCTGACAAGAAGGCATAAGGCGGCACTTCAAGATTTGTAGGCGCCGGCCCCTTACGAATGCGTCCTGATGCGTCATAATGTGAACCATGACATGGGCAGAACCAACCATCATACTCGCCTCTCACTTCACCAATTTTCTGGCCAAGCGGCACACATCCAAGATGCGTACATACGCCAAGAACAACAAGATATTCTGGCTTTTGAGCGCGGGTATCATCGCCTTCTGGGTCACGCAATCCATCCATATCCACATCATTTGCCTGTCTGATTTCTTCAGCCGTACGGTGACGGATAAAGACAGGCTTGCCACGCCATTTCAGCGTGATTGACTGACCTTCTGCAATTTTTGAAATATCAACTTCAATGCTGGCCAGTGCCAATGTATCTGCTGCTGGATTCATCTGGTCGATAAGCGGCCACGCAAATGCGCCTGCACCAACAGCCCCCATTGCATAGCTAGCCACCACAATAAAATCACGACGTGATTTACCGTCTGATGCTGCTAGCGCATCTTGTTTTGATTTTGACTTTGCCATATTCCCCTCTTGCCGATGTGAACGTCTTACCTAAAATTCTGTTCCTGTAAAAAAGACTCTCGAACGCGTGATATATCCTTTTTATGACAACTGCTTTCTGTTTACACGCTTTTCCTATCAAAGCAGAGATGGTTTTCCCACCCCTAAACGCAAATTTTTTCACACTTTAGACCAAAAATATTATCTCTGGCACTTATTTTCAAATTCTATACTGCCTGACATCGAAAAAACATCACGATTAGGGCCATTTTACTTCAGGCGGCAGGCTCATCAAAATAGCCTCAATATTTCCGCCTGTCTTTAGCCCGAATAAGGTTCCTCTGTCATATAGCAAATTAAATTCAACATAACGGCCACGTTTGACAAGCTGTTTATCTCTATCCTCTGCGCTCCAGCGGCGGTTCATATTCTGGCTGACAATCTCGCAATAACTATCTGAAAAACAGGTGCCAACATCTTGGGTAAAGCCTAAATCAGCCTGATAATCCCCACTATTCAGATAATCATAAAAAATGCCACCTACCCCTCTGGCCTCTTCACGGTGAGGCAAATAAAAATACTCATCACACCAAGATTTGAACTTTGGATAATAGCTGTCATCATGCCTATCGCAACAGGCTTTGAAATTATTGTGAAACAGGGTCTGTTCTGCCTGTGCTGGCATTACAGGTGTTAAATCACCGCCGCCCCCAAACCAGCTTTTGGAGGTCACAATAAAGCGTGTATTCATATGGGCAGCAGGCACAAACGGATTTTGCGGATGAGCCACCAGCGATATCCCACCTGCCCAAAAATCACCTGTATCTTCTGCGCCTGGAATAGAGCCTTTGAATTCCGATGAGAATTGACCATGCACCACCGAAATATTCACCCCAACCTTCTCAAACACCCTGCCATGCATCACACTAATCTCGCCGCCACCGCCGCCGTCACGTTGCCAGACCTTGCGCGCAAATTTGCCCGCATCTTGCGGCTCTGACATTTTGCCATCTGAATGGCAAGATTTTGGGTCTGTTATGTCAGCATCTGCTTCTATCTGCTCAAAGCGCGCGCATATATCATCACGCAATTCTTTAAACCAAGCCGCCGCCTGTTCTTTTTGGACAGACAGCTCATCATCTGATGGCTGTGTGGTCTTGTGTGTTTGTGGCATCTATCTACCGCTTCACGTCTCGACAATTTTATGCATTAGCGATGCGATTCAGGACAGTAATTCTGCTTTTGTTAGGCTAAAACCACTATCAATCCAGCGTTGGGTAAGCCTATCTAGGATGTCCCCAACCTCGCGGCCGCTTACGTTATATCTTACTATAACGTCTTGGCCTGAAATGGGACAGGTAGGCCGAGCAAAAAAGACAATTTGCCGCATCCTGCTTTCCTGCCAGCGATATATGCCTGAAACACAGCCCTGCCAATAAGCGAGAGCCGCCTGCTTTTCCAGTCTGAAACAGCTTTTCTGCCAGTCATCCCCATCAAGCGCAAGGCGTGCAAATAACACATCTTCTTTACCAGATAGAAGCCTGATATTGCTAAGCAGTGCCTTTTGCTGGCTTCGGCTTAACCTCAGATGAGAGCCTATCGCCTGTACAAGCACCTTCCTATCTGAGGCAACCAGCACCAGCTGATCAGCAAGCTCTGCGGTTGAAAACCAGCCTGCTAGCTGGCTATCTGCCAAAGGGCTTTTATCATTGGCAAGAAATTTGGCGGCGATAGGCGCGCCTAATATCGCCCTATCAACCCCAAGCCTGTTCATAAGGTGCAAGGCTCTGCTAACAGCCGCACCTGCAAATATTCTGCTTAATTCAGCTGTTTTCCGCTCAGCAGACAGGTGGACAAGCTTCTGTGTTTGCGATTTCATCACCTCTAACGCAGTAGGTGACATGTGCAATTCTGGATATTCCGATAGCAAGCGAATGCCGCGCAATAGTCGCAAATAATCTTCTTCTAGACGCTGTGTTGCATCTCCTATAAAGCGCAACTGTCTAGCAGATAAATCAGCAATCCCGCCGCACGGGTCAAACAGCTCACCTTCGCTATTAAGATATATCGCATTGATGGTAAAATCACGCCGCTGTGCATCGCGTTGCCAGTCATCTGTAAACCTAGTATCTGCATGCCTGCCATCTGTGTCCAAATCATAGCGCAACTGGGTAATTTCAGCCTTATGATCACCAATGACTAGCGTGACTGTGCCATGAGACAGGCCAGTCGGGAACACCTTAAACTTAGCTGTCTCAGCAAGCTGGATAAAGCGCTCAATCGGGATATTTACCGCAAAATCAAGATCACCTTTTTTAACGCTAGGGGTTTGCCAGCCAGCTAGCGCATCACGTACCGCACCGCCTACCAGCCTGATATCTAGGCTTTGGGCGCGAGCAAAATCAAACAGACTAACAGCTAAGGGATGGCGCATCAAACCAGAGATAGTGGCAGAATCCTTAGCCATATTAGCCTTACTGTTTTGAAAACTGGCCTGATGTTATCTGGCCATCTTTGATAAAGGCAGGTTGATAGGTTGTATCAATATCAGCAGCATTATATTCAAGCAATAATGACAGCCCCATAAAACAGACCAACCCGATAGCAGCAGATATAATCGCCCGATATTGAAATAGGGGATGCTCACTGCCTTTCTCTTTGAGAAGTTTTGTTAATAGCGACATTACAATCAGCCCGATTACAAATGCCGCAGCAATAATTAGATATCGTTTCATAAGCCTACCAATCTTGGTTTATGCTTTTATTTTTCCCAGATTATTCAGCATGCTAGCGTGACTAGCATTGCTCATTATCCAGTCCCTAAAACAGGTGATACTACCAGTAACATTATTTCAACTGCATATCTTATCATGATAATTCCAATGGCTGCGATACCGCCTATTGCAAGTTGGCGACAGGCAATACGGTAAAGCCAAATCAAAATCCAAATCATGATTGGTAAGGCAGCAATTTGCAGTATCATTGGCGAGGTCATCTGACCCAAAATCACAACAAGCCCAAAAAGTACGACTTGCAAATTGCCAACCCAAAGATAGGGAACAAGAAAGCGTTCAAACCTATCTGACCTGCCAGAATAAAGCGTGATATGCCAAATCACCAGCGCATATAGCAACACAGAAATAAGGGATGATAATGCCGTGACTATCAAAAAATACAGCCCTAGCTGGATGCTAGGCAGGATAATCACAACAAGCCCCATCGCCCAGCCTGTAAGCAAGGCCTGCCAGAATGATTGGGCTGAAAATACGAATCTATCATTCATATCAGCCCTGTTCATAATCACATCAAAGGCAGAAATAATATTATCTGCGATTGAGGGTAATTTTTGCAGCTTTTCTGCCATTGTTATACCTTTGCTGCGACCAGCATATCACGATACATAAGTGCCAGCCTGTCTATATCATCAATCTGTACATGCTCATCAATCTTATGCATGGTCTGGCCAACAAGTCCAAATTCTGCAACATCACATAAATGACAGATAAACCGTGCATCAGACGTCCCACCAGTGGTGGAAAGCGCAGGTACCTTGCCAGTATGCTGTTCTATAATATCTGTCATCAATTCGGTAAGCTTGCCGACAGGGGTTACAAACGGAGATGCGTTTGATGTAAATGACACCTCATATCGAACAGTATTTTTATCGGCAATCTGGTCGAAATGCGCCGTTAGCTCTGTTTTCAGACTATCAACTGAATGAGTGGTATTAAAGCGGATATTAAACTGGCCTGTTGCACGTTCAGGAATCACATTCGAGGCTGGATTTTCGATTACTAAATCAACAATCTGCGCCGTAGAGGGGCCAAAATCTTCTGTGCCATCATCTAGCTGTGTTGCGTTGACATAAGCTAGCATTTCAAACAAAGCAGGCACAGGGCTATGGGCAAGATGCGGATAGGCAACATGCCCCTGACTGCCAATGACGCTTAGCCTGCCAGTTAATGAGCCGCGTCTGCCATGTTTGATCATATCCCCAAGTGATGACGGGTTGGTTGGCTCGCCAACAATGCAGAAATCGGGTTGATGGCCATGTGCCTTCATCCAGTCTACCATCTTGACTGTCCCATTTATCGCATCTGCTTCTTCATCACCTGTAATGATAAGGCTGATTGAGCCGACTGGCTGGCTGTCTGCAAGAAATAATTTCAACGCGCCGATAAATGCGGCAATACCGCCTTTCATATCTGCTGCGCCTCTGCCATAAAGCTTGCCGTCATGCACCTCGCCACCAAACGGGTCATACTGCCATGCGCTATGCTCGCCCACTGGCACAACATCTGTATGGCCAGCAAATGCGATATGAGGCGTGTCTGTTCCTAGCCTTGCAAACAGATTATCTATTGCCTTGTCGCCTTCACCAAACACCAACCGCTCGCAGGCAAAGCCCATCTGTGTTAGCTCACCCTCAAGCAGGTCTAGCGCACCCCCTTCGGCTGGTGTTACAGACGGGCAACGAACAAGCTGGCGTGCCAGCTCAACAGCATATGAATATTCAGCGTCTTTTGCTGTCATGGGTTTTGGCTTTATCCTTAATCTCTGAGCAAATCATTTACAGATGTTTTCGAGCGTGTTTTCTCGTCAACACGTTTGATAATTACCGCACATGCCAAATTAGGACCAGCGCCTCCATCAGCTAGCGGCTTGCCAGGCATTGTGCCAGGCACAACCACTGAATAGGCAGGCACACGGCCAATATGTACTTCGCCTGTTACGCGGTCGACAATTTTGGTTGAGGCACCAATAAATACCCCCATTGACAGCACAGCCCCCTGTTCGACCACAACCCCTTCAACTACTTCTGAACGGGCGCCAATAAAACAATCATCTTCAATAATAACAGGCCCTGCCTGTAATGGCTCAAGCACGCCGCCTATCCCAGCACCGCCAGATAGATGCACATTCTTGCCAATTTGCGCACATGACCCCACTGTTGCCCATGTATCGACCATCGTGCCAGTATCAACATAGGCGCCCAGATTAACAAAGCTAGGCATCAACACAACCGATGGCGCAATAAAAGCAGACTGGCGCACAACACAGCCTGGCACAGCTCTAAACCCAGCCTTACTAAACTCGTCTGCGCCCCAATTACTAAATTTTAACGGCACCTTGTCCCACCAAACAGAGGGGCCTGCTTCTGGATGTTCTGCCCCACCAGCCATTACCACCATATCATTTAGTCTGAAAGATAATAGCACTGCTTTTTTCAGCCACTGATTAACCTGCCATTGATGATTGCCTGTTGGTTCTGCAACACGCGCCTTGCCGCTATCCAGCAGATGAAGCGCTTCATTAACAGCCTCTCTAACCTCACCTTTCGTGGCAGGACTAACAGTATCACGATTATCAAAGGCGGTATCAATAACCTGCTCTAATTGTGGGTGCGACATTCTTAATTCTCCTTAATCAGTCAAAGCTGTGTTCAGCCTTTTGCGCATAATGCGTTAAGACAATGTTTTACATCTTCTGCGATAAAATGGACATAGTCTTGTGATGCCCCTTTATGCGCCCAGTCGTGATCACTTACAAGCCAGATAGTGCCCATACCTGCACGTGCCGCTGGCTCAAGATTACGTGCCATATCTTCTATCATCACCGCCTGTTGAGGCCTAATCCCGCTTAGCTCGAAAAAGCGCTGATAGGGGGCAGGATTTGGTTTTGGAATATGGTCTGAGGCAACAATATCAAAGATATAATCAAAATGATGGCGGATACCAAACGCATCTAAAATCCGCTCAGCATGGCGCACTGTGCCATTGGTATAAATATGTTTCTTGCCCTCAAGCATGCCTAATAGCCTGTCAAGTTCAGCATCTGGCATCACATCTGATAAATCAATTTCATGCACAAAGGCTAAAAACGCATCAGGCGTCATACCATATTCTTTCATCAGCCCATGCATGGTTGTGCCATAGCTTCTGAACAAACGTGTTTTCAGCGCGGCAGCATCGTCCAGAGTCATTCCAAGTGCATCGCTAATAAATAGGGTCATGCGTTCTGCAACACGCGGAAACAAGCTAGAATTAGCAGGGTAGATGGTATTATCCAGATCAAATACCCAGTCTGTTACATCCGAAAATCCTGCCTGCGAGATATGTTTTTGTCTCAGCAATGTGGCAAATTCTGTATCTTGTGTCATATCCTGCTCATCTGGCTAACGCGTTCCCTTTTACTTAACACCAAAGTGGCTCTTAACGATAAGGTGGCGCAAAATCCTCTAAACGCCATAGGGTCAGCGAAAAAATCTGTTCTTTTGTGTGTTTAGTCAGGGGTAATTAAGGTGCCGATACCTTCTTCGGTAAATAGCTCAACCAATGCGGCATGGGCAGACCGCCCATCCATGATCACAGCTGCTTCTGCACCTGCTTCAACCGCCTCAATACAGGTTTCAACTTTGGGAATCATCCCGCCATGCACAGTACCATCTGAGATAAGCGCACGTGCTTTTGAGATGCTGAGCCGCGCGATATGCTCACCATCCTTATCACGTACCCCAGCAACATCTGTCAGCATCAATAATCTGCTTGCCCCAATAGCGCCTGCGATTGCCCCTGCGGCTGTATCAGCATTGATATTATAGGTCATCCCACCATCACCAAGCCCAATAGGCGCAATAACTGGTATCATACCTGCCTGAATCAGGGCATATAGCACAGTAGGGTCAACAGCTTGCGGGGTGCCAACAAAGCCAAGATCAACCCCTGATGCAGTATCACCAGAGGCTATTTTAGTGGCTTTAATCAGACTGCCATCTTTTCCCGATAGCCCAACAGCATTTCCGCCCGCCGCAATTATTGACGCAACAAGCGATTTATTGATCGCACCAGATAGCACCATCTCAACCACTGAAATGGTGGCTTCATCTGTTACCCTAAGCCCGTTCACAAATTGTGATTCTATCTGAAGCCGCTCAAGCATTGAGCCAATTTGCGGGCCCCCACCATGTACAATAACAGGCTGAGCCCCAATCTGTCTTAACAGCATCATATCTGCGGCAAAACTGTCAAGATAGGCCTGTTTGCCCATCGCATGGCCGCCAAATTTAACCACAATAGATTTCCCTGCATAGCGCCGCATAAATGGAAGCGCTTCAATTAAAATCCCTGCCTTTTGCAAGAGGTTTTCAGGAGATATAGTCTGTTTTTCTGCCATCTGATACTATCCGTAGCTGGTTTGCTATCCACCGCTCAAATCTAGGTTTAATTATGAGTGCCTACCATATTCACAAGGCTGTTGCTAGATTGCAAGGCCTGCTAGATGCGCCCGCAAGGCTTCAATTCCTATTTTTTCTGCTGACGAGCTTGTCCAGATATGCGGAAATGCGGCAACATGCTTTGATATTTGCTCTGCTGTTCTGGCTATCATATCTTGTTGCTGGCTTGCGCTAAGCTTGTCTATCTTGGTAAGCACAACTGCCCATGAAACTGCCTGATCATCCATCAATTTCATCATCTGTCTATCTGCGTCATTGATGCCCCTACGACTATCAATCAGCAACATTAGCCGTTGCAATGTCTGTCGGCCTGCCAAAAATTGTTTGGTAAGTTTGGTCCATGCCTCAATATCTGTCTTGGGGGCTTTGGCATAGCCATATCCTGGCAAATCCACTAGTTGCAAACGTTGTGAAAGCGCAAAAAAGATAAGCTGGCGTGTTCGTCCTGGCGTCTGTGATGTACGTGCCAAGCTATTGCGGCCTGTAAGTGCATTTATCAAGGATGATTTACCGACATTTGACCTGCCTGCAAATGCAATTTCTGGCAAGGATAGTGGCGGCAGAGAATCAAGATTATTCGAGGCCGCAATAAACTCGCACTGACCTGCAAATAACAGCCGCCCTGCCTCTATCTGGGCAGGGTCAGGATTTGCCAGCTCATCATCCATCAGCGAGCCATCTGTTTCTTGATATTACGTGTAATCCACCATTGCTGAAGAATCGACAATGTATTATTCCATGTCCAATAAATCACCAAACCGGCAGGGAAGCCTGCTAGCAAAAAGGTGAAAAATACGGGCATCCATTGAAAAATCTTTGCCTGAACAGGGTCTGGCGGCGGGGGGTTCAGCCGCATTTGCACAGCCATTGAAATCCCCATCAATATCGGCCAGATGCCGATAGACAGGAATTGCGGTACAAAATCCACCGAATAAGGTAGCAGGCCAAACAGATTGAAAATTGATGTCGGGTCAACCGCAGATAAATCCTTCACCCAGCCATAAAACGGGGCATGACGCATTTCAATTGATACATATAGCACTTTATACAGCGCAAAAAAGACAGGAATCTGCAAGATGATTGGCAAACAACCTGCCGCTGGATTGACATTTTCTGCCTTATATAGCGCCATCATTTCACGTTGAAGGCGCGGCTTGTCATCCCCGAAATCTTCACGCATTTTTTGGATACGCGGTGCAAGCTCACGCATTTTGCCCATTGATTTATAGGATTTATTGGCAAGCGGAAATAAAGCAAGCCTCACAAAAATCGTAAATACGATAATGGACATGCCAAAATTGCCGATCATGTCATATAACGCAGACAGCCCATAGAAAAACGGCTTTGTCAGAAAATAGAACCAGCCAAAATCAATCGCCAGATCAAAATTCGGAATACCTAGCTCTTCTGAATATCTATCCAGAAGCGCAACCCGCTTTGCCCCTGCAAACAAATAGGTTGTCCAGCTTATTTCGGCGCCAGGCTGTAATAGCTGTTGCTGGCTCAGAAAATCTGTCTGATAGCGCAATTTTTCGCCCTGAAGCGCACGCATCGAAAAGCTGACTTTCTGATTTTGCTCTGGCATCAATGCCGCCAGCCAATATTTGTCTGTAATCCCTACCCAGCCGCCTGCTGTCTCAGGATTAAACGCCAGACCCCGATTACCTGCATCAACCAGATCATCATAATCTTCTTCGCTCAGGGTTTCATCAAATACCCCCAACGGCCCTTCATGCAAAATATATAGCCCATCGGTTTGAGGTGTGCCTGTGCGCCGCAAAAGGCCATAGGCACTAAGCTGGACAGGATTATCACGGCGTGAGGCAACTGAATCTTTGATGGTGATAAGGTAATCATCATTGATGGTAATAAGACGAGTAAATATCAGCCCCTGACCATTATCCCAACGCAAAGTTACAGGAGATTCGGGGCTAAGAATATCTGAATTTGCCTGCCATAGTGTAGACGCATCTGGTAAATATAGCTGTTGTGATGGCGTACCCACCCAGCCAAATTCAGCAATATAGGGTTCTGGCGAGGTAAATGGTAGCATCAGATGAATATTATCTGCACCCTCATCTTGGGTTTCTGCATAGGATGTTAGCAAAATATCATCAATGCGCGCGCCCATTGTTGATAGCGAGCCTGAGACATTGGCGGTTGAGATAGTTATCCGCCTGCCTTCATCAGAAATAGACGGCAATGCTGGCGCTGTGGCAAGCTGGCCTGTCTGCTGTTTGGAAGGCTGAGGAATATCTTGTTGCTGGGCGGCTTGCTCATTATAAGCAGCGCGCTGAGCCTCTAATTCTGGCTCGACAAAATATAACTGCCAGCCAATCAAAATGGCTAGAGACAATGACATGGCCGCAATCAGGTTTCGCGTTTCAGGAGACATATTTTTCCCTATCTTGAACAATCAGCCCGAACAGTCGGGAGTCTTTGGTCTTTGAAGTAACAGCTTTTGTGTCTTATTTCAACTTTAAGGCACAGGATCATAGCCAGATTTACCCCATGGATGGCATTTGCCGATTCGTCTTAATGAAAGCCAACTTCCTTTGAGCGCCCCATGACGTTTGATTGCTTCGATAGCATAGGCAGAACAGCTAGGCTGAAACCGGCAATTCGCCCCTAATAATGGAGAGATAAACAGCCTGTAAATCGAAATAAGGCCAATCAGAGTCTGTGTGATAATAGCTCTCATCCGCTTTCAATCTGGCTTGTGATGGGGATGTTGGTGGCGATTAAGCTGGCGCTGTACCTGTTCTGCAGCTTTATTGCAGGTTGACACAAACCGAGTCCAACTCAGGCTTAGCAGCCGCGCGCGCGCTATCAATACATAATCTGCGCCCTCAACATAATAGTCTGCCAGATAATGTTGCGCCCAAGCCCGCATCCGTCTTTTGGCACGATTTCGCCGCACCGCATTACCCACCTTGCGAGAGGCGGTAAACCCAATTCGGCCAGCCCCACCCCGAGCCGTAGCCGGTAGCGCAGTTCCATAATGTCTGGCTTGAAACACAACCCCTTCACTAACGCGTTTGATGCCGCCTGTCTGCACCGCTAGAAATTCGGCACGCTTGCACATCATCGTAAATCTGGTTGAGGCAAACTGCTTTTGCTGTCGATTTTGGATAGCATTGCCACGCATTGTTCGGGCTACCCTCTTTCATATTTTAATCTGAAACCTCAGCACCGAATATACTGAACATTTATCTGCTAGTCTATCGTGACAGAGTGAGCCGTTGAGAAGGTGTTTCTGGCCACACCCCCCCAAAAAATATATCTAAAGATAACAAGATGGATAGCGCAGATGCGCTTATCGGCAAGATGGCGCCCAAAGCAATTGGGCGCAGCGTTTGCGTGACCTAGCTAGGTGCTAGGCAGACAGGCGCGCGCGGCCTTTTGCACGGCGGGCACGCAATACACGGCGACCACCCACTGTGGCCATACGAGATCTAAACCCATGGCGGCGTTTACGAACCAGAACACTAGGCTGATAGGTGCGCTTCATAATGTGCCCCTTTCATAAAATATAAGGCTTTTCGCTATAGAGACGCATCTTCTAAGCATAACGCGCTCTTATGTCAATGATAATCAGCATAAAAGCAGGCAGATTTGTCCATTTTCTAGAATTTTACCATCTGCTTTTGCTTTTCTGTCAGGCTTGGCTAAACTGGAACGCAGATTTTGGTATGATAGTAAGCTTCTGTATCTAGGGTGTATGATATGTCTCGATTTCAGCTTTTCTGTGAATTGTTTGTCTGTATCACCCTGATAGTTGGGCTAACAACCCTTACCTTCAGCGCTATGATGGGCATATCGCTAAGATTGGCAGAGATAGGCGCAATCGCCACCATTTCAGCCATCATAAGCACTATTTTTCTGTATCTGATAGCATATCTGCTGATCTTCTCATCACTTGACCAAATAGCCTCTCATCTAACCCACATGACAGATGATCCTGAGCTAATATCTGAACCAGTGCCGCCGCATAAGATACATGAAATAGCCAGCCTGCATTATCAGATTGAAACGCTATTTATAAGCATGCGCAAAACCTTGCGCCAACAGCAGCGGCTAGCAGATATTGGACAAGCCGTCGCAAAAATCAACCATGATGTTCGCAATAGTATGACAGTCGCCACCTTATTGGCTGACCAGCTTGAAGATAGCTCTGACCCTGATATTGCCAAGGCTGGGCCATTAATTGTGCAATCCACAAAAATGGCGGCGGAAATGTACCAGAATATGCTTGATTATCTAGCAGAATTGCCACCCCCACACTTTCAAATGCTAACGATGGCCGAAATCATCGCCAAAGCTCAGGATAGCTATCCTATCAAGATTGACTATCACGGGCCAGATACGCTGTTTATGGACAGCATGTTTCTAAGCCGTATTCTTGGGAATCTGGCACGAAATGCTAGTCTGGCACAGGCAAAAACGATGCAGATAGATATCTGGACAGCAGGCCATCTTCAAATCATTGATTTTTCAGATGATGGGCCTGGTATTCCTGAGGCGCGTAAAGCAGACTTATTTGCCCCTTTTGCCGCCTCTAGCCGCGCTGGCTCTGGGCTTGGACTGGCAATCTGCCTTGATTTGGCAATCGCATTGGGCGGAAAATTCTTTTTATCCAGAAGCAGTTCTGCTGGGAGCGAGTTCAGATTACAGCTTCCGCGCCACCATTCATCTTATCCCTAACGCTCTACGCCAAATGATATTGCGTTGAACGCCATCTTCTAAGAGGTACGAATATCAGCGATCGGTATTGATGGGCGAGGTTCAAGATCCCACGGGAAGTAAATCCATGTATCTTGCGAGACTTCGGTAATATAGCTATCGACAACTGGACGTCCTTTTGGCTTTGCATAGACAGTCGCAAAATGCGCCTTTGGCAACATCTGGCGAAGCATTTTGCCAGTCTCGCCAGTATCAACCAGATCATCGACTATCAGCCAGCCCTCACCATCACCTGCTTTTTCAGGCGCTTTAAGCACTTTCACTTCACCTTTTTCCTGCCCGTGATAGCTAGCAAGACAGGCTGTATCTATCAGCCTAAGCTCAAGCTCTCTTGCCACGATAGCCGCAGGCACCAGCCCGCCTCGTGTCACAGCGATAACCCCCTTAAAAGGGCCAAGCTCAACTAGCCGCCATGCGAGCGCCTTTGAATTTCTGTGCAATTCTTCCCACGATACAGGAAAGCTCTTATTCTCATCAAACGCCATGTAACCCTGCCCCCTTATCACACATATCTCTCAGCATTTTTGCGTTAATGAGATAATATCTACCATAGCCAGCGCCAAGACCAAAATTGTTTTGACAGCGTTTGCCAGCATCACCCCATCGCCACATATCAAACCCGCACAATAGAAGATTTTACTAGACAATTTCTGAGCGCTCTTTTATTGTCCGCTTCACTGAGACGGTTTGGCGAATATTTGGGCGCCTTTGCCGTTCAGATCAGACTGTCCCAAACAGGGATAGCCAACGCGCTCGTAGCTCAGCTGGATAGAGCACTAGACTACGAATCTAGGGGTCGGGAGTTCGAATCTTCCCGAGCGCGCCATTTCCTAAGTTTCAAGGTCCGTGGACCAAGGTGCAAGTGACTGTTTCCAAACGATTAACGTTCTGGAACGGGAGTTTGTTCTGTCATGGTGTGGGTAAGGTCTCCGGTAT
>CBFHYU010000003.1:0-108648 GCA_965660165.1 Puniceispirillaceae bacterium (SeqCode)
TGAGGTATTGACCACCAGCTCTGCACCTTCTTGCTCACTGCCTCTGATTGTTACTTCCCCTTCTAGCGGGTTATCCACATTGGCAACCATCTCTGACGGTTCGGTTACCAACGTCTCTCTGGTGCCAAAACCATCTATATAGCTCACAACAGCGCGATAGTTAAAGCCAACATCAGATTGTGATAGCTGGATAGTTTGCCCAAGCTGTTCTGGGAAATTCTCCCAATTCGTACGCTTTGATGAACGTTGCCAAGTTAGGCTGAATGCGCCTAGCCCATCTTCGTCCGAAATGCGGCTAACATCCACGGCCAAAGTGCCATCTTCAATTGCTTGACCATTCAGAATTGGCATGCCTATCGGAGTATCGTTCACATTTTGAACAGCTTTGGATGGCGGACTTGTAAGAATCTCTGTGTTGCCCTGACCATCAACATAAGATACCTGAACACGCAAGAATTTACCTACCTCAGAATCACGCGGGGTAAAGCTAGACTGGATTGCACCAGGAATAACACCCCAGTTTGATCCATCGCTTGAAATCTGCCACTGAACCTGAATACTGCCCAGCCCGTCACCATCAGCAAGCGTGTCTGTATCAATAACCAGCTCATCATCTTCAATCGCATCAAATCCGTCATATCCAGAATTTTGCGCTGTGGCGCTAGCAGCTGAATTTTGCGCTGTTGACCCAGACGATGAATTTGCTTGCGCACCAGAAGATGTGCCAGAGGTATTTTGAGTAGCGCCATTTGAGGCTGATGAGGTATCAGAAGCGGTTGTTGAGCTTGTATTTGACTGCGCGCGTGCGCTCTGGCTTTGATTAGCCTCTTCTGAAGTGGCGTTTGGATCACCGCCCGCATATGCTGAACCAATGGCAAGCATGGTGGCGCCAAAGATTAACACGCTATTACGCTTCAGCATTTCATTGCTCCCTAACATTATCATGTGCGAACTCTCGTTATTTTTGCCGCAAAATGACCCCTAATGAGGGCAAAGACGCGAGTCGCATATTATTCTGTTCGTTACCTTCAACTATTTTTCATTAAAAATCAAGAAATCACTTTATTAGAATTTAACTAAGTACCAGAAATGTTGCTCTTTTGACACAAAAGGACTATCAGATTGGATGGCGCGTTGCGAGTTGGCCAAATTGTTGGTCATAAACTTTGGTTTCATATTTTTTTATCTTTATCTGTTTTTGCAAAAATTCAGGTGCGCACATCTGCTTTTTCTTGCGTAATGAGGGTAAAAACGTCAGATTGGGCTAGCAATTTACCTAACACCGCAATCAAAAGAGAAAATTATGGCGAATATCACATCTGAACAATCACAAAAGCTGGCTGAAATGGCGTTGGCAAAAGGTCAGGAAATGGGACTGAAGCCATTATGTGTATGTGTGTTGGATAGTCGGGCAAGCTTACGGTTTTGTATCAATCAGGATGGCACATCAATTGACAGGCATCGGATTGCGCATGGCAAAGCAAATGCTGCGCTATCACTTGGTATGGGCACACGTGCCATAGGCAACAGAGCAGAAGTCCAAGCCTATTTTGTTGATGCAGTTGGCAGAATGGTTGGTGGTGATTTTATTCCTGTACCTGGCGGCGTGCTGATAAAAGATAGCTCAGGCGAGGTGATAGGGGCTGTTGGTGTGTCAGGCGATACGTCCGATAATGATGAGCAGACCTGTATTGCTGGCATCGAAGCGATTGGCATGGTTGCTGATACAGGTGCCTAATAGTCCCAAAATCATGGCTAGGATTATCACAGACTAGCCTAGAAATAGAAGATGCGTTTAGATGAATATAGTTACGGCAATTAAAGAAGAAATGCTGGTTCCGATCCATCCCGCAGGCTGGCCGTTTATAGCGTTATTTGCGCTAGTCACCTTTGGGATTAGTTATTTCTTATTTCCATTATTTGCGATTATTGGCGTGCCGCTTACGCTATGGTGTGTATATTTTTTCAGAAATCCACCACGTGTTCTGCCGCTAGATGCTGAGTTGGTGATAGCGCCAGCAGATGGACGTGTTCTATCCACAGATGTTGCGCCATTGCCAGCAGAATTATCATCGCTAGAAGGCGAGTATCGCTGTATCGCGATTTTCATGAATGTGTTTGATGTGCATGTCAACCGAAGCCCTGTGAATGGCATCATCTCGGCTAAAACCTATATTCCTGGCGCATTTGTGAATGCCAGCCTTGACAAGGCAAGCCATGATAATGAGCGCATGGCGCTTGTACTTGATGTTGAAGATAAGCCTAGCTTGAAAATAGGCGTAGTTCAGATTGCAGGTCTGGTAGCGCGGCGTATTTTATGCGAGCGAGACGAGAAAGACAGGCTATCTGCAGGTCAGGTGTTTGGTTTGATACGATTTGGCAGTCGGGTTGATGTATGGATTCCAAAAGAATATGATGCCCTTGTCTATCCAGGACAAAGAACGCTCGCAGGTGAAACGGTGATAGCTGACCTCAGACAAGCAAAACCAAGACGAGCCGCAAAAAGCTCTAAGACAAAATAGCCCTATAACAGCCTTATAGCAAAATAGATGACTCAAAGAAAAAAACCATTTTCAAGTGTAAGCTTTGGCTGGTTATTGCCAAATCTGCTTACTATTGGCGGGTTAGTATCTGGCCTGACAGGCTTGCGATTTGCGCTTGAAGATAGGTGGGTGGCTGTTGTTGCTATGATAGCGCTAGCGGCTGTGTTTGATGGGCTTGATGGCAGAATGGCGCGCTTGCTGAAAACAACAAGCGCCTTTGGTGCAGCACTTGATAGCTTGTCTGATGCGGTAGTGTTCGGGATTGTGCCTGCCTTATGTCTCTATTTATGGGCATTGCAGGATTCTGGCAATTTGGCGTTCGGCACGGCGCTATTTTATTCTGTCTGTGTGTTGCTTCGGCTTGCCAGATTTGATTCTGAACTGCCTGATCAGCCTGCCTATCGAAGCTCGTTCTTTGTTGGAATTCCTGCACCTGCAGCTGGATTTCTGGTGCTGTTGCCGATTGTGATATTTCAGGAATTTGGACTTGTCTGGCTAAGAAACCCCGAAATTGTCTCAATGGTGCTGATTACAGTTGGGGCAGGGGCGGTAAGCACCATGCCTACCTTTAACGGTAAAGGGTTTCGTGTGCCGGGACATGCTATCTTGCCATTGCTTGCTGTTTTTGCGCTATTAAGTGCATTATTGTTTATACATCCGTGGAAAATCTATCTCGGGCTTGCACTGCTGTATATTGCTAGCTTTCCTGTCTCTGTCTGGGTTTTTTATAAACGCAAACAGCTTCATCGCAATGTGAAACCCTAACAGGCCAGTGTTGGGCCTGTGTCGGATCAGTGTCAGGCCAGTGTGCTAGCCTTTAGTCAGGGGCTTGATTGTTGTGGCTAACACGTTAGACTGATCAGCATAACAGCTTAATCATAATGATAGACATAAAGATGGGCTTTGTGGGGTAACTGACAGCACATAAGATAGGGGCAAACCATATCATGGCTAAAAACCTTCTGGAAAAATGTGGCCAAAACAACATCAGAATGACATCGCAACGTCAGACTATCATTAAAATTATTGAGCAGGCTGATGACCACCCTGATGTGGATCAGATTTATCTGCGCGCAAATGCTGTTGATAAGACTATTTCTATCGCCACTGTCTATCGCACTGTTAGATTGTTTGAGCAGGCAGGCGTAATTGAACGTCTGGAATTTGGCGATGGCAAATCCCGCTATGAAGAAGCGCGCGAACATCACGAACATCTGGTTGATATTGATTCAGGAGAGGTGATTGAATTTACCCATCCAGAACTTGAGGCATTGAAGGAAAAAATTGCCTCTGATTTAGGGTATGACCTGATAAATCATAGGCTGGAATTATATGGACGTAAAAAACAGGATAGCTAGCATATTGGGCGTCTATCAGGATAGATAACAGGCACAAAAATTTGACAAATCCTAAAAATTGCTATGATAGGGTGAAGACAGGTGAGATATAGATAAGGCTTTTTTGATATGCTAATGGCGTATCTTGGATAGCTATGGGAGTGGGGATAATGTCGTTAATTTGGGGTCGGTTTGCGGTTTGGTTCTATTCAATAATATTGTTTTTAGTGGGGCTTGTGCTTTCGCTAACCATGTTTTCGGACACCCCGATTATATGGGGTGCAACGGCTGTATTTGGCGCATTATCCGCGCTTGGCCTATATGATTTTACGCAGAAAAAAAGAGCAGTTCGCGCAAATTATCCGCTATTGGGGCGGATGCGCTATCTGTTGGAATCTATTCGCCCTGAATTGCGGCAATATTTCTGGGAAGCAGATACTGATGAGCTTCCCTATTCACGAAATCAGCGCACTATGGTTTACCAGCGCGCACGCGGGATTTTGGCAGCACGTCCTTTGGGGACTGTAATTGATACCTATCAAGAAGATTATAACTGGCTAAACCATTCCATCACCCCAACCCTTATCGAAAATAAAGATTTTCGGGTAACGGTTGGTGAAGGTAAAAATGCCTATCAATGTGCGCTACTGAACATCTCTGGTACGTCTTTCGGGGCAATGTCACCGCCTGCTATTCAGGCGTTGAATACAGGGGCTAAACTTGGCGGCTTTGCGCATAATACAGGTGAAGGGTCATTTTCAAAATATCATCAGGCAGGTGGCGGTGATGTGATTTGGCAGATTTCAACAGGCTATTTTGGCTGTCGTACCAAAGATGGTAAGTTTGATGCAGATGCGTTTGCGAGATTATCTAAAAACCCGCAGATAAAAATGATTGAAATCAAAATCTCGCAAGGGGCAAAACCAGGTCATGGCGGGATGTTGCTTGCGCCAAAAGTCACGCCTGAAATCGCTGAAGCACGGGGGGTTGAGGCATATCATGATTGCATTTCACCCTCTCGGCATTCTGAATTTTCTACCCCAAGAGAATTGCTTGAATTCGCGCAAAAATTGCGAAATTTATCAGAGGGAAAGCCCGTTGGCATAAAATTATGTATTGGCCACCCGTGGGAATTTGCGGCTATCGCAAAGGCTATGGTTGAAACACAGATTGTGGTTGATTTTGTGACAGTTGATGGCTCTGAAGGCGGCACAGGGGCTGCGCCAGTAGAATTTACAGACCATCTGGGATGTCCGTTGCGAGATGCGCTTGTCTATGTTGACAATACGTTAATAGGCGCTGGCCTCAGAGACAGGGTGAAGGTGGCAGCCTCTGGCAAAATTGTATCTGCTTATGATGTGGTTCGCCATATCGCATTAGGGGCAGATTGGTGTAATATGGCGCGGCCATTTATGTTTGCGCTTGGCTGTATTCAGGCACGTGACTGCGCCTCTGGTGAATGTCCAACTGGTTTGGCTACGATGAATCCAAACCGATATCGTGCGGTGGATATAGCAGAACGCGCAAAGCGGGTATCAAATTTTCAGCATTATACCATTGAAGCGGTTGCCGAATTGCTTGAAGCAGCAGGGCTAAATGGTCCGCATGAATTGAACCGCAGGCATATTGTACGCCGTCTGTCTGCTAGCCAAATCCAGCTTGCAGATCAGATTTATCCAAAAGTAGAGACAGGAGCATTGCTTAGAGGAGAAGAGGTTGAAGATCCTCGTCTAGCAGTGTATTGGGAACGTGTAAGCGCTGATAGTTTTCAGGTCGCGATGCAGTAGAAAAACGCGTTTCTCACTTTTTCGATAGGAATAACGCCTTATGTCAATTGTTGCTATGGCCGCAATGCCGCGCCATGTGTGGGTGCTGAGCATTGCTCAGGCTCTATCAATGACGGCAATCAATGTCAATGTCATCAATACAGGCCTTGTAGGCTCAGCAATAGCGCCTGCCTTATGGATGGCCACATTGCCCCTATCTAGCCAGTTTGTTGCAGCCATGATGACTACCTTGCCTGCCTCGTTGTTGATGGGGCGGTTTGGCAGGCGTCCTGTGTTTGCCGCAGGGGTGATATTGGCGCTAATTGCAACTGCATTGCAGGGAAAAGCAGTTCTGGATGGCTCGTTCGCCCTGTTTTTTATAGGGTCATTTTTACTAGGCGGGGCGCAAGGCATTGCCCAATTTTACCGATATGCTGCTGCAGATAATCTGAGCCCAGAGTTAAAGCCGCAAGCCGTGTCAATGGTGCTACTAGGCGGGTTGGCGGCCGCTGTGATGGGGCCAGAAATATCCATCAGAACAGGTCTGCTGATAGAAACAGCGCCCTATGCAGGATGTTATTTTGCGATTGCTGCCCTTCAGCTAATTGCGATGATTGTGATCTGGTTACTTGATGTACCGCCGCCTGAGCGAAGCGGATTTCACGGGCGCAGGATTACCGAGATTTTTGCCCTACCTAAATTTGTGCTTGGGCTGGTCTCGGCATCACTTGGCTATGCGGTGATGGTGTTTGTGATGACGGCGACACCGCTTCAGGTCGTTAATATCAGCCTGCTTGGTGATGCCCAGAATGCACGCATTATTCAATGGCATGTCATTGCGATGTTTGCGCCCTCCTTCTTTACAGGCGGCTTGATAAGAAAATGGGGCTATAAGCCCATCATTATCTCAGGCGTGTTTTTCTATCTTATGTGTATTGCTGTCGGGCTGATAGGGTTCGGGTTTATCCATTATTTCATTAGTCTGATTTTTTTAGGGTTGGGGTGGAATTTTCTATTTGTGTCTGGTAGCTCGCTTATTGCTGATGTCGCCACCCCCTCAGAGCGTGGCAGGGTTCAAGGCGTTGCAGATTTTCTGCTGACCTTTTTTATTGCAGTTGCGTCATTTTCAGCAGGCGCGCTTCATAGCGTAATAGGCTGGCATAATCTGCTTCTTGGCTCGTTAATACCTGTTGCGGTGATCAGCGTTGCGGTGCTGGCGTTACCGCTTTCATCTAAAGCCAAGTCTAAATAACATTCTAGAGCCTTAGCTATCCATAGGAAGCTTGTCTGTGGCTCAGGAAAATAATGTGTCTGACTTTTGTAAAAATTGTGCAACGCACAATAAATAACAAATATGATTTTTATTTCCAAAATAGAAACAATCTATTTCAAACTAGGAAATTCTGCCAATTTTAAGCAAAAAAAAGGTCGTGGAATGAACCACGACCAAGTTTAGGGAGGAAATACACAAAATCTGTTGTGCAATGCATGATATGGCCCCTAATTGAATATATGTCAATAGTATTTACGTATTTTTTTCTATTTTAGTATCATTAGCGATTAGATTCTGTTCAATCTGGTTGATAATCTGTGCACGGCTCATCCCTGTTTCTCTCATTTTGCGAATAGACATGGCATCATGGCGTTTTGCCAGCCTGCGCCCCTGTTCATCACATATAAGCTGGTGATGATGATAGTGTGGGCTTGGCAAATCAAGCAGGGCTTGAAGAAGTCGGTGAATAGGGGTTGAATCTCGCAAATCTTCCCCCCGAACTACAAGTTCAATATCACTATCAGCATCATCTATTACCACACTTAGATGATAAGAGGCTGGTATATCGCGTCTGCCAATAATCACATCACCAAATTCAGCAGGATTTACGAGATGCGTCAAACCTTGACTATCTGTCCAGTAAATTGACCCTGCTATTTGGCTAGCTCGTTCTGCATCTAGGCGCCATACCGCATGGTTGCCATGTGCTAGCTTAGCGGTGCGTTCTTCATCAGTCATTAGCTGGCGAGTAGAAGGCGCAAAGCGCGGCGGATGATGCGGGGCAGACAGGCTATCTTCTATTTGCCTGCGGCTCAGAAAGCAGGCATAGACAAGCCCTGCTTCAATCAACTGGTCAAGATAAAGCTGGTATCTATTAAGGCAATTAGATTGCTTGCGCGGAGCAGCTTCCCATTCTATGCCTAAGAATCGTAACTCTTCAAATATGGCTAGCTCATATTCAGGGCGTGACCGCGTGTGATCCAGATCATCAATCCGAAGCAGAAATTGTGCTGGATTCTGACCCGACCCATGCCATGCCAGCAAGGCTGAATAGGCATGACCTAGATGCAGATAGCCAGTAGGGCTAGGCGCAAATCGGGTAATTTTCCCCCTGCCAAATTCAGGCAATTGTAAATAGGAATTCTCTATCATAACAGATAGTATAGCCAAGTCAGAATCTGGATGCCAGCCTTGCCATAGGGTAGCAGACACGCCAACGCCGCACATCTATTACAAGGATTGAAAAAGACGAGCTGTTGACGTTAACATATCAGTAGGAGAATTTGATGCCTTCATTAACTGAACTAGAATTGCCGCTGGCGGCTAATGCGCATAGGCCAGCAGGTGCATTATCTGGCTATTTGTATCGCAATGATACTAATCAGGCTGATAGTGATATCAAAAAGCTGGTTATCATGATGCATGGCTGGGGGGCAGATAGCTCGGATTTAACCAGCCTTGCAGGCTATATGGTGCCAGAACAGGCTGAGCCAGAACAGCCATGTGCTATTTTCTTTCCAGATGCGCCCTACCCATGTGCAGCCAATCCGTTTGGGCGCGAGTGGTTTGCGCTATCTGCAAGTCCGCTTGATGGGGACGAGATAAAACAGAATTGCGCTCAGGCCAGATGGATTGTGCATGAGATGGCAGATAGCCTGTGTCAGTCATTTAGCCTTGAGGCAAGCCAAGTGATAATAGGCGGATTTTCGCAAGGCGGCATGATGGCGCTAGCTGGCGGGCTAAGCTATCATAGTCCGCTTGGCGGTATTTTTTGCCTTTCGGGCGGTCTATTATCAGATGATATTAATCCCTATCACCAAATGGCTATCATGCTGGTACATGGTGATATAGACCCTGTGGTACCTGTTGCGATGTGTGATGAGGCCTATGCGCAGTTATCTGCTATTGGCTTTACCCCGCAAAAACATATTATCTCAGGGCTGGCACATGGCATAGACCAACAGGTAATAGACAGGCTGGCCGCATTTCTAAGCTAGTAAAATAACCACATTAAAATAGCCTATAAGATAGCTAGGGCAGAACAGCCAAACACTAGATAGAAGCTATATATAGTAGGTATTATCAGCCAAAATATCTATATTTTGATTAAATTTTTGTGTCAAAGGGGTTTGAGACTTGCCTTGAGCGGGCGAACATGTTTGACTTTGGTATAAGCTTAGGGAGTTAGACAATGAATGCAGGCATGAGGCCGCCAGCGCTTGTTCTTAATGCTGATTTCAGGCCGCTTAGCTATTTTCCGCTGTCATTATGGTCTTGGCAGGATAGTATCAAGGCAGTGTTTCTAGACAGGGTAACGATTATTTCTGAATATGACGAAATGGTCAGCTCACCGTCCATGCAGATGCCGTTGCCCTCAGTGATTGCGCTTAAAGAATATATTCCGCAAAGTCGCAACCCTGCCTTTACCCGCTTTAATGTGTTTTTGCGTGATAAATTTACCTGCCAATATTGTGACAGCGCCTTGCCAGCAGGTGATCTTACCTTTGATCATGTAATTCCGCGCTCACGTGGCGGCAGGTCACGCTGGGACAATGTAGTGGCGGCATGTAGCCCATGTAATCTGAAAAAGGCGAATAAAATGCCTGCACAGTGCAATATGCATCCGCTTACCCGCCCGCTAGTGCCAACAGTCTGGCAATTACAGGAAAATGGCAGGGCATTTCCGCCAAATTATTTGCATCATAGCTGGCGTGATTATCTATATTGGGACAGCGAGCTTCTGGCGCAATAACCAATCAATAACCGATATTCACTAGATTTTTTCAGCAATTTTAATCGCTGTTTTGCATCCCATCTGGATCACTGCCCGCAATACAGGATAGGCAGGTGCCTGTCTGCCATCATGATCTACAGCGATATCACGATGTTCAAGCTCTTCATCTCTGAAACGTGCAAGCGTTTGTGTTAATTCAGCTTCCTGATTGGTACGTGTAAGGTGTTTTACCTGCTTGTCATAATGCTCGCCAATCACCTCTTCAACGGCGATTGTGCATGCCATAGCTGCTTTTGTGCCCATCATGGCTGTGCCTGCCCCCAGCAAAAAGCCCGCAGCGCCCCAAATTGGATCAAGCATAGATGGGCGCACCTCATAGTCATTTAACAATGTCTCAAAGGTTTCAAGATGCTCGACTTCCTGTTCCATCATATGCTGAATTTCTTCAGCTTCAGGACGGTTTTTCAAAATAGCAAGCTGGCCTTGATAGATTGTCTGTGCGGCACGTTCGCCTGCATGATTAACACGCAAAAAGCTATCAAGCTTTGGATCAGTTTGGGGGGTACGCAGTCTATGTCTCATCATCACTATCTTTTTTGCTGTGCCTGTCCCAAAAAATTAGCTTCTACGATATAATATCATAGAGATTACGCCAGCCAAAGTGCTTATCACCCCATTCCATGCTGCCATTGATAGTCCCAAAAATGACCAGACTACCTCATCACACCTAATCGGGCTTGTATCAAGCAAGGATTGCAATCCCTCTGATACAGGTAAATCTTCAAATGAGGCAGTACATCCATCTGGGCCTGCAAAGATACTCAATTCAACGCCTGCATGATAAAATCCTATGCCGCCTGTCACAAACATCATCATAATAGCTAGCGTGAGCAAAATTGAAGGGCGAAGCGCTGTAAAGGCCAATATCCCAAGAACACATACTAGATAATGAGGCCATCTTTGCCATAGACATAAACTGCATGGATGCAACCCTTCAACATATTGGAACCAGTAAGCGCCAGCAAGCAGGCTTGCAGATACGATGCTCAACCCCCCTAATAGCATGGTTCGTTTTGATTCTTGTTTGCGGAATGTCATAATTTGTTCTGATACCCGTAATGCCGATAATTGTTCATAGCAGTTTTTCACCAAAAATCATAATGTTCAAGCTGTTCAACCTAGCCTAATATCACAATGCCTGCGGTAATAAGTGCCAGCAATATTGAACCTAGCAAGATGACTGTCTTTGGATTTCGGTAATTGGCTGTCATATTGGCAACAATGCAAAAACGGGCTGTTCTGCCAATCGCAGAAAATAAGATAAATAACACAAGCTCATAGCCAAATAAGCCTGCACTAATCGCAATCACCTTATAAGGCAGAGGCGTAAAAGCGCCAATCAGCACTAGCAAAATGCCAAGCCTGTTAAAGGCATCTGATACAGCAGAGAATTTTGCCTCGCCTGCGATCTGATCTGGCAGATATTGAAGCATATCAGATACAAAAGACGTCAGATAAGCGCCTAGATACCAGCCAACAGCGCCGCCAATCACCGAACTTGCGGCTGTATAAAGGGCTATTTCAAGCCATTTATCTTTGCGTGCCAGCACGCATCCAACCAATAGCGGGTCTGTGGGCACAGGAATAATAATACTTTCAAAAAATGAAAACAGATATAAAGACAATCTGGCCATATGGCTGTCTGCCTGCGCCAAAAGGCGGTGAAACATGCCTGTTATATTCTGCGTTGCTGGCGTCATATTGTTATGCCTTTATAGTTTTGCTATGAAGTCTTGAAACAGGGTTATACGTGTATTTTTCAGCTAAGAAAACCCTGCCGCATAACCGAATTAAGGGTAGCTGAATATGACAGCAGAAATTGTGCTTGTACGGCATGCAAAAATAAAGCCTATTGGCAGGCTATGTGGGCGGACTGACTGTGATATTCGGCCACTGGATTTAGCCAAACTTCAACAGCTACGCCCGCACCTTGCCTCAACTGATATCTGGCTTGGCAGCCCTGCTAAAAGATGCCAGCAAAGCTTCTCACAATTATTCCCAAATAGGCAGATGCAGATAATAGATGAACGGCTTTGGGAGCAGGATTTTGGCGACTGGGAAGATACGCCATATGGCGAATTGCCAGATATTGGCGAGCTTAGTGATGACGCGCTGTTACATTTTAGGCCACCTAATGGGGAAAGTTTTTTTGAATTATATCAGCGTGTATCTGAGGTGCTTGACGCATATAGCGGGCTTGCGACTGGCCAGATAGTTGGCATTATGGCACATGCGGGGGTCATTCGTGCGGCGCTTGGCTATGCGTTAAATAGGCCATCTGCTGGCCTGAAATTCATGATAGACGAGCTTTCAATCACCAGAATATCTGTTGCTGGAAATCAACAATTTGCGATCAAAATGGTGAATAGAACTGACTGAAAATGGTGGCAATATTACCGTTTTCTGCGAAGCAAATAGCTATCCATAATCCAGCCATATTGGCTACGAGCCTCAGCCCTGATGCTGATTATATCTTCTGCTACGTCAGCCAATGAGCCTGATATCAACACTTCTTGCGGCATCCCAAGATAAGCGCCCCAATAAATATCAAATCTTTCCTGATCAAGGCTTTGGAACGAACATTCGCCATCCAGCATTACAACAACACTATCTATATCATCCAAAATGCCGCGCTCGCGCAGATTGCGACCTGTCATAATCACAACATCTTTTGCTAGCTGGTTTAGCGGAATTTTATGGGCGGCTGTTAGCACCTGAATTGCGCTAATACCTGGAATAACCGTAATGTGTGGCGAGGGGGTAAGGCGTTGGGCTATCCGCATCGCACTATCATATAAGGACGGGTCGCCCCATATCATCAGGGCGGTTTTTTGTGGCGCGGGGCTAAATTCTGCAAGTGCCGCCTGCCAGCTGAGCGCAATCTCGTCATGCCAGCGTGTAACAGCCTGCTGATAGGGGATGTCTGAAGCGCGTGTTGGTATCTCAAAGACCTGTATTTTGGGAGTGTCTGTGCCAAGATGAGTGGCGAGAATCTGATATCTTAGATCAGCAAGCGCTGATTTTTGCGTACCTTTTACAGGAAGCAGGATCAAATCTGCTGACCTAAGCGCAGATAGTCCTTGCATGGTGATATGATCTGGATTGCCTGTGCCGCACCCTACCAAAAATAATTCCATCATTCGCTGGCTTTCTGGATAGGTGTGATATCTCTGCCAGCGCCCACCAGAGATACATCATCTGAGAATAGCTCGCTTAACGCGCCATAAAAAATAAGGGCTGGATGCGTGCTGTTTTGGCCATTATCTAGGCTAGCTAAATAGCTAGCCATTTCAGCAAATGTCATGGCGATAAGTTGCTGGTTTGGCGTTGACACAGCTTCAGCCAATATCGCAGGGGTATCTGGCGACAGCCCATTATCCATCAGCAAAGCTGCAAGCCGTGAAAAGGTACGTTTGCCCATAAATAACACAGTTGTTGCTGCCCCATCTGCCAGCGCCGCCACATTCATATCTTCAGGCAACTGGCCATCTACATCATGGCCTGTAATAAATTGCACCCGCCGTGCTGTTAGCCTACGGGTAAGCGGAATACCTGCCGCCGCTGCCGCCGCACAGGCAGAGGGTACGCCCGCAATAATCTCATATCTGATACCTGCCTTACGAAGCGCAAGGATTTCTTCTTCCAGCCTTCCAAAAATTCCGCTATCACCAGATTTCAGCCTGACAATACGCCCCCCATCTTTGGCATATTCAACCAGTAATCTGCTGACATTAGATTGTTTTGGCGATGGTCTGCCTGCACGTTTGCCCACCCCGACAAGGTCTGCGCCTTTTCGTGCATAGCTAAGAATAGGGCCTGCTGATAAATCATCAAACAGCACTGCATCTGCACGTTTCAACCTGTCAACCGCATGAAGAGTAAGCAATCCAGGATCGCCAGGCCCTGAACTTACAAAGCTGACAATCGGCTCATCCTGTATTTTCTGGTCTTTGCTACTCATCGCCACACCCTTTGACTATGCCTCAGCTATCAGATGAAAGAATGTTCCTGACACATGTGCCCGCACAGAGCCTGTTTCTGCCACTGTCTGACCATTCGCATCTGTTACTGAAAAAAGCGGTGTGTCTGGCTGTTCCAGAATCGAGGAATAGTGAAATTCATGCCCTCTTAGCGCAGTATATTTATGCAAGGCAGGGGCGGTGGAAACAGCTGTTGCTAGCCTGTAGCCAAGATGAAATTTGCGAGTCTCAAAACTGGTGACAAGCCCCAACAGGCCAAGCATCTTGTGACGCGCTCCATCTTTATCAATAAGAGCTTCGCCAAGCACCATATAGCCGCCACATTCGCCATGCACTGCTTTGGTTTTGGCATGATGCTGGATTGCCTGAAAGCAAGCGTGTGAACCTGCCAGCCTGCCCGCATGAAGTTCTGGATAGCCGCCTGCCAGCCAGATGAGGTCTGCATCAGCTCGCGGAGTTTCATTGTTAAGTGGCGAGAAGGGGGTTATTTCTGCGCCCTGCTGTCGCCAGCTTTCCAGCAAATGCGGATAGGTAAATGAAAAGGCCTCATCCTGAGCAAGGGCAATAATCTGGGCAGGGGGTGCGATATGGCCTATTTCGCTTATGTCTGGCTGGCTAGCTGGCTGGCGATAGATATTTGCTGCAGAGATAAGCGCATCTAACTCTAAGTGAGGTTCGACAAAGTCTGCATAGGCGTCTATTGCTTGGTCTAGATCAGGATGCTCAACTGCCTGAATCAGTCCAAGATGACGTTCTGGCAGGGTTAAATCCCCTCGCTTTGGCAGACAGCCAAGCACCGTGATATTATGTGTTTCCATGCCTAGCCGCACCAGATGTTCATGTCGTGGGCTGGCAACACGGTTTAGAATCACCCCTGCAAATGGCAGGTCACCTAGATAATCTCGAAAACCAAGCGCAACGGCCGCCGCAGATTGTGCCTGACCTGAGACATCTATCACCAGCACAACAGGCCAGCCAAATCGCTTGGCTATTTCTGCTGTGGCGCCAGTGCCAGAGGCGCCTTGTTGTGCAACACCATCAAACAGCCCCATTGAGCCTTCTGCCAGAACCATATCAGCAACGCTAGCCTTGCGGGCAATGCTGTTTAGCAAATCTGGACGCATTGCCCAGCTATCAAGATTAAACGAGGCTTTGCCAGATGCCGCCTGATGAAAGGCAGGGTCAATATAGTCAGGTCCTGATTTGAATGGTTGGACATCCACGCCCTTTTTTCGCAATAGCCGAAGCAAGCCAAGCATGATGGTTGTTTTGCCTGTGCCTGAGCTTGGGGCTGAAATCATCAGTCCAGCTAGCTGCGGAATATCAGGTCTATTTGGCGTAACACTCATCTTTCAGGCCTTTCACGGGCTGAGAGCGGTCTAAAACGCCTATCATAATCTGGCGCATATAAAGATGACGGGGTGAATTCGCCGACATTCAGCGCTTTGCCAACCAGAATCAGCCCTGTACGTTCAATTTGGCTATCTATGCTATGTTCAATCTCGCCAAGACTGGCTGTGAATATCTGTTGATCTGGCCAGCTCACCCGATATAGCACAGCACAAGGGCAATCAGCGCCATAAAAGGGTATCAACCGCGCCACCACATCACCAAGCACATGGATAGATAAATGAATAGCAAGGGTCGCGCCTGTAGCGGCAAAGGCTTCAAGGCTTTCTGCATCTGGCATTGACGACGCACGCCCAGAGGTTCTTGTCAGAATCACAGATTGCACAACTGATGGTACTGTAAGCTCAATGCCAAGTGCAGCAGCGCTTGCCGCAAAGCTAGGTATGCCTGGCGTTACCTGATAGGGAATATTGAGCTGTTTAAGTCTGTCTATTTGTTCTGCCATTGCCGAGAATATCGACATATCGCCTGAATGTAGTCTGGCAACATCTTGGCCATTATTATGAGCCGAGATAAATATGTTTTCAATAGCGTCTAGGTCTAATGGTGCGCTATTGATACGCTGTGCCTGTTCAGGGCAATAGGACAGTATTTCTTGCGGTATCAACGAGCCTGCATACACACATATAGGGCATTTAGAAATAATTTTCTGCGCCCGTATCGTCAGCAAATCAGGGGCACCAGGACCAACGCCAATGAAATAGACTGTCATATTTTGTCTCTCCCCCCTGTTAGACGGCTATATCTATAGACGATGAAATAGCACAGCTGGCAAGCCTGTCATCTGATATTATTTTGGGTCTGATGATAACACTATCTATGCCGCCAGCACATAGCGCAACAGCCTCGCAAACACTGCCTGTATCACGATAAAAGCGGCTAGCATGGGTTTGGCTTGGGGTATGCACAGCGGCAATCTGGTGCTGATCTATCATAATCGGCTGAAACCCATTCTTAGTGCAGAAGCGCCGAAATTCAGGGTGATGTGCCTTATCTGCCAGAACCGCTATTTGCGTGATAATATCTGCTAAATCAATCAGTTTCAGCAGCGCCTCAAAGCTATGTATGGTAGCTGATTGTCTGAAGCCAAATCCTGCAACAAATGTTTGTGCATTATCTATTTGATGCGTGCGTGTCACGTGCCAGCCTCATCATTATCTTTGACAATTACCCATTGCACAATCGGATAGCGTGATTTCCAGCCATGCTTTCGGCCAATAGGCGCAAGATCAGATAGCTCAATTTTGGTGACAGTGCCGCCAAACCGATTATGTGCTGAGATTACCAGCGCTTCACTTTCGGCTGTAACTGCATTGATAACTAGCCTGCCGCCAGTCTTCAGCCGTTGCCAGACAGTCTGTATCAATCCATCATCCAGACCGCCGCCAATAAATACCGTATCTGCGTGCTGGATTTCTTCACTATGTGCTGCGATATCGCCTTTGATTAAGGTTAGCCTATTTAGCCCGAACTGGCGGGCATTAGCTGAAATGGTCTCGACCCTGTCATCTCTAATCTCAATGGCGGTTGCTGTCAGGCTAGGGTGGGTAAGCATCCATTCAATGGCAATCGATCCAGACCCTGAACCAATATCCAGCAAATGTTGATTGGGACGCGGTGCAAGAGCAGATAAGCTCATCGCCCTAATAAGCTGTTTTGTAATTTGTCCATCATGGATAAACTGGCTGTCTGGTTTGCCAGACGCAAGCGGCATCTCAGCGTCAATCCCAAGCCCGTCTGATATAAGATCAATGCCAACAGCCACAGGTGCATCAAATGTCTGCCCTGATAGCTGTTTTGCCGAAATGCTGACAAAGCTGTTTTTAGAGGCGGTAAGCTTGCTGAATATATGGCATAGGCTATCTGAATATCCCTGTTCGGCCAGATAGAGCGCCAATGCACAGACAGCGTCACCATCACGAAGCAGGGCAATAATCCGTACGCCATTTCCAAGCAATGGCCGCAAGGCTTGTATTGGTTTGGCATGAAGCCCTATTTGCTGGGTTGTCTCTAATGGCCAGCCAAGCGCTGAGGCAATCATCGAAAAGCTGGATGGTAGCGGAAAAGATTGCCATTCACCTGCATCTAGATGGCGTGTAATAGATGCGCCAGCGCCATAATGAAACGGATCGCCAGAAGCTAGCACCACAACTTGTTGGCCGCGCAAGGCTAGTAATTGGCTGATGCCGTTATCATATGGTACGGGCCAGTCTATGATGGTAACATCCTGTTTTAACGATACGCTAAGCGTATCTGTGTTAAGATGGGCAAGGTGGCGCGGCGGTGCCATGATGACATCAGCCTGTTTCAGGCATATAACAGCATCATAAGACAGGCGTGCCAGCCCGTCTTCATGAAGTCCAATAATGGTCAGCCATGGGGTATCAGTCATGAAACCACACCTTCTTATTCTTGGAGGCACCAGTGAAGCCAGTGCATTTGCTAACATTGTCGCTACCGAACAGATAAGCGCTATTCTGTCTTATGCTGGAAGGGTCGAGCGTGTCAAACCTCATGCGGTGAAAATGCGCATAGGCGGGTTTGGGGGCATTCAGGGGCTGGTCGAATATCTGCATGCTCATCAGGTAACACATATTATAGATGCAACCCACCCCTTTGCGGCGCAAATCAGCCAAAATGCGATACAGGCGGCACAGATTACCAAGATTCCATATTGCGCATTAACGCGCCCTGCTTGGCAGGCAGAAGAGGCAGATAGCTGGCATCATCTTGACAGCCTAGAAGCGGCTATAGATTGGCTTGACAGACCCTCTTTGCGCGTGATGCTGGCGATTGGCAGGCAGAATTTAGCGCTGTTTGAGCCGCTAGATCAGCATTATTTCCTGCTAAGGCTGGTCGATGCACCTGCTCGCCAGCCCCGTTTTGCAACCTGTGATATTATCGTATCGCGCGGCCCGTTTACCTATCAATCTGATGCCCAGCTTTTACAAAGATATCAGATAGATACCATTATCTGCAAAAATTCTGGTGGCAGCGGCGCACGGGCAAAGCTAGATGCGGCACGACATCTTGGCATCGAGGTTGTGATGATAGATAGGCCAGCCTATCCACGCCGTCTGGAATTTTATGATATTGCACAGCTTATGAGTTGGCTACAGAACGGGGCGTAAAGATATAGCGCTTTGTTGGGGTATCAATTTGGCGGGTTGCGCGTGCGCCTATGATAACAAGGGTGCGCATATCTGCCATATCTGCATCAGCCTCTTTGATAGGCATTACAGTAATCTGTTGATCTTTGGTGCTGACAGCACGGGCAAAGATAATAAGCTGTTCATCTGTTGCATGGCGTTTAATCAGCTTTAGAATTTTCTCAAATCCATGAGGCCTGCTTTTGGAGCGCGGATTATATAAAGCGATCGCAAAATCACCTTGAAGGGCAAGGCTTATGCGGCGTTCAATCAGCGCAAATGGCTTTAGATTATCGCTAAGATTGATACAGCAAAAATCATGGCCAAGTGGCGCTCCACATGCCGCCGCCGCCGCCAGCATGGCGGTAATGCCTGGCAGAACCTGAATATCTATCTGTTTCCAGATTTCAGGGCCATTTTCTAGCGCCTCAAACACGGCGGCCGCCATCGCAAATACACCTGGATCACCAGATGATACAATAACTACCTTATGGCCATTGCCTGCCAGCGTGAACGCATGAGCTGCTCTATCAAGCTCTTTTGTGTTATCTGAAGGGTGCAAATTTAGACCTGCGCGTTGTGTTATCCGCTCAACATACGGAATATAGCCGATAATATCTGTCGCCCCTTTAAGTGCCTTCTGCACTTCAGGCGTTACCATATCCTGAGAACCTGGACCAAGCCCGACAATGATAATTGTACCGCTCATGGTCTGCGTCCCTGACCGTGAAGAATGATAATTGAGAAATACGGCACTGTATCTTTGGGATAGTCAGCTAGGCGGCAGACTGTTTGTTCAGCCATTGCTGCATAACAAACAAGATAGGCACGTTCAGTCAATCCAGCCTGTTTTAGGCATGATTTTACAGCGTCAAAATGGCTACCTATTTTCATAATGACTATTGCATCTGCGGATGTCATGGCGGTTAGCATCTTATGCTTATCCATAGTGCCCATCAGCACTGTTAGCACATCATCTCCCCAACTCATCGGCATGTTGGTAGCTGTCCATGCGGCTGACATGCCCGTTATGCCAGGCACAACCTCAACAGGATATTCAGGTGTAAGACGGGTAAATAGATGCATGAATGAGCCATAGAAAAACGGATCGCCTTCACATAGCACAATTACATCATGGCCTGCATCAGACAGGCTGGCAATATGGCGGGTGCATGTGTGATAGAACTCAGATAGTAGCTGGTTATAACGTGGATCATGTAACGGAATTTCGGTTGTAACGGGATATTCCATTATAAATTCTTCGGGGCCAGATTCTGTGCGGCTAGAGCTATCCCTGCCAGCCTCAATGAGCGGGGCGACCAGCGTGCGGGCGCGCCCTATGGTGCCTTGTTTTCTGAAATAGGCAATGTGGCGCGCTTCTCGCAACAGCCTGTCTGCCCGAACAGACATCAGGTCAATAGCGCCAGGACCAAGCCCAAGTCCGATAATCTTACCGCGCATTGTGGGGTGTGTGTTTGATGCCATACTCATCTGGATATTATTCTTTTGTGCTGGCGATTGCATTGATGGCCGCAACGGTAATTGCACTGCCGCCAAGCCTGCCATCAACAATACAATAGGGCACAGGATATTCTTCTGCCAGTGCTTGCTTGCTTTCCGCCGCGCCAACAAATCCAACAGGACAGCCAATAATCGCAGCAGGTCGTGGGCACTCAGGCTGTTTCAGCATATTGAGCAGATGGAATAGGGCTGTTGGTGCATTGCCTATGGCAACCAGCGCTCCGTCTAGTTGAGGCCGCCATAATTCCAGAGCGGCAGCAGAACGTGTATTGCCCATCTCTGCGGCTAGCTGGGGGGTACGCTCATCATGCAGGGTACAGATAATCTGGTTTAGCTGGGGCAGGCGCGCCCGTGTAATGCCCTCACTTACCATTCTAGCATCACAGAAAATAGGCGCACCGTTATTCAGCGCCTCTCTGGCAATGGTGACACAATCTGGCGAAAACTGGATATGGGGGGCAAGCTCAACCATCCCTGCGGCATGGATCATTCGTACCGCAACCTGCTCTTCTTCTTTTGAAAAGCGTGATAGGGCAGCTTCACGTCTGATAATGGCAAAAGATTGAGTGTAAATTGCAGCGCCATTTTTTTCATAATCATAGTGTTTAGGCAGCTCAGATGCTGGTTCATTTTCATCAATGGGGGGCGTTTGTTCTTGCGCTTCAGCAGGGGCTAGCCTGTCCAGAATCTGTTCTGGTTGGTCAAGCGGTACAGGCGGCAATATCGGGTCATCCCATGCATAGCCATCACGGATGACATGGATGTTATCTTCTTGGCCAATTATCGCAATCTCGGCTCTGTTGGTATAGGCGCACCCCTTGCCACAGCCTGAAATATGAATAAGGTCTGCCTCAACACCGGATACAAGCGCCGCTATTTTGCTGGTATTGATAAAGGCTGAACTGCAATAAGGTGCGCCCGCGCATGCCTTCATCTTAAGCCATTTATCATCATTGCGTGTGATGAGGTTTTTATGGCGAAAGCCTGTTACACCTTCTAGCAAAATCAGATGCGATGGTGTGAGCCGAATAGCTGAAGCCCCAGATGCCAATACTGCCTGTTTCAGCTCAGAGGCTTCAATTCTGCCAAGCGCAATGCCTGCTAGCTGTCCGGATTCAGTTTCACCATAATAAATATCAGCAGGCACAAACATCGCCGTGTCCGCTGGCTGAGGCACTGAGACTTGTTGCCAGTCTTCGGACAGCATGCCGTCCTTTACAAAGCGCGCCATTCTGCGTTGCATACCCCGTTTGGTCTCAATATAGAAATGGCACAGCGATATGATCTGATCAATCGCTGTCTGATAGGAACATAATACACCCGCATTCGCCCCATTTGCGATCAGGATTAGCTGGTCATCATCATATCTCTCAAGACGGATATCTGCTGCATAGTCACGTAAAACAGGATGAGCGCCAATATCAATTGCAAAGCCAAATTTTGAAGGTAATGCAGGCAATTCATCACATCGTGCGCGTAACGCATTCGCAAGCTGGCAACTCATATCCCCCAGCCTATAAAAAGGTGAGATCATCAGATTCAGCTCTTCATCTATCGGGGTCTGCGTATCAATAATCTGGTGCGAAATCAGACCGTCAATCAGCCTGTCATATCCTGCCTCATCCAGCCCCCGAATTTGCAGGTTTGCCCTGTTGGTAACAGAAAGCAGAGACGAGCCAAACCGCTCTGCTAAATCACATATTACGACAAGCTGATCTGTTGTAAGCCTATGATGTTCAGGCTTTAGGCGCATCAATAGCCCGTCACCTGATGGCATAGGCTTTCTGGTTGTCGGACACCAGCCTTTGATTATGCGTTGTGTCATGCGACCTGCTCTCCTATGCCAGTCTGCTGTGTAAGCGCCTGTAATCTGTCAATATGAGTGTTACGGCGGCTCTTCCATAGATTATGGTCATATAGTGCAGTAAAGACAGCACAGATAGCGATAAAAGCATCATGATTTTCAGTTTGCAGAAATTCAGTAATCTCGTCATCGCCAAGCGTACTATCGAAAAACTGGTCAAACAAATGTCCACCTACTAGCCCTGTCAAATTGGCAAAGCTTGCCAAATGTTCTAACGTCGCGGCAATTTCTGCCGCCCCTCTGAACCCATGTGGACGCATAGAGGCAATCCAGTCAGGATTTGCAGCTCGGGAATAGACCGCACGTGCAAGCTCTTCTTGCAGGCTTCGTGCCTTCGGGCTGTCAGGGTTGGTATTGTCAATATGATAAGCAGAGGCTGAACCGCCCACAAAGGCATTGGCGGCAGCAAAACCAGCTTCATGTGCAGCATAATCTCGTGCGGCAAGCAAATCTGTTTCAACTAGATCTTGAAGATGGATAAAGCTGTCAGCTTGAGCTACCCGCTCTGATATGCCCTGATAGTCACGGCTAAATTCGCCATTGTGAAATGCCCAGCTTGAAGCCTCTAACCACGCTTTGGCAACAGTTTGTTTGCCTGCCTCTCCCATCTCATCTAGGGCAGTATCCATTGCCATGCCATAATGTCCTGGCGCGGGGCTGAAAATTCTGGCGGCTGGCTGGCTGGCAGTAAAGGGGTTCCAGCGTGCCTCTTCTGGCCGTTCTGATAATGCCTGAATAGCGCTGTCAAACAGGCTCATCAAGGTTGGGAAAATATCTCTGAATAAGCCTGAAACGCGCAAGGTCACGTCTAGTCTTGGCCTGTCCAGAAGTGCGGTTGGCAAAATCTCGAACCCTTCGACACGTTGGGTTTTTTCAGTCCAGATAGGTCTGATGCCAAGAAGATGAAGTGCCATTGAAAATTCTTCGCCTGCGGTGCGCATGGATTGAGACCCCCATAAATCTATCACAGGCTTTTCAGGATAATCTCCATGATCTTGCAGATGGCGGCGGACAAATTCATCTGCCAGCTTCACACCATGTTCATAGGCTGATTTTGTTGGCACTGAAAGCGGATCAACTGCAAACAGATTACGACCTGTTGGCATAATATCAGTTCTGCCGCGATAAGGAGAGCCTGCTGGCCCTGCCCGAACTGACTTGCCAGCAAGGGCACGTGCCATGCCTTCTTGTTCAGATGCGGCATTTTCATCGGCATCAAATACTGATGATGCTTGCAGGGCCGTTCGGCCAAATATATGCAAGCCAGAGGTAAATTGGCTATCTTTAATATCGCAGACAAATTGGTCAATGCGTTGCAGGCTAGTTGCCTCATCACACTGCTCATCAAGCGCTAAATCTTGTAACAGCCCAAGCCTGTCAGCTTCATCCTGAATATCTGTTTTCAGCCTGTCGCGCCTGTTTGGATCAAGCCCGTCTGCATTTGAAAATTCATCTAGAAGCGCTTCTAGCGTGCTGAATCTGTCCTGATCGCCTGTTCGGGCTAAAGGAGGAGGTAAATGCCCGATTGTCACAGCGCTGATCCGCCGTTTTGCCTGTGCTGCCTCACCAGGATCATTAACAATAAACGGATAGATTACGGGCATCCGCCCTGCCAGCACTTCTGGCCAGCAAGACTGGGACAGTGCCACAGCCTTGCCAGGCAGCCATTCCAGCGTGCCATGTGCGCCAATATGCACCATACTATCACAGCCTGACTGGCGTGATAGCCATAGATAGAACGCCACATACTGATGCGGCGGCGTGCGCGCTAAATCGTGATAGCTGTCTTTTTTAAGCGTTGGCTCGCTTCGTTCTGGCTGAACCGCCACTAGTGCAGTGCCGCACCATTGGGCAGTAAAGCAAAAGGCATCATCTGTTACATGCGGGTCAGAATCTGGCGCACCCCACGCGCTAAATAGATCATCTTTCAGATTAGCAGGTATGGCCTTCAACGCATCAAGATAGTCGGCGACTGGCCATGTTATGCTGGCATGTGGCAGGCTGTCACAAAGCGGTATCTCAAAGTTATCTGTAAAGCCATTATCACACAAAATAGCCTGAGCTGACGCCAGCCCATCAAGCCCGACCGCGTGGGCAATCTGCCATGGTTTGCCAGGATAAGACGATAAAATAATCGCAGGGGCACGGCTATTTTCTATTTTCTCATTTTGGCGTGCGGCTAGCATAATCCAGTTATCTATCTTTTCAGCGATTGCGGCTATTTGTTGCGGCTGAGGCTGATGCAAGATAGGGCTGAATTGAAGGTGGGGGTCTTGCGCTATCTTCTGCTTGAACGATGCTACGCCTGCAAAAATCCGTCCATCTACTTCTGGCAGGACAATATGCATAGCCATATCCGCAGGTGATAGCCCGCGAGATGACTCAGCCCACAGCTGTTCAGAAGCTGTTGATAATGCAAGCTGAAATACAGGCACATCTGCTAGTTCTAGCACTGAGGGCTGATTGCCGCGCCTGCCAGAAAAAGCGGTTGCATTCACTATTGCATCTGGACGCCAGAATTGAAGCTGGCTATGAAGCCAACTTGCTGCATCTGGCGCCTTCAGTGATGGCACAAAAAAGCCTATCACACGATAGCCTTTTTGCTGGAATTGCTGATATAGCGCAGTCAGCGGGGCGGTATCTGCGGCAACCGCAAAAGACCGATAAAAAATTAGCGCGATAAGGCGCTGGTGCCCATGATTCTGTGTAATTGGAAATGGACAGCTTACGCCATAATCTGGATGCCAACCCCCTACAGACCCAATTTGGCGCGCGCGTCTGACAGGGTTTGCATATAGCCCACCTGCCATCGCTAATTGTGCAAGCGCGGCATGGGCGGCATGTTCACCTCCGCCGTCACATAATGCAGATAGCCGCCTAAGCGTTGAGACAGGCAATGTTGAATAGCCATCAAGCTGTTCATCTTGCCGCCCGTCAGCAGGCAGAATAGCAAGGGCAATCTTTTTACGCTCTGCCAGTATTTTTAGCTGTGCCAGCCCATAAGACCAGTACGGCACGCCACCTATCAGCCGTATTAAAATAGCAGATGCATGGCTGAGGGTTTTTTCAAGATACAGGTCAACCGAAAGCGGATGTTTGAGCTGGCTTAGATTGGCTAGCCGCAAGCTTGGGAAATCTGGTGCGTCTGATTTTGCTTTATGCCACGCCGCCGCAAAGGCTGTCAGGTCGCTATCTGAAAATGACAGCACCACCAATTCGGCAGGGCTTTGATCAAGATCAATCGCTGTCTCTGTTTCTTCAAGCCCGTGTTGTTCAACAAATACCAGATGCATTTTTGGTTACTGCTATCCCCTTAGAATGGCGCGTATCTCGTCAGGCTTTATATCATCATGTTCGGCAATGACAACAAGACGTGTCTTTCTGATCTCATCTGCTTGCCACATTCTGTCATAGTGAGACCTGACACGCCCGCCAACTGCTTGAATTAACAGACGCATGGGTTTGCCTGTGACAGACGCATAGCCTTTGATACGTAAAATCCTGTGATGTTCGGCCAGCGTGATGATGTTATCAATCAGCCTGTCTGGGTCATCTATGTCATCAAGCTCTATTACGACCGAATCAAAATCTTCATGATCATGTTCTGGGACGCCATCATGATGAGATGGTCTGGCTTCAAGGTCTGATTCTGCTGCGGCTTCTAGCCCTAACAGGATATTCATATCAACTTTGCCATCACATACGTCAATTACGGGCAACACCCTATTAGATATTTGCGCAATAATCTGGCGTGCTTCATCACATTTTTCTGCGCCTGCAAGGTCTGGTTTGGTAAGCAAAACCAAATCTGCACAATTAAGCTGATCTTCAAATACTTCGGATAAGGGGGTTTCATGGTCGATGCTTTCATCCGCTAGCCGTTGCGCATCAACGGCCGCCACATCTGTAGCAAACCTGCCTGTTGCAACTGCTTCTGCATCTGCAAGTGCTATCACCCCATCTACGGTAATGCGTGAGCGGATAGCAGGCCATTCAAAAGCTTTCAATAAGGGCTTTGGCAACGCAAGACCAGAGGTTTCAATCAGAATATGATCAGGCAATGGCTCAAGCGTCATTAGCCTTTCAATGGTTGGGATGAAATCATCTGCCACTGTACAGCAGATACAGCCATTTGCCAGCTCAACAATATTTTCTTCAGGACAGTTTGGGATAGCACAGCTTTTCAGAATCTCGCCATCAACGCCAACATCACCAAATTCATTTACGATAACGGCTAGCCGCCTATCGCCGCCAGAACGTATCAGCTCGCTGATCAAGGTAGTTTTTCCTGACCCTAGAAAGCCTGTAATAACAGTGACAGGTAATTTTGATAATGTCTGCATCAGATATTCCTCTAACAATCAGCCTATGATTTGCTTAAAATAGTTTAGCTGGACTGTTCTATCTATAAAAGACTGGTTTGGCTATGATTAGGCAGAATCCGACCTTATGTTGAACCCATCGGGCACAGCCCCCTATATAAACAAAGCTTGCGATATAGCTTTATCTATGTTGCATGTAATGTTCGAAAAGATACAGGAGATACTCGCATGTCCAGCAAAGATAGTCTGACTGATACAGAATCAGAAAAAGATATTCGTCACGCCCGCAAAATGAAAAACATCAAAATGGCACGTGATAAAATGATGCAGTCTATTACAGAAGAAAAAGGGCTGATTATTGTGCATACAGGCGCTGGTAAAGGCAAATCATCCTCTGGCTTTGGTATGATAATGAGATGTATCGCCCATAATATTCCATGCGGTGTGGTGCAATTTATCAAAGGCACATGGCAAACAGGCGAGCGCAGTTTTTTGACGAAATATTTTCCAGACCAATGTAAATTTATTGTATCAGGCGAGGGCTTTACATGGGAAGTGCAGGATAGGCAGAAAGATATTAAGGCCGCACAGGCTGGCTGGGAGGCCGCAAAACAAATGATTCTTGACCCTGAAATTGGGTTCGTGTTGCTTGATGAAATCAATATTGCCTTACGATATGACTATCTTGATATTGACGAGGTAGTGAATTTTCTGCTGGAACATAAGCCTGAAATGACACATGTAGTGCTAACAGGACGCAACGCAAAAGATGAATTGATCGAACTTGCTGATATGGTCACAGAAATGAGCCTGCTTAAACACCCGTTCAAATCTGGCATCAAGGCGCAAGCTGGTATTGAGTTTTAAGCGCCATGCCTGCAATCATGTTTCAGGGCACAGGCTCATCTGTTGGAAAATCGTTGCTGGTAGCAGGATTATGCCGTGCTTTGACGCTTCGTGGGCTATCTGTCGCCCCGTTCAAACCGCAAAATATGTCTAATAATGCAGCGGTAACAGCAGATGGCGGCGAGATTGGCAGAGCGCAGGCCTTGCAGGCACGTGCTGCTAATCTGATGCCGCATACAGATATGAATCCTGTATTATTAAAGCCTGAAAGCGAAACAGGCTCTCAGATTATTGTGCATGGCAAACGCGTTGCCACAGCCAAAGCACGTGAATATAGCCAGCTTAAAGCTAGCCTTATGCCCTATGTGATGGAAAGTTTCAGGCGGCTGGAAGCACGCTATGATCTGGTGCTGGTTGAAGGGGCAGGCAGTCCAGCTGAAATCAATTTACGCGCAGGTGATATTGCCAATATGGGCTTTGCGCAGGCTGCTCAGATTCCTGTGGTGCTGATTGGCGATATTGATAGAGGCGGTGTTATCGCTCAGATAGCAGGCACAAAGATGGTCATCTCAGCTGAAGATGCTAGCCGAATCTGTGGGTTTATCATCAATAAATTCAGAGGGGATGTCAGCCTGTTTGATGAAGGGTATCAGCAGATAGAACAGCTTACAGGCTGGACGGGTTTTGGGGTGGTGCCTTATTTTCCTGAGCAATGGAAATTGCCGGCTGAAGACGGCATGGATATGGCGCAAAAAAGCAAAGAGGGGCAGTCTGAACAGCGCACGGTTTCAGAACAAATCCATATTGTCTGTCTGAAATTGTCACGAATTGCCAATTTTGATGATCTTGACCCGCTTATCCAAGAGCCGCATGTCAGGCTAACCATGCTTGAGGCTGGCCTGCCCATTCCAGCTGATGCTGATCTGGTGATAATTCCGGGTAGTAAATCTACCATTGCAGACCTGAAATTTATCAGGGCGCAGGGATGGGATATAGATTTGTATGCACATTGCAGGCGCGGCGGCCATGTTATCGGGATTTGTGGCGGCTATCAGATGCTGGGGCGACGCATCACAGATAGCCAATTGATTGAAAGTGCCGAAACCGACATTGACGGGCTTGGGTTACTAGATATTGAAACACAGATGACAGCCCATAAACAGCTTGGTCAGGTCAGTGCCAAACATATTGCTTCTGGCCATCAGATTAGCGGCTATGAGATTCATATTGGCAAAACCTCAGGCAATGATACCACGCGCCCCGTCATCAAAATCCTATCTTCAGGGGAGGCGCGGTTTGACGGCGCTATCAGCCCGTCTGGCAACGTATGGGGGTGCTATCTGCATGGCATGTTCAGTGATGATGCATTCAGGCATCACATCTTGGCTAATCTTAGCGCAAAGGCGCTTCGTCATGGGCTCACAGACTATGAAACACAGCTTGATGACACCCTATCTGATTTGGCGCGCCATCTTGAGACTGCAATTGATATTGACAGGCTTATCTCGCATGCCAGCTTGTAAAGGCTGTATCAAGACGCGCTAAATCCTGTGGCAGGGCTATGCCTAGCCTGATCCAATCAGGTGCATAGGAAAAACAGCGTGACCAGATATGGTGTTGCGCTAGATGGTCTTGAAGCTGGCGCGCTTGTGGGCAGTGATATAGCCTGAATAATGATGTGCCGCCAATCACCGCTAGTCCAGCAGATATAGCCATCTTATCCATCTTATCTGAAAGCTGGCGTAATGAGGCGCGGGTCTGGTTATGCCAGCTGGTATCTGGCAATGCCTGACAGGCAATATCAATCGCCATTCCTGAGATAGGCCATGGGCCTGCATGATCTCGCAACGCCATAATCAGGGGCTGTGAACCAACCACAAAGCCTAGCCTTAGCCCTGCAAGGCCAAAAAATTTTCCAAAGGATTTCAGGATAATCACATTATCTGCCTGTAGGTGATATGCTGAAAATGCTGGCTTATCAGCTGTATCAGCAAAGCTTTCATCTAGTATCACAAAGGTTGCATGGCGGGCTATCTGATGAATTTCCTCAGGGCTTAGCTGAGCGCCTGTGGGGTTGTTTGGCGAGCATATTACAGCAAGGTCTGCGCCACCTAGCGCATCACTATTAGAGGCATAAGAGATAGCCATACCAGCTCGTTTAAGACACTGTTCATATTCATTATAGGTAGGTGATAAAATTGCGGCTGATATCGGACGTTCGGGATGAGCTGCTGTCAATATTCTTGCCAGAAATGGGCCAAGCAAGGTAATTGCCATCTGCGCGCCAGCAACCGCCATAATATCAGCGTGCGTATCCGATATCTGATAATAGCTAGCGGCATGCTGTTCAACTGTTGCCAGTGCGGTGCTATCTGGCAGTCTGGCAAGCACAGCCTTATCTGGCATCTCGAAGGGATAGGCAAAAGGGTTGATGCCAGTTGATAAATCGCACCAATCATCTTGAGTGCCGCCATAGCGTGATACTGCGTCATCAAGATTGCCGCCATGCTCACATATGTCTGTCATATCAGAAATCTTCCAAATGCAATGCTAATTAGCAAGAAGCCCACCCATATCATTACTTTATGATATGATACAAGCGCTGCTGACAGATCCTGTGGCGTGGCTATTCTGCCTGCTGGATTGATTACCGCCTCATCTACCTTGCGTCCGTGATAACTGCGTGGCCCAGAAAGCTGAATATCTAGGCTGGCAGCAAGTGCAGATTCTGGCCAGCCTGCATTTGGCGAGCGGTGCTTGCCAGCCTCTCGCCACATGAGCATTATCGGCTTTGCAGGATTAGAGACTGTTAGGCAGAATAATAGGCCAGCTAATCTAGCAGGTAGCAGATTTACCAAATCATCACATCGCGCACTTGCCCAGCCAAAGGCGGCATATCGCTCATTTTTATATCCAATCATGGAATCTAGCGTGTTTATGGCCTTGTAACCATATAAGCCAGGAAGCCCCGCCAGAACGCCCCAGAACAGAGGCGCGATAATCCCGTCAGAGGTGTTTTCTGCCAGACTTTCAATTGCCGCACGGCTGATAGCAGGGGCGTCACTAGATGAAACATCCCGCCCCACGATCATTGAGACAGCCTGTCTAGCCGCCTCTATATCATCATCTTGCAAGGGAGTAGCGACTGCCTTGACATGCTGTGCAAGTGATCTGCTGGCTAGCATCGGAAAGCTGGCTATGCCTGCTAGTATAATCGCTATTTCAGTTTTCTCTATCATTGCCATAATGCCATAGCCTATGACGATGGCAAGGCAAGCCACTATCGAAAGACAGATAATCCCGCCAATATATCGAACCATTTGGGGGTAGTGAGGCCTGTTTAACAGCCCATCTAATAGCCCTATAAGCCTGCCTAGCCAGCTTACAGGGTGACCAATTAAGGCGTAAAGACGTGACGGCCAGCCACATAGCCATTCCAGCGAAAATCCGATAAACATAATAAGGCTGTTTATAAAGATGAGGTCTAAATAGCTGGTCAGTATCATGTTAACATAGTCTTTTTTTGAAGATGGGAGTATCTACGATATTGCCCTTCGGGTTTAGAAAAATAATAATCTACGGCAGTAGGGTATTGCTATGACAGAATCTAGCTCACGAACTTATACCTAACAGCCAGACCAGAAAAGAGCCAGAAAAGAGATAAAAGGAGAGCAAAGCTGATGGCCCAAATTATTCTGGTAACAGGCGGCGCACGTTCAGGCAAAAGTGCATTAGCTGAAACGATAGCCAAGACGCTAGCCACTGAAACTGCCAATAATCCAGTCAGCGGGCAAGAAAATGCTGTTATCTATCTAGCTACTTCTGAGCCGCTAGATGTCGAGATGGAACGCAGAATAGCACGCCATCGCGCCAGACGCGGTGCAGGCTGGCAGACGATTGACGTGCCGCTTGAACTAGCTGAAACACTTGATAGCACAGATGGCGGCGCCCCTAGATTGGTGGATTGCCTAACGCTTTGGCTGAATAATCTTATCTATCATCAGCAGAATCTAGACACCGCACTAGACGGGCTGATTGAGACACTATCAAGACAGCGATCTGATGTTGTGCTGGTTACAAATGAGATAGGCTCAGGCGTGGTGCCACAATCAGCAGAGGCCAGAACATTCAGAGATTGTGCAGGTGAGCTGAATCAGATGGTTGCGGCAATAGCCTCAGAGGTATATCTCAGTGTTTCTGGAATATCAGTAAAACTTAAATAGCTACACTCATTACAGTAGGGCACTAGCGCTAAAAAAGGGAAAGACCAAAATGTTCACTTCACCTGATGATGTCGCCAAATTTGCACATACCCTATCGCAACCAGATTCAGACATGCAAGATAGGGCAAGGGCGCATCAGGCTCAGCTGACAAAACCGCCAACAGCGCTTGGCAGGCTAGAGGAGCTTGCGATCTTTATGGCGGGTTGGAGAGCAGAGGTAACGCCCCAGATTAACAAGGCGCAGGCACTTGTATTTGCAGGCAATCATGGCGTATGTGATCAGGGCATAAATCCGTTTCCCCAAGAGGTAACGGCTCAGATGGTCGCGAATTTTGCGCAAGGTGGCGCTGCCATCAATCAGCTTGCCGCCGTTGCACAGGCAGAATTATCAGTCCATCCGCTATCTCTTGAGATGCCAACAAATGATATTTCTAGCGCGCCTGCCCTTAGTGAGGCAGCATTGCTGGCGGCGTTAAATGCGGGGGCTAACGCAACAGATAGCGCAGCAGATGTGATTATTCTTGGCGAGATGGGCATTGGCAATTCAACCATTTCTGCCGCGCTTTGTGCGGGATGTTTTGGTGGTGACGCAGGTGAATGGGTTGGCAGAGGCACAGGGGCAGATGATGCAACCTTACGACTGAAAGCTGAGATTGTTGAGCGGGCAGTATCTCGCATGCAGCAAGAAAAGACGCCTGAGATGAGCCACGCTGAACAGGGGCTTTATATCTTGCGCCAGCTTGGCGGGCGTGAGCAAGCCGCCTTATGCGGGGCTGTGATGGCGGCGCGTGCCGCTCGACAGATTGTAATCCTTGATGGGTATATCTGCACAAGCGCGGTAGCGCCATTGCATATTATTTCGCCAGATATGTTGTCTCATTGTCTGGTTGCGCATAAAAGCCGTGAACCAGGTCATCAAAAGCTACTTGCTTATTTAGATAAAGAGCCATTGCTTGACCTTGACCTATGTCTAGGTGAGGGTAGTGGTGCGGCCATTGGGTTGATGATTTTGCGCGCTGCAATGGCATGTCATAATGGTATGGCAAGCTTTGCACAGGCAGAAATTTCAGGCGCTACGTCATAACGACTAAAAAGATGATTCGCGCAGATAATTAGACATTGAAAACATCAGAATTTTGAACATGATGACATTTTTGACCTCAAAATATACCCAAATGCGCCTAGCTACCAGCTTTCTAACCCGTCTGCCCGTTGCAGATATTGAAGGTGAGGTGCCAGCTCTGTGTCGGTGTTTGTGGGCATGTTCGATTGTGGGCATGATAATCGGAGGCGCTGTCTATGCACTATTTACAGGGCTTTATCTGATTGGGTTTCCAGCTCTAATTGCCAGTTTTATTGCGCTTGGGGCTGGTATGGTGCTGACAGGCGGCCTGCATGAAGATGGGTTTGGTGATATGCTTGACGGGTTTGGCGGCGGGCATGACAAATCTTCAAAATTAGCGATTATGAAAGATAGCCATATTGGCAGTTATGCCACTATCGGGTTGATTGTGATAATTGGCATAAGGGCAGTATCGCTTGCTAGCCTTATTCCTGCTATCCCGCATCTTATCTCAATCATGATTGTGGCAGGGGCAAGCCGATTTTTTATGGTATCTGCTTTGTCATTATTGCCGCCTGCACGCGAAGATGGTCTAGGTTATGGCTATGCTGGTAAGGTGTCTGGCAATCCGCTAATCCAGCTGTTACCATCTTTCTTGATAATTCTGATTTGCGGGTTTTTTGCGCCAAGCTATGTGCTGGGGGTGATCTTGGCTATGGCGGCAATATCTGGTCTGATAGGCCTGATTGCCCATCGGCAAATAGGTGGGCAAACAGGCGATATTTGTGGTGCTATTCAGCTAGCTTCAGAAACAACAGGGTTTGTTATGCTAGTGGTGCTGGGCTAGTAGTGCTGGTACAATAACACCGCGCCAGAATTTATCTTGCCTCACAGCTCACGTGGCTATTGATGATATGAAAGTTTGTGCGATGGTGGGGGTACTCGGACTTGAACCGAGAAGCCTTGCGGCACTGGATTTTGAATCCAGCGTGTTTACCAATTTCACCATACCCCCAATGTCAACAGCTAATTCCCTAGATATGGGCTATGAGCCTGCTGTTATCACTAAGATAAGCTGACCAGCCTCAGCCGAGCGCTGTGCTGATGTCATCAGGTGTTACATGCTTTAGGGCTGTTTTGCAATATTCTATTCACGCTATAGCAGATTCATCTGGATTTTTTTGGTATTGCGCGCCGCGCTTGTAACGAAATTAGTTTTATGGGCAGAATACAATTATCGGCACAACTGGTAACCATGTTACTTCGAGCATATAGCAGGGTCAATGATATCAAAATTGCATCAAATAGATGAGGCACGCAAAACCGCCATCTTACAGTTTATTCTTGAGAGCAGGATAGAAGATTTTGACGATGCGGTGATTACCCAAGCGCGCTATTGCCTGCTTGATTTGATAGCCGTAGCCGCAACAGGAAGCAGAACAAAAACAGCCGATATTATCAAAAAATTTGTGGCTAGCCAGATGCCTGCGCCTGCAACTGGCGGCGGTGCGCCAATTCTTTTTAGCGATCGTGTAGCCAGCCCTGCTGGGGCGGCGCTTGCGGGTGCAAGCATGATAGATTCTATAGATGCCCATGATGGGTTTCGGCCAGCCAAAGGGCATATAGGGTGTGGTGTTCTGCCAGCTATTTTGGCTGTGATGATGGCGCAAAAGGGCGAAATCAAATATCATGAATTGCTGTGCTGTTTGATTATTGGCTATGAGATAGGCGGGCGTGCGGCAGTCTCCTTGCATAGCTCAGTGCCAGATTATCATACCTCTGGCGCGTGGGTGGCGGTTGCCGTGGCGGCTGTATCAGGGCGGATTTTGGGGCTTGATGCCGACCAGCTATGGCATGCGATGGGGATCGCTGAATATCATGGCCCAAGAAGTCAGATGATGCGCGTAATAGACCATTCAACCATGCTTAAAGATGGGTCAGGCTGGGGCGCCTTTTCAGGCGTATCTGCTGCTTATCTGGCAGCTGAGGGGTTTACTGGCGCACCTGCGATAACCCTGTCATCACCTGTGCTTTCGCCTATCTGGCAGGATATGCAGTCAAGATGGATAATATTAGAGCAATATTTCAAACCTTGGCCAGTATGCCGATGGGCTCAACCTGCGATGCAGGCTATTTTGGATATAGCCGACACAGCAGGAGCGCAGACTATTCTGCCTGACGCTATCAAAGAGATCAGAATAGATATTTTTCACGAGGCGTTACGGCTGGCAAGCCCGCATCCTGCCAGTGCAGATGAAGCGCAATATAGCCTGTGCTGGCCAGTCGCCGCATTGATTGTGGCGCTATCCGAACATCGAAATTTTGGCACCTATGATGTGTCTGAAGAGGCGCTTATGAGGGCGGATATTCACCAGCTTGCAGATAAAATCACCCTGTTTGAAGATGACGCATTTAATGCCGTCTTTCCTGAACAAAGACAAGCGCGCCTGACCGTGATACTTACCTCAGGCGAGCAGGTAACATCCCTATCAGAATTTACCAAAGGTGATCCAGAAGCCCCGCTAAGTTATCAAGAAATAGAGCAGAAATTTGACAATTTCATGGGCTATGCAGGATATGATAACATTGCGCTACCGCTTAAACAGCTCTGCCTTGAGAGCGACCTGCTACATACCACCAATTTTGAATGGCTGTTTTGCGAATCAGTCTGATAGCAAATATCCTAAAATCTGGCTGTGAATAACCTAGTTTGGTTAGGCAAGGCTTTATAGGTAAAGCCAGTAGAAGCAAAAAATTATGTTCAGAAAGCCCAGATTACATGGCGGATTTAGAACATTATCTCGCAATAATCTGTTAAAAACTTGTCATTTAGGTTGAGGGCATGTGCAAATATGTTACTCTATATGTGAACAGGTTGATGACGATTAAGATAAGGTGACTGGCTCACTCTACTTTTTGTACGAAACCGATGAAAGCCTTTTGGTATGAGCCAAAAGGAGCGTAAAATTAGGGAGAGACGTAATGTCTACACAAACTATAAATGGAAAGCCGCTTCACGAATCAGTGAAGATGTATGCTGAGGAATGTAAAGCGGGTGAGCTATCTCGCCGTGAATTTGTCACGCGTGCAACAGCGCTAGGCGCAACAACCGCGACTGCCTTTGCTCTTATCGGGGCGACACAAGGGGAAGCCGCATCTTGGGTGAACCCGCCAAAGAAGGGTGGGACATTGCGTATTCAGCAAGAAGTGCGCGCACTGAAAGACCCGCGTACTTATGACTGGTCACAAATCGCAAACTTCACAAGAGGCTGGCTGGAATATCTAGTGCAGTACAATAATGACGGCTCGCTAGAAGGTAAGCTTCTTGAAAGCTGGTCAGTGAATTCAGATGCGACTGTTTACACATTGAATGTCCGCAAGGGCGTGAAGTGGAATAATGGTGATGATTTCACAGCTGATGATGTTGTGAATAATTTTGAGCGCTGGTGTGATAAGGATGTTGAGGGTAACTCAATGGCAGGCCGTATGGCGACATTGATTGATCCAGATACAAATAAAGCAATTGCAGGTGCAATCGAAAAAGTTGACTCACATACTGTTAGGCTGAATTTGCCTCAGCCTGATATTACTATCATTGTGGGTGCAGCTGACTATCCTGCCGCTGTTGTGCATAGCTCATATGATAACACAGCAGAAGGCTTGCTAACATCACCAGGAACTGGACCTTATCTGCCTGAAAGCATGGAAGTTGGTGTTAAGGGCGTGCTTGTCAGAAACACAAACCATAGCTGGTGGGATGCCAAGAATGGCGCCTTCCTTGATCGTATCGAATATATTGATTACGGCACTGACCCTGCAGCGTTCGTAGCGGCGGCAGAAGCTGGCGAAATTGATATGCTGTATGAAACAACTGGTGAATTTGTTGACGTGTTTGATTCGCTTGGCACGTGGAAGAAATCAGAAGCGGTTACTGCGGCAACCATTGTTATCCGTCCAAACCAAGAAGCTGAAGTTGATGGTAAGAAGCCTTATGCAGATGCGCGTGTGCGCCGTGCATTAGCAATGGCTGTTGATAATTCAGTTTGTCTTGAGCTTGGTGTGGCAGGACTTGGTATTCCTGCTGAAAACCACCATGTATGCCCAATTCACCCTGAATATGCAGAATTGCCACCACAAAAAGTAGATGGTTCTGCGGCTAAGGCATTGATGGCTGAAGCTGGCATGGCTGATTTTGAGCATGAGCTGATTTCAATCGATGACAACTGGCGTAAAGATACTACCGATGCGGTTGCTCAGCAGTTACGTGATGCTGGTATCAAGGTTAAGAGAACAATTCTTCCTGGTTCAACCTTCTGGAATGACTGGGCGAAATATCCGTTCTCATCAACAAACTGGAACATGCGTCCATTGGGTGTTCAGGTGCTTGCTCTGGCATACCGTTCAGGTGAAGCATGGAACGAAGCTGCGTTTAATAATGCAGAATTTGACAGTCTATTATCTGATGCTCTGTCAATTGCAAATGCTGATGAACGCCGCGAAGTAATGGCGAAAATTGAGAAGATTATGCAGGATGAAGGCGTTATCATTCAGCCATATTGGCGCTCGCTATATCGTCATGCGAAGAAGTCTATTGTGAATTCTGATATGCATCCAACCTTTGAAATTAAGCCACAATATATGGGCTTTAACGCCTAATTAGGCGTGTGTTGAACATATGATTATCGAGGAGGCTGGGATTATCTGGCCTCCTCGCTTCACACAAAATCGCTTATTTTTTTGCCTGATTTTTTAGCACTTCACTTTATTGATGTCATAACAACGAGACGACTATGATCATATTCATAATAAAAAGACTAGGCGTGATGTTGCTGACAGCCTTGTGTCTTACCTTTGTTGTGTTTTTTTTAACAAATCTGCATCCAAATTTAGAAAAGCTTGCCAAAACCGAAGCCAATAATCGGATGACAGATGCCCAAGTTGATAGCTGGCTCGAAAAAAATGGCTATACTGAACCAATGCTTTTGCGTTATGGGCAATGGCTTGGCGTGGCGCCAGGCTGGACTCGTACAGATGATGAGGGCGTTGTAAAGGGGCGTTGTGTTGCGCGTGGTCAGTCAGCAGAGGATGCGCCACGTTTCTGCGGAGTTCTGCAAGGCGATTTTGGCTATTCAACGGTGTTCAAAGAACCTGCTGGTGTGATTATCGAGCGCCGCCTGTCACTCACTGGCATTTTGATGTTTTGGGTGATGATCGTAATGGTGCCAATGGCGTTGATTATTGGTGTTCTGGCAGGCATGAAAGAAGGCTCTCGCACAGATAGAAGCCTATCTACCTTGTCAATCATCACAACAGCCACACCTGAATATGTATCTGGTGTGATTTTTATTGTGGTGTTTTCAAGCTCGGCGGTCGGATTAAAATGGTTTAAGGGTACAGCGACCTCAGCGATGGATGATGTGACCTTTGCCAATTTCACCCTGCCCGTAGTAACGATGGCGCTATATGGAATGGGCTATATTGCCAGAATGACACGTGCCTCAATGGCTGAGGTGATGACTGCACAATATATCCGCACGGCGCGCCTTAAAGGGGTGTCTTTTGGCAATATTGTGCTGAAACATGCGTTGCGTAATGCGCTGATTGCGCCCTTTACCGTTATCATGCTCCAGTTCCCATGGTTGCTTACGGGTGTGGTAATTGTCGAAACATTATTTAACTATAAAGGCTTTGGCTGGACGCTAGTTCAGGCGGCAGGAAATAATGATATTGAATTGTTGCTATCCTGTTCAATAGCGGCTGTGCTTGTTGTTCTTGTCACCCAGCTAATATCTGATATTGGCTATGTGTTCCTCAATCCTAGAATCAGGATCAGCTAGTAAGGAGACACATGATGCCACCATTAAGCTGGATAGAAATTTTTATCGCCATGTTTGTGCAATTCATCCCTGTTTGGATCGGGATGATTGTGATTTTTGCGGTTTCCATTGTCTATAAGCGCAAGCTTGGGCTATATGGCAGGCTGTTTGATTCTAAAATAGGCATGTCTGGATTTGCAATCGTGCTATTTTGGGTGTTAACCGCCATTTTTGCAGATTTAATCATTGTGACAGACCCGCTTTCTCAGGTCTCAGGCATGAAAAATAAAGTGCCAGGAACCGCCATCAGAGGGGAAGAGGGGCTTTATTATCTATTAGGCGGCGATAATCTAGCGCGTGATGTATTTAGCCGAATGGTGATGGGGTCTCGCAATGTGCTGACAATTGCGCCTGCGGCAACGGCCTTTGCTTTTATGGTTGGGATTACGCTTGGATTGCCAGCAGGCTATTTTGGCAAACGTCTTGATACCTTCCTTAGCTTTTTATCGAATCTTGTGCTGGCATTTCCTGTTATCTTGCTATTTTATCTGCTAGTCACGCCAGAGATACGGGTAACAGGCATCCCGATCGTGATGGCAGCGGTGCTGTTTTTATTCCCTATCATTTTCTTTTTACTGCTTGTCCAGTCACGGTTTTTCACCCAAGCAGGCAAACGCAATCTATATTGCGGGTTGATTTTGATTTTTGGCCTATGGGCATATTCTGGTCTTGCTTTTAACGCAGACCCGCTTGGGATATTCTATATGGATCCCAATTTGCTAAATGTGTTTGTTTCTGTGGTATTTGTAAATTCGCCAACTGTATTCAGGATTGTCAGAGGCATCACCCTAGATATTCAAACCCGTGACTATGTTGCTGCTGCCCAGACGCGCGGCGAAGGCGCATGGTATATCATGCTGTGGGAAATCCTGCCAAATGCCAGAGGCCCGCTAATTGTCGATTTCTGTCTGCGTATTGGCTATACGACTATTTTGCTAGGCACATTGGGTTTCTTTGGTCTTGGCGTAAGCCCTGAAAGTCCAGATTGGGGCTCAACTATCAATGATGGCCGAAAGCTTTTGTCTATTTATCCGCATCCTGCTCTACCGCCAGCGATAGCCCTTATGTCACTTGTGCTAGGTCTAAATTTGCTGGCAGATGGCTTGCGTGAAGAATCATTAAAGGATTAGGAGACATAAGATGACTGCCAAGCAAGACAGAAATAATGATCCTATTCTAGAGATTGACAATTTATCTATATCCTTTTTTACCCGTTTGCATGAAATTCCTGCCGTGATGGATTTTTCCTGTGAAGTGTTGCCAGGTGAAGCGATGGGGCTTGTGGGCGAATCTGGGTGCGGCAAATCAACCGTTGCACTTGGCGTGATGCAGGATTTGGGTGTGAATGGCCGAATTGTGGGTGGCTCTATCAAATTTAAGGGGCAGGATTTGTCCCAATTATCAGAAGCTGATTTGCGCCAGTTAAGAGGCTCTGAGATAGCGATGATTTATCAAGAGCCGATGGCGTCCCTTAATCCAGCAATGCGGATTGGCAAACAGCTAGCCGAAGTGCCGATGATTCACAAAAATATGGCAAAGGATGAGGCAATGGCACTTGCCCGTCAGGTGGTTGAAGATGTGCGCCTGCCTGACCCTGACAGAATTCTTAATGCCTATCCGCATCAGCTTTCTGGAGGCCAGCAACAGCGTATTGTGATTGCGATGGCGCTGATGTCCCAACCTTCATTACTGATTCTAGATGAGCCAACAACTGCGCTAGATGTAACGGTTGAAGCAGGGATTGTCGATTTGGTGAAACAGCTAGGGCGCAAATATGGTACCTCCATGCTGTTCATCTCGCATAATCTTGGGCTGGTAATGGATGTGTGCGATAGAATTTGTGTGATGTATTCAGGCGAAGCGGTTGAAACAGGCACTGTGAAAGATGTGTTTGATGATATGCGCCACCCCTATACGCAAGCATTATTTAGATCAATTCCACTGCCTGGCGCGGATAAAAATTCGCGCCCGCTTGTCGCAATTCCAGGTAATTTTCCCCTACCGCATGAACGCCCGAAGGGATGTAATTTCGGGCCAAGATGTAACTATTTCAAGCAGGGTGTGTGTGATGGCATAGATATCCCTATGTCTGAATTTGATGCCAAAAAACGCCATATGACCAGATGCGCCAGAGTTGCCGATATCAATTGGAATGCATCAATAGAGGCCAATGATGAAGGCCGTAAAACAGAAATTGGCGAGGTGATTCTAGATATTGATGATCTGAAGAAATATTATCAGGTAAGTGCGAATGCACTTTTTTCATCTGCCCAGAAGCGTGTTGTAAAGGCAAATGAATCGATATCGCTGAAAGCGCATGAGGCTGAAACATTGGCGATTGTGGGTGAGTCTGGATGTGGTAAATCAACGCTAGCCAAAGTGCTGATGGGGCTTGAGACCGCTACATCTGGCAGAATCCAGATGCTAGGCAAGGACATTCAGGATATTGCCATCGAAGATAGAGATACCGAAACAGTATCATCTGTCCAGATGGTGTTTCAGAACCCGTTTGATACCCTAAACCCATCAATGACAGTTGGGCGCCAGATTATCAGGGCATTAGAAGTATTTGATATTGGCAATAGCGAAGAAGAACGCCATGACAGAATGTTGTCATTGCTTGATTTGGTGAAATTGCCGCGTGAATTTGCAACTAGAATGCCACGCCAGCTCTCAGGTGGGCAGAAGCAACGCGTGGGCATTGCCCGCGCCTTTGCAGGTGACGCAAAAATCGTAGTGGCTGACGAGCCTGTATCTGCGCTTGATGTGTCTGTTCAGGCGGCAGTGACTGATTTGTTGATGGAAATTCAGAATGAATCACGCACAACCTTGCTATTTATTAGCCATGATTTATCGATTGTGCGCTATCTGTCTGACAGGGTGGTTGTGATGTATCTTGGCCATATTGTTGAGACAGGCACAACAGACGAGGTGTTTGCGCCGCCATATCATCCCTATACAGAAGCGCTGTTGTCTGCGGTGCCAATCGCAGATACAAAAATCAACAGAAAGCGGATTGTGCTTGAAGGTGATATTCCATCAGCTGTTAATCCGCCGCCTGGCTGTCCGTTCCAGACAAGATGTCGGCATAAATCCTCTGTAAAAGGCAATAAATGTGAGACTGAACTGCCTGCTGTGAAGACACTAGCAGGCGGGCATCAGATCAAATGTCATCTTAGCGAGAAAATGCTAGCCAAAATGGAACCCGTAATTGCCCTAGCTGATAGCTAATACACGACGCTCAGACGAGCCCATCTGGCAGTGCGGCAACAATATGCACCCTGTCTGCCTCTCCACCATTAAGCGCGGTATGATAGCCTCTGGTATCTGTGAAATAGACTGAACCATCTGCAGGCAGGTGGGTTACATGATGATTGACGATGAAAAGCGATCCTGGATTACTGGTTATTGGTATATGGAGTCTTGGCTCTGGGTCACGATGCCATGAATTACAATTATAAATAGGTTTTGACAGCACCCTCATCCTGCCAATTCTGAACCGCTTTGTTAATTCACGATGCACATGGGCAAAATAGGTATCTGCAAAATCAGGGTTAAATTCTGAAAATGCAGCTTCATCTACAAACTCCTCACGCGCTTCCTCTTCATAGGTATCTGCATTGCGAAGCCAATATCGCCCAGACAGGTCATTTTCAGAAAATTCTGTTTGCCCAGCTCTGCGGGTAAGGGCAATGGCTGAAAATCCCTGCGCTTGCATGTGTCCCTGATAGTGCTGGCGTTCAACACAGAGTGCAAGTGCCTCTCTCAGCTTCGCTATATCAAATTTCAAGGTTAATTTTGCGATGCCTGGCCCTGCTACAAATTGCGATACTGTGCGTCTGTCAAGCTGTTGTGACAGCCAGTTTTGCATCAACTCTATATCTTGGCTGACTGATGTATCAGAGGCGCTTTGGGTGTTTTCTGGCATGTCCATCATAAATCTCCTATAGTTTGTGCCCCAGAGATAAGCTGGTTGCAAAAAAAACTACCATGCATAGGCAATGATGTCACTGGCCACAAAGATGGTAATGCTCTGGTCAAAATTTTAACAAAAAATCAATATATTCAGCAATTCTCTAGCTACGGGGGCTGGTGTTTTAAGGCGATAACCTATCTTGTAATTCGCATATTTTCTGGGCATTGTTGGTGTTTCAGTAAACTAACCCTTGAATTATCGGATGAAAGCGCCCATCTTATAGTACGGGAACGGCACTTAATGTGAGGACACATTAATGCCAGATGATATTATTGAAAAGCGAAGCGGTCATACGCAATCCGTGTCACGGGCGCTTGGGTTACTTATTGAATTGGCGAATGAAGTTGAAGGGCTGAACCTGTCTGAGCTAGCTCGGCGGGTCGGGCTTGCCCCATCAACAGCGCATCGCTTGCTGACCACACTTCAGCTAGATCAATTTGTCCGCTTTGAAGATGGGCGTTGGCTTATCGGCGTGCAAAGCTTTAATGTTGGCTCATCTTATCTGAGAGCAAAAGATATTAGCTATATGGCGCGTCCGTATCTCAGAATGCTGATGCAACAAACTGGTGAGACGACCAATCTTGCGCTGGTGGAAGATGGCGAGCTGGTCTATCTTGCGCAAAATGAATGTCCTGAATTGATGCGCGCATTAGCACGTCCTGGCGCAAAAGCGCCCTTGACCTGTTCTGCTGTGGGCAAGGTATGTCTTGCATTCATGCCCCGAAAAGAGGCGATTGATCTGATAAAATCAGTCGGCATTGTTCAGATGACTTCAAAAAGCCATGTGACGCTAGATAGTTTGGTGGCAGAGCTTGACGTTATCGCAAAGCGGCAATTTGCGTATGATAATGAAGAACATTCAGACGGCTTGCGGTGCGTAGCCGCGCCCTTATTCAGCAAAGGTGCTGGCGTGATAGGTGCGTTATCTGTCTCAGGGCCTTCGGTGCGAGTCTCAGAACCAACAATGGCACAATTTGGCCGTGTGGTGAGGCAGACTGCCCAAGATTTATCAAAAGCACTTGGCGGAAGCTGGCCTGAATAATCAGGCTAGTTAGCTGAATTTTGATAGTGTCTAACCAGTCTGGTTAGCCTGTTGATATATCTGTCATGAAATCCAGCCTCTTTGAGGGCTTGAGCTGTTTCAAACAGATAATCCCAGCATGGGCCAACAAACCCGCTTGCTTTGGCGATGATCGAGGCTGTTTGTTCTTCTGTTAATTTGCCAGCATAGCTTGGAATGCCTCTGCGAACAACAAAGCATAGCGCTTTTACATTCTCGCCTGTTTGCAATTTACACTGTATCCATTTTGGGTAATAGCTATTGCTTAGCATTTCACGCTTCCACAAAATATCAAGCTCAGCAGGCGCTATCTGTGCCTTTATCTTAAAGGCATGACCTCTGACAGACCCGCCCCTGTCAAGGGCAAGTACTAGTCCTGGAAAATCTGGCGAGCCACGTCCAATGCGTGTCCATAAACAAAACCGTTTATGATATCCAAAAATTTGGGCTGGTTGCCTGTGAACAAAATCCAGTAACGGATTCCAGATAAGTGAGCCATAGCCAAACACCCATATATCAGGGCCACGATACCCATCTGGCAAAATAGCGCGCCGCGAGTCTATCAGCTCTTCAGTGCTTAATACCTTGCTTTCAGCGCCATCACGCGACAGTGCGAGTTGCTGGACAGTGCCATCTAACAGCATATCACGGCTTAATCTTTGATGAGGGGGGGTATCCTGCACGGTACTGGTAACGCTCCTGTTTCTAACAGCTTGATAGCTTATTCCTCATCATCATGTCGTTGATAGACAACACGCTGAGGGAATGGAATTTCGATATTATGGGCATCTAGAACAGATTTTAGTCTTCTGTTCAAATCCCATGATAGAGGGAAGAAATTCTCAAAATTAGCATATAGTCTTAGCCTGACAGTAATCACGCTATCATCATAAGATACAACCAAAAATACAGGCGCTGGATCTTTCAATACACGGCTATCTTCTGCCAAGCTTAACAAGGCTTTTTCGGCGATATCAAAATCGGTATTATAGCCAACCCCGATATCAATATCCATCCTGCGACTATCCAATTTATTGTGATTGATAATGGTGGAAGACCAAATAGATGAATTTGGTAGCGAGATAAATACATTATCAAAGGTAATAATGGTGGTAGTAAATAGCCCAATTTCTTTAACCGTGCCTGAAAGCCCGTTTGTTTCTATCCAGTTTCCTGCCTCAAACGGGCGCAATATCAACAACATGACACCTGCCGCCACATTCGATAACGTGCCCTGAAGTGCAAGACCAATTGCCAAGCCTGCTGCACCAAGCACAGCGATAACAGAGGTTGTTTCAACACCAAACTGGCTAAGCGTAATGATGATGGTGATGACAATGACAGCATATTTGGTCACAGCCGCCGCAACAGGGGTAAGGGTAGCATCTTTGCGCGGCATCCTGTTCAGTAGGCTATAAACAGCTTTTGAGGCTCTTGACGCAAGCCAAAGCCCAATAATAAGCGTGCCAATCCCTGCAAATATATTGACGCTATATTGCACCATCAATTCGGCTATCTGGGCGCTGATTATGGCAAGCTGATCTATAGAGTTGGAAATTTCGTTCATCTAACTGTCCTTATAATCTCTGATTCGCATAGTATCTTTTTCTTCAAGAACAAGAAAGTGATAAGATATACTGAATGATTATTATAGGTACTCAAAGCACGATTGAGAAGAGGTCTATCATTCTTGCCCAAAACAGCGCTAATTAAGGGGCAGAAGTAATAGTTTGGATTGAGTTTTGACAGTTTTTAGGGCAGTATCCCGTGCTATGACATCTATTGAGACACCACAGACAAAAATCATTGACTGGCAATGGGGAGACGCGCCGCTAACATCTGGGGCGCTGGTATGTGCTATTGGCAATTTTGACGGGGTGCATACAGGCCATCAGATGATTATCTCTCAGGCTGTCCAGAAAGCCAAGTCTGAGAATATTGGCGCTTGTGTTGTTACCTTTTCGCCTCACCCCCGCCACTATTTTAGGCGAGATGATGCGCCATTTTTGTTGATGGATGAGCGCGATAAAACAAGCCGCATTGCCTCGTTGGGGGTGGATTATATTATCAGAGTTGCCTTTAATGCAGCGCTGCAGCAGATGACAGCACAGCAATTTGTTGAAGATGTGCTGGTTAATCATTTAGGCATAAAATTTTTATTTGCGGGCTCGGATTTTGCATTTGGCAATGCGCGTGAGGGCAATATTGCTAGCTTGCAATCAGCACAGATGCAGACACCGCTCTCAGCCACAGCTGTCACATTGGTAACAGATGATAATAAGATGGTGGTATCATCATCACGTATCAGGGCAGCATTACAGGCAGGTCAGGTCGGCTTAGCAGCAGATATGCTAGGCGCCCCGCATCAGATTTCTGGCATTGTAGCACAGGGCGATCAGCGTGGACGGCTATTGGATTTTCCAACTGCCAATCTTGATATGAAACAGTATCTTCATCCTGCATTCGGGGTCTATGCTATTACCGCATGGCTACCAGATAATCCAGAAATGGGTGTGATGAGGGGGGTATGTAATATCGGACAGCGCCCAACGGTTAATGATAGAGGCGTGCTTGCAGAAGCGCATCTGTTTGACTTTCAGGATGATATTTATGGCCAGCGTCTGACGATTGCCCTGATTGACTATATCAGGGCAGAACAGAAATTCCCGTCTCTTGAAGCGCTGAAACAGCAGATAGAGTCAGATTGCCATACTGCCAGACAAATTTTTAAGGAAATTGACGCTGATAGCTTTGCGTCTTAAAGAGTAACATAAATTCAGGCTGTTTAACGCTTAACAGGTACTATTATGGATTATAAACACACCGTATTTCTTCCAAAAACAGATTTTCCTATGCGGGGAGGCTTGCCTAAGAAAGAGCCTGAAATTTTGGCACGCTGGGCAGAGCTTGATATTTATGGCCAGCTTCGCAAGGCACGTGCTGATGCACCTAAATTTGTTTTGCATGACGGGCCGCCCTATGCAAATGGCAATTTGCATATTGGCCATGCGCTTAACAAGATTTTGAAAGATGTTATCAACAGATCACAGTCTATGCTTGGCAAAAATGCGAATTATGTACCTGGCTGGGATTGTCATGGCTTGCCTATCGAATGGAAAATTGAAGAACAATATCGCAAAAAAGGCAAGGATAAGGACGAGGTGCCGATAGCAGAATTCAGACAGGAATGTCGAGAATTTGCGGCGCACTGGATGGGGGTTCAATCAGAAGAATTTCAGCGGCTAGGTGTGCTAGGGGACTGGCAGAATCCGTATCAGACAATGAAATTTGAATCTGAAGCGATTATTGCCGCTGAGATTGGCAAGTTTTTGATGAATGGTGGGCTATATCGCGGCTCTAAGCCTGTGATGTGGTCGCCTGTTGAAAAAACAGCACTTGCAGAAGCAGAAGTAGAATATTCAGATCATAAATCTGTTACCATCTATGCGAATTTCACATTGCGTAGCTCAGCTATTGATGCGCTGATTGGCACAAAGCTGGTTATCTGGACAACAACCCCATGGACTATGCCAGGCAACAGGGCAATGGCATGTGGTGCAGATATTGCCTATAGCGCATTGAAAATTGAGCAGGTAGCTGATGGCAGTCTGGCCAAAATCGGCGATGTGATCTGCCTAGCAGATGATCTTATTGAGAATGTCTGCGCTGAAACTGGCATTCTGGCAAGCTCGGTGGTGCATCAATTTAAGGGGGCAGAACTTGAGGGCAGTATCGCCTCTCATCCGCTTGCAGAACAGGGATATAGCCATGATGTGCCCGTATTGTTGGCAGATTATGTCACCACAGATCAAGGTACTGGATTTGTGCATATTGCCCCTGGTCATGGCCCTGAAGATTACCAGCTTGCCCATCTTGTACATGGTATAGAAGTGCCTGATACGGTAGGTGAAGATGGGGTGCTTGCCAGTCATTTGCCGCTATTTGGCGGGTGTCATGTGTTGCGTGATAACCAAAAGATCGCAGATGTGATGGCAGAACATGGCGGGCTTATCGGAATTGGATCGCTGGTGCATTCATACCCGCATTCATGGCGGTCTCATGCGCCTGTGATTTACCGTAATGCAACCCAATGGTTTGTATCTATGGGCGATAACAATCACGGCGGACTGCGCTCAACAGCACTGGATGCGTTGTCAAAAACAGCCTTTTATCCGCCAGCGGGCAAAAGACGTCTTAGCTCGATGATCGAAAACAGACCTGACTGGTGCTTGTCGCGCCAACGCGCATGGGGTGTGCCAATAGCGGTATTTTATCACAAACAGACAGGTGAGCCATTGCGAGATCAGGCAGTGATTGACAGAATAGTGGATGCCTTCAAACAAGAAGGATGTGATGCGTGGTTTACCTCGCCAGCTAGCCGCTTTTTGGGCAATGATTATCATGCAGATGAATATGTTCAGGTGATGGATATTGCTGATGTGTGGTTTGATTCAGGCTCTACCCATGCGTTTGTGCTAGAACAGCGTGATGATTTACAAAGCCCTGCTGATCTCTATCTTGAAGGCTCTGATCAGCATCGAGGCTGGTTTCATTCCAGCTTGCTTCAAAGTTGCGGCACCAGAGGGGTAGCCCCGTATAAAGGCGTGCTAACACATGGCTTTGTGCTAGATGAGCAAGGCCGCAAAATGTCGAAATCACTTGGCAATGTCATTGCGCCACAAAAAGTGATTGAACAGAATGGTGCAGATATTCTCAGGCTTTGGGTGGTTAGCTCTGACTATTATGATGATCTGCGTATTGGCCAAGAAATTATTAAAAGACAGTCTGATCATTATCGCCGCATTCGCAATACCTTGCGCTATCTGCTTGGTGCGCTAGATGGCTATGATGCAACAGCCGAAGCTGTATCAGCTGAGCAGATGCCAGAGCTAGAACGCTGGGTAATGCACAGACTTTCTATGCTGGATAGACAGATTCGCAAGAAAACGCAAAGCTATGATTTTCATGGCATTTTTACAGCTTTGCATGATTTCTGTAATAGCGATTTATCTGCATTCTATTTTGATATCAGAAAAGACAGCCTATATTGTGATAGTGCAGATAGTCTGCAACGACAGGCTTGCCGTACCGTAATGGATAGCACATTGCGTGCGCTAATAAGCTGGATTGCGCCTATCTTATGTTTTACCGCAGATGAAGCATGGCTTGCCTACACCCAAGATGAGACTGATTCAATTCATCTTCATGGCTATGCCGAGATAGATTCAGGCTGGCAGGATGATGCGCTATATGAAAAATGGAGCCGCATTCGCCATATTCGCTCAGCTGTAACAACTGCGCTTGAAACAGCCCGAAATGACGGGATAATCGGTGGTAGCCTGTCTGCTACAGTGAAGCTTGAGCTATCATCTTCAGATGCCAGCTTGTTTGAGAATATGGATATTGCCGCCCTATTTATTACCTCTGATGCTGAATTAGCCATCTCAGATACTGATGAGATTAAGGTGCATGTAGCGCGGGCAACAGGGGGGAAATGTGCCAGATGCTGGAAGCTAGTCAGCACTATCGCTGAAGATGATGAGGATAGCATTTGCAGCAGATGTGAGGATGTGGTGGCCAGGTTACCATGATGCACAATCTGCCTGCGCTTCCCATTCTGATCCGATTTTTGGTGATTGCTATCATTGTGCTATGCTGTGATATGCTGACAAAGCATATTGCGCTTGATACAATTTTTGCCACAAATACGGTTGTTACTGTTACGCCATTTCTGAATTTTACCCCTGTCTGGAATGAGGGTGTTTCGTTCGGCTTATTTTCTGAATATCCAGACGTCACAAATATGATTGTGCCTGTATTTGCGCTGTTTGTAATTGGCTGGTTAATTACAGAATTAAAAGAATCAGGCCTTATCCAGCAAATTGGCGCTGGATGTATTTGTGGCGGGGCAAATGGCAATATAGTAGATAGATTCAGATTCAACAAAGTGGTTGATTTTATTGATCTGCACATTGGTGGATTGCATTGGCCAGCATTTAATATCGCTGATGCTGCAATTTTTATCGGGGTAATATTATGGCTATATGCTATGATGTTCTTACAAAATACTAGCGATATTATGCGCGATTAGATAGGATAATGGGATGACCAGATTATCATCACACAAATACGATAAGGGTTCTGTATCATCTAAAGTGACATGGCTTGTGCTGGCAACATGTCTGCTTGGTCTTGGCGGTTGCTCTGATTTTAATAAGGCGATTGGCAAGCAGAAATCTGCCCCAGATGAATTTGAAGTGGTGGTGCGCCCGCCATTGTCTTTGCCGCCGCAATTCGCAGTTAGACCGTCTGATGATACCATATCCCAAACAGCTGCTTCAACTAGCTCAGCAAATGCCCAAGCCTCATCATTGCTGAAATCTCGTAATACAGATGCCTCAGGCTATAATCAGGTATTTAATCTTGATGCGATTGAAGAGGATATCCGCACGAAGGTGGATGAAGAAACAGCTGGCATTCAGACAGAACGCCGCCTGCCATTGCAGATTATTTTTGGCGGTGTGCCAAATGTAGGGCCTGTGCTGAATCAGATGGAAGAGGATGCGCGTATCCGCAAAAATAAATTGCAGAATAAACCGCTTACCGAAGGCACAACCCCCGCGATTGACGAGGTGCTGGGTGACCCTGTTTCTATTGAATAGCAATAGCTGAATTGACATGACTGCCAGTGAAATCAGAAAGCTACCTGAACATCTGGTAAACCAAATCGCTGCAGGTGAAGTGATTGAACGACCTGCCAGCGCGCTCAAAGAACTTGTTGAAAATGCGATTGATTCAGGGGCTAGCCAGATTGACATAACGCTGGAAGCAGGCGGCATTGATGCTATTACTGTGCGTGATAATGGGCGCGGTATGACCAAGGATGAGCTAGCATTGGCCGTGCAGCGTCATGCCACCTCAAAATTGCCAGATAATAATTTATTCGCTATCCAGCATTTTGGTTTTAGAGGCGAGGCATTGCCATCAATAGGGTCTGTTGCCAGACTTAGCCTGTCATCCTCTAGTGCAGGCGATACCCATGGCTGGCAGTTAATTATCAGACATGGCAAGATAGCAGAGGTTGAGCCAACAAGCCTGTCTGAAGGCACTATCATTCATGTCTCAGAGTTGTTTCATGAAGTGCCTGCCAGACGCAAATTTTTGAAAACCCAACGAACAGAAGCTGCACAATGCTATGAAATTGTGCGCTGTCTTGCGATGAGCGCACCTCAGATCGGCGTGAGCCTGACAGATTCAGGGCGAAAGATTCTGTCACTGCCTGCCTGTACCGCCCAGCTTGATAGCTCGGACAGGCATAGTGCCAGTCTGCAACGTATTGGCCAGATAATCGGAACAGCATTCGCTGCTGAAGCTGCGATTATATCTGCGCATCGAGAGCATATCTCGCTCACTGGACTTGCTGGATTGCCGACGATGAACCGCGCTACAACAGCAGGGCTATATTTATTTGTCAATGGCAGGCCTGTCAGAGATAGACAATTGCTTGGTGCGGTGCGAGCAGGCTATCTTGATATGTTGCCGCGTGGCCGCCATCCGCTTGTGGTATTATTTATTACGGTTGACCCTGAAGAAGTTGATGTGAATGTGCATCCTGCCAAAGCTGAAGTGCGGTTTCGGAATGTAGCGCATGTCAGAGGCTTGATTGTGGCTACCCTGTCATCTGCCTTGCGAGAGGCTGGCAAAACTAGCACAGAGGAAGGCGCTTCTCAGGCATTGCGGCAATTTAGCCATCAGCCTATACAGCCCGCAAGCTATGCCAGCCCCAAACAAGCATTTCAGTTTCAGGCGCGCCAGCACGCCGCACCAGCCTATCAGGGCAGAACATCCTTTCTGGATAATAGCCCGCCACAAGCGCGCACATTTGAGGCTAGCCATAGCCAGCTTCCTGCCCACAATAGTGTCCACAATAGCGCCCCTAATAGTGCCAATGAGTCCTATAATAATTTTCCTCTCGGGGCAGCAAAAGCGCAGATAAATGAAACCTATATTGTTGCTGAAACTGAGCGTGAGCTTGTGCTGATTGACCAGCATGCCGCGCATGAGCGCATTGTTATGGAACAGATGAAAACAGCATTAGCGCAAGGTAATGTTGCCAGTCAGGCATTGCTATTACCTGAGATAGTCGAGCTTGCAGGGGATCATTATGAAGCTATTTTGGGCTATGCAGACCAGCTTGCTAAGATGGGGTTATGTGTTGAAAGCTTTGGTGAGGGCGCAATTATGGTACGCCAGACACCTGCAATTCTAGGGCAGGTAAATGCGGAAACTTTGCTTCGTGATGTCGCAGAAGAGCTTGTACAGATTGGTGTCAGCACAGCGTTAGAACAGAAAATTTCACACATATTGGCAACGATTTCATGTCATGGCTCTATCAGAGCAGGCAGACGTCTTGGTATAGATGAGATGAATGCCTTATTGCGGCAGATGGAACAGACGCCAGGTTCAGGGCAATGTAATCATGGACGGCCGACCTATATCACGCTTAGCCATGATGATCTGGAAAAGCTATTTGAACGGCGCTAGCTAGCCATGATGAATATATCTGAACAGGCTTAACCGCGCTTTGCCATAGGTTCGGCTATCTAGTGCAAGATAGCTTTCTGATAAGCTAGGCATTTCGGATTTTTTAGTTTCAATAATCACCAGCGCATCTGGACTGATTTTTTGCTGACGCTGTAATTCTACCAAAGCTGGGATATAGTAGGCACTATCATAAGGCGGATCGCAGACAATAAGTGTGGCAGGGTCTGCATGGCTGGAAAAAGCAGATGTGGCATCTAGCTGATGCAGATGACAACGCCTCTGATAGCCTAGCTTTGTGATATTGGCGGTTAATGTGCGGCTGGCATGGCTATCATGTTCGATAAATACCGCATGGCCAGCACCGCGTGATAAAGCTTCTAATCCAATTGCGCCAGTGCCTGCAAATATGTCCCAGATAACCGTATCAGCGCCTAGCAGATGTCTGCCAAATCGCCCACCATCTATCAGATTGAATAAGGCTTCTCTGGTTCTTTGGGCTGTTGGCCGTGTCTGTTTGCCATCTAGGATGGCAAGCTTAGCGCCTCTTTTTTCTCCGCCTATGATGTTCATCTTTGCCTTGATCTGGTGGGTGTGAGCTACGTGATTTTGGCATTGAGAGTCGCCGTGCTGACCTAGCTGGTTTGCCAGCCTGTTTTGGCTCAGGGGCTAGCGCTATCATAAAGGCATCGGCCTGACTGCCCAGCTGTTCTTTTAGAATGGCAGGCTTTACTTCTTCAACAGATGTCTCTTCCATCTTGCCTAGCTGGAACGGCCCATAAGATAGCCGTATCAGGCGGCTAACAGTATAGCCTAAATGCTCCATCACATGCCTGATTTCTCTGTTTTTCCCCTCTTTAATGGCAATGGTAAGCCATGCATTTGATGGCATCTGCTTATCTAGTCTGGCTTTGATTTCACCATAATGAATCCCGTCAATTGAAATGCCATTTGCCAAAGAGTCCAATTTTACTGGATCAACAATGCCACGCACCCTGACACGGTATTTTCTGATCCATGCGGTTGAGGGTAGTTCAAGATATCGAGCTAAATCGCCATCATTGGTTAATAACAACAGGCCTTCTGTGTCCAAATCAAGTCTGCCCACCGATATAAGACGTGGCAGACCCTCTGGCAGATGCTCAAAGATAGTCTGTCTGTTCTGCTCATCCTTGTTAGAAACAATCAAGCCGCGCGGCTTGTAATATCGCCAAAGCCGCGTGGGCTCTGCATCTGGTAACGGGTTACCATCTACTAAAATAACATCATTTGGCACTACCGTAACAGCAGGGCTGGTTAATGGCTCGCCATTTACAACTACCCTGCCTTCTGCGATCATGGCTTCAGCGCCTCTGCGTGAGCTAATGCCCGCACGCGCCATCCGCTTGGCAATTCTCTCTGATTTCGGGGCAGTTTTTGAGCCTGAATCAGGGTCAGCCTTGCTAGCTGTTGTGGGCTTTGAAGGATTATTTCTATTTGTCATAAGGCTGGTTTTACGCTAAGGCTGGCCTGTTGGCAAATAAACTATGTGCGATAGAATAGAAATAACAGCATGACAGAGTTTACAGATTTTATGGAACTTGCATTTGAGCAGGCCGAACAGGCGCTTCTGGCTGATGAAGTGCCTGTGGGGGCTGTTATTATCTCTGCTCAGGGCGAGCTTGTCGCCTCAGCACAAAATGCTATGCGGCGCCTGAAGGATGCGAGTTGCCATGCAGAAATGCTGGCGATTAAAGACGCATTGGCGCAAACAGGGCAAGACAGGCTGGAAGGCTATGATCTATGGGTCACGCTTGAGCCATGCGCTATGTGCGCAGGCGCTATAAGCCATATGCGATTTCGCAGGCTATATTTTGCCGCCTATGATAGCAAGTCAGGTGCGGTTGAGCATGGGCCATGCCTGTACCGCCAGCCAACTATCCATCATCGCCCTGAAATTATTGGTGGTCTGCAACACCGCCGTTCAGAACAGCTACTACAGAAATTTTTTGCGACTAAGCGCTAGCCAATAGACAGCCCTAGCGCTTTGGCAGCAATATCAGATCGGTAAAATCCTTGCTCCCAGCGGATTGCCTCTACGCCTAGATAGGCGATTTTGCGCGCATTAAGCGGGTCATCATGGCACGCAGTAACCGCAAGTACGCGCCCGCCTGAGGCGACTAGCTGGCCTGCATTATTTATCGCCGTGCCTGCGTGAAACACAATGCAACCAGCCTGCTCGGCCGCATCAATGTTTGAGATCACACTGCCGTTTTCATAATCGCCCGGATATCCTTTGGTGGCCATCACAACGGTAATTGCGGTTTTTTCAGATAGCCGCAAATTAAAATGGGCAAGCCCGCCTTCATGCAGTGTCATCATCGCAGATACTAAATCAGTCATCATGCGTGGGACAATGACTTGAGCTTCAGGATCGCCAAACCGACAATTATATTCAATCACTTTTGGCCCGTCATCTGTCAGCATAAGACCAGCATATAACACACCTTTATACGGCATATTTTCAGCCTTCATGCCCGCACAAACAGGCTCGATAATCTCTTTCATAATAACAGATTTAAGCGCATCTGTTTCAAGCGGAGAGGGCGATATCGCGCCCATGCCGCCAGTATTGTCACCTTGATCATTATCGAATGCGCGTTTATGATCCTGAGCTGAGGCAAGCCAGATAGCGGTATCGCCATCAAGTAGCGCAAACGCAGACACCTCTGGGCCATAAATACGTTCTTCTACTACAATGCGGCTAGACGCTTCAGCAAATCTGCCGCCCAATAGCGATTTGATAGCTGTCTCAGCATCAGACAGCGTATCACAGACAATTACCCCTTTGCCAGCGGCAAGCCCATCTGCCTTAATAACAGAACCGCCGCCTAATGATCTGGCAAACTCGATTGCGCTATCTTCTGTATCAAAGCTTTGCCAGCGTGGTTGTGGGATATTATGACGCTGGTTGAAATCACGTGCAAATTCTTTAGACCCTTCTAGCTGTGCGGCCTTCGCTGAGGGGCCAAAGCTAGCAATATTAGCCGCATCAAGACTATCAGCAAGCCCATCAACCAATGGAGCTTCAGGGCCGATAACAACCAGATCAATCAGATGTTCTGTACAGAATGAGATAATGTGTTGATGATTTTTGACATCCAAATCAACAGCAGTTGCCAGCATTTCAGTGCCAGGGCTGCCAGGCGTAATAAAAAGCTGCTCTACCAGAGGCGAGTCTGAAATTGCCCAGCTAAGCGCATGCTCTCTTCCGCCTGAGCCAATAATAAGTACGCGCATAACACTGCCCCTTTGATGCAAATGGAATTGGTCTTCTTGTTTTTCAGTGTACTTGGCAGTACAGCTCTGGCATAAATTAGCGTGAAAGCATCATGATCGCAACAACAAGCAAACCCCTCTATGACACAAGATACAAACGCTCCTTATCTCAGTGTTGCTGAACTTAGTCAGGCTGTAAAACGCACTGTTGAGACAGCCTTTGACTATGTGCGGGTAAGAGGTGAGATTTCGCAGCCGCGCATTCCAAGTTCTGGCCATTTATATTTCACCCTGAAAGATGATAAGCATGCCCTATCTGCTGTGATGTGGAAGGGGATGACAAGCCAGCTATCAATGTCACCTGAAGAGGGGCTGGATGTTATTTGTACAGGCAAGATGACGACCTTTGGCGGGCAATCACGATATCAGATTGTGGTTCAGGATATCGAAATTGCTGGCGAAGGCGCATTACTAAAACAGCTAGAAGAACGCAAAAGGCGGCTTGCTCAGGAAGGGCTGTTTGACCAGTCCCGAAAACAGCCGCTGCCGTTTTTGCCGCGCAGGATTGGCGTGATCACCAGCCCTACTGGCGCGGTTATCAGAGATATTCTGCATAGGCTGTCTGAACGGTTTGGTGTGCATGTCATTATCTGGGGGGTTGCAGTTCAAGGTCAAGGTGCAGCAGAACAAATAGCCCATGCGATTGACGGCTTCAATCAGCCAGACACACAGCAGAAAATCGGCACACCAGACTTGCTTATCGTTGCGCGTGGCGGCGGCTCGCTAGAGGATTTATGGGCATTTAATGAAGAGAGTGTGGCACGTGCTGTCGCGCGCTCGCGCATACCGCTCATATCAGCGGTAGGCCATGAAACAGATACAACCCTGATTGATTATGTGAGCGATGTGCGCGCGCCTACACCCACTGCAGCGGCTGAGTTTGCAACACCTGTAAAGCGCGATATTGAAGCACGGATTGATGACAATGCTACCAGAATGTACCGAGCGGTCTGGCGGCGGTACGAGGCTGCAGAACAGATGCTTCGGGCAACATCAAGAGGGTTACTTCATCCTGCTGACCAGATTGGCCGTCATGGTCAACGCCTAGATATGCTGTGGGCATCACTTGATAGCCAACTTCTGAAAATCACAAACCGCCATGCCTCTCGGCTTGGCCAGATCACAAGCAGGCTGGTATCGCCAGCCCATTATATTGACAGGCTAGGCCAGCGCCTCGAGAGGTGCTCTGAGGGGCTTGGCCGTCAGATAGATGGGCGTATCGAAAAAACGTCTGGCAAGCTCTTAGAGTTAGACAGGCTATTGCAAGCAAATAGCTTTGAACGTGTGCTTGATAGAGGCTTTGCGCTTGTAACCAATAAAGAGGGTGTGCCAATTAAGAAAAGTAGCGACGCCAGCAAGGGCGCAGATGTCACCCTTACCTTTTCAGATGCTAAGCGCGCCGCCCGTCTTGATCCTGATATTGCCCCAAAATCTGGCAGGGGGGGCGATAGCGCGCCATCAGCAAAAAAATCTAACAAAAACCAGATGCCCACAACTGGCCAGACAGAATTATTCTAGCCTGCTATCTGCCAAGAATATCTTTGCCCCAGCGCCGATGCGGCCATAGCCATTGTTCAGGGCATTTAGTGATCCAGCGTTCAATTTCAGCATTTATGTCTGTGGCAATCCTGTGTGTTTCAATATCGATATCAGCTGTATTATCAACGCTAAGGGCAGGCGAAATACTTACCTTGATGCTGGCATCTTTAGCGCGGGTAACTCTGGCAAGATAGATAGGCTTGTCCTGTTTCAAAGCAATTCTAATATGGCTAATAGCGGTTTTTGCAGGATGGCCGAAAAATGGGATAGAAATGCCTTCTCGTAATTGTTGGTCAACCAGCATCAGCATAAAGCCATTCTTGCGTAAGGTGCGAAGCATGCCAAGACTTGCCTCTCGTCCTTTTTGATAACTATCTGCCCCAGAAATTGCAGGGCGTCTTGCAAATGCCAAATTGGCATAAGGATTATTTAGCGGACGATAAATCAGCCCGATAGGCACATTTTCAGCCCTGCCAAGCATAGATAATGCTTCCCAATTTGCCAGATGTGCTCCAATAATTATGCCGCCCTTATCTCTATTCAGATGGTCTGTGCCATCAAATGTAATGCGCCCGCTAGCTAGCATTCTGTCAAGATGCATATATTCGCCAACATTTCTGCCAAGATTATCCCACATAGTGCGGGCAATACGATGCCTGTGGGGCATATCCATATCAGGGAAAGCCAAAGATAGATGGCGCACGCTTCTGCGATGCCAGCCTGTCACAGGGCCTATCAGCCTGAAGATAGCGCCCATCATGCTACTTGCAATTCGGGGCGGCAATAGACGCAAACATCCAAGCAGACCAAATAGCAACATACATTCTAATGGCCAGATTATCAGCTTGAATAGGAGGCGCATAGGAGCGCTACGATAGGACATAGACATTATCTGCTAGCCCTTTTTGTCTCAATGCTATTCTGGATAATGCCAAGCAAAGTTGCAAAGCTATCTGGCTCAAACTGCATGGTAACAGAAATAACAGATACACGCTCTCGCCATTCAGATGGCAGTCTTATCCAGTCCTTTTGGGTTGTCACCAGCTCTGCACCTAGATGGTGCGCATCAGAAAAAAGCCTGTCCAGATCTACCGAGCTATAGGGATGATGATCCGCAAAGGCTGAGGATTTTACAAGATTTATGCCTAGCGATGTGAGCATGTTAAAAAATCGTTTTGGATTGCCAATGCCTGCAAATGCCATCACAGGCCTGTCACCAAAGGCATCTATCTGCGCGCGGTACGGCTCAACTCTCCCCTCAAAATAGGGCAATTTGTCAGGGAGTTGTGTCGTTATATCTGTATCATCTGCACCATTGAAAATCACAACATCAACACAACAAAGAAAGCTGCGCATGGTTTGGCGCAATGGGCCGCTGGGAAAAAGCAGGCCATTATCAATACCTCTCTGGCCGTCAAAAATAGCGATTCTCATATCATGTGCAAGCCATGGGTTTTGCATTCCATCATCCATGATAATCAGATCAGCCTCTGTCTGGCGTTCAATAAATGCCGCGCCAATCGCTCGGTCTGAGGATACCACCACAATCGCATCATCACTCAACATCAAGGCCTCATCACCAATATCAGAGGCATCATGAATGGCAGGGTTGCAGATAACAGGGCCTTTCAGCTTGCCACCATAGCCGCGCGTAAGGATTACGGGGTGTTGGCCAGCTGCAGCTAATGCGGAGCATAGCACAGAGACAAAGGGTGTTTTGCCCGTACCGCCAACCGTGATATTGCCAACACATATCACAGGCAATTTGCTGTGATAGGGACGTGCTAGCCTATGCCTAATGGATGAAGCGACGGCATATATCAAACTGAGCGGCATCAATAGCCATGCCAGAAGCCCTCGTCTATTCCAAAATTCAGGTGTTGAAAACATAATGGGATAACTATGTCAGAGATTGTAGCATTTTGCTTGCGATTTTTTTTGCTTCACGATAGCGCTTATCCATCAATGCGGTTGCCGCTTTAAGGGTGTTTTTCGTGAGCGCAGGCTTATTTTGGCTAAATTTTGTATATAGCAGGTCAAGCGCTTTGGTAAGGGCTGGCATATCTGCAATCTTAGAAAGCATGCCTGTTTTAGCTAGCATAGCGATTTCTGCCTTATTTTTCGCATCAAACGGACCTGTCAGGATAGGGACTGCCGCCCGCGAGGCTTCAAGCGGATTATGCCCGCCTTTATCAACAAAACTAGCCCCCAATATAATCACATCTGCGACAGCGTAAAGACTATCTAGCTCGCCCAGACTATCGCAAATGTACAACGCATCTTTGGCAGTTGGCACTGCGCCTGTGCTTCGTTGTGGGGGGTGAGATAATGCAGAGGCTATCTGAGTGCCGCGATGCGGATGGCGCGGAGCAAACACTAAGAATATATGGCCATCTTCACATAATGTTTTGCATGATCGATAGATAAGGGCTTCTTCTGTTTCATGGGTTGAGCTGGCGATAACGATCATTCGCCCTGCAGCGGCTAATGTTAATTGCTGGCTAAAGCTACTATCAGGCTGAAGCTGCGGTGGCGGCAGTTTTAGCGAGGCAGACAGGCTTATCTCTGTGTTATGGCTTGCATGGCCAAACGCCGATGCCAGCGCTTCAAATTGCGCTTTTTGCGTATCATCAATACAGAAAATCTGTTTTGGAGCTGAAAATAGCGCATGGGCGAGCGCAGGCTGGTTTTGCCATCTTTGATAGGCTGAAACAGATAGCTGTGATGAAGCAAAATAAATATCAATGCCTGTATCTTTGGTGCATCTCACCAAATGCGGCCAGAAATCAGATTCAACAAAAATAGCCATGTCTGGCCGCCAATGCGCCAGAAATTTTTCTACCCAGCTTTGAACATCTAGCGGCTGATAAGCATGAAAATAGCCGCCATCGCTGAGCTGTTGGGCAGAGCTAAGTGTATTGGTGGTAATTAAAATCTGGCATCTTGGGCGCAATGCCCTGATTTCAGTTGCAAGCAATTTTGCGGCTACAGCTTCGCCAACAGATACTGCATGTATCCAGACTAATGTGCCTTTGGGGCGTTGCTGCTGATAGCCCGCCCCCCAGCGTTCAGATAATCTGTATCGATCTTCTTTTCCGCGCAGATATCTAAGATAGACCAATATCTTCAGAACAGGGGATAACAGCCTCATCAATCTGCTATATTGCTGTAAGGATACCCCTCTCATTGGCTGGCCATGTTTTGGTCTATTTCGGTAAGATGGCGCGTTAGCAAATCCTCTAGCTGGCGGCGCTGTGATTCTAGCCTGTCTTTATCCTTTGTGGCTTCAAGACAGACAGGCTCACCCCACCTGATCAGCCCCTTGCTAAATGGGCGCGGAATACGGGTTTTATCCCAGCTAGATAAATGCCAGCATTTTGACGTCTGCCAAGCAACTGGAATCACAGGCGTATCACCCAGATGGGCTAGCCCTAATGCCCCGAAAGCTAGCCTGCGTGCAGGCCCTCTTGGGCCGTCTGGCGTAATGACTGCACATCTGCCTTGTTGCAATTCGCGTAGCATTTGGCGCAAGCCAGATAACGCATTTCGGTTGCTACTTCCCCAGATTGGCCGCAGACCAAAATAGCGCACCGCATAGGCAAGCACACGCCCGTCAGGATGAGGCGATTGTAACGCAGATGATGGTTTGGGCAGAAATACTGGCATTGCAAATATATGTTCATGCCAGAAAATAATTACAGGCCGCTTGCCAGATGCGACTAGCCTGTCTAGCGCGTCTCTATTTTCTTCTTGCCATCTGATAGTCCGCATAATCACAAAGATGATAGCTGCCAGCATAAAGCTGGTGATAAATAGGCCAATTCTGGTTCTAATAATCTGTTTGATGCGCATAAAAATCAGGTCAGCTTGCTGGTTGGAAATCCTGTTATAGAGAATAACCTGATATACAGGAAGCATAAAGCCACTTCTTTTGCCCTGCCACTGCCAGCCACTATACCTATTCAGTAGCGGATATATCGCTATCTGCCGTGATAATATATGCTGGATTGAAACTGGCATCGTATCAATTATGTAAAAATCGTCATTTATGTGCTAATCCATAAATACCATTAGGCAAAACTCTATCTGGTGTGAGATGCAACACGGCAAAATTACACGCAATAAACAGACTATTCAGCCTGAAGATAGCACTGTTACAGCAATTTATGGCAGGTTGTTTTCAGAGCATATTGCCAGCTATAAACACCAGTTAGCGCTGATTTTTTTGCTGATGATGGTGATTGCGGTGGCAGGCGGGATATATCCTGCGCTGATTAGCCATATTTTTGAGCGGCTAGGCGGTAGTACCGAGCCTGCATTCTATAGCGGCTATCTTGGCGATGGTCTGCTGGTTATCCCTGTGTTGATAATATGTGTTGCTAGCATCAAAGCAGGCGCAATGTATTTTCAGGTGCTTCATGTCAATGCGCTTGCGCTGAAACTGACAACAGCCCTGCAAAAACAAATGATGGCGCATCTGATAGATGCTGATCTTGCCCATCATTCAGGCGAGCCATCTGGCAATTTGATTTCCCGTATTATGAATGATTTGAATTTGGTCAGGGATGCGATTGTAAGGCTGGCAAATAATTTGGTGCGCGATATGCTAACTGCACTGGTAATGGTTGGGGTGATGTTTTGGTTTAGCTGGCTATTATCTGTGCTGGTGCTAGCTGTCTATCCGCTTGCGATGCGCCCTATCATTCTTATTGGCAATAGGCAACGTAAAGCCTCTGCATCGTTGCAAGAACATATGGGAAGCCTTACCAGCCTGCTAGCAGAAAGCTTGCAAGGTATTCGGATGATCAAAGCCTACCAGCTTGAACAGGCAGAGAAAACACGTTCAGCCGCCGCGTTTGATAAGTTGTATCAGCAGCTTATTGGCCTATTGGCAGGGCGTGCCCGTGTTGATCCAATTCTGGAAATATTGGGTGGTATTGCGATTGCAGGCGTGATTGCTGTGGCATCATGGCAGGTTGCCTCAGACCAGATGACACCCTCTGATGTCATAGGCTTTATCACTGCATTAGTGATGCTTGTGCCGCCAGTGCGTGCGATTGGCACCTTAAATGCGGTTTCACAAGAAGGGGCAGCAGCATTGCAACGCATCTTCGCGCTACTTGATAGGCAGAACGAGATTATAGACAAGCCAGATGCGCGTGCTGTTACCGCTAAAAAGGGCGAAATTCAATTCTCTAAGGTCAGCTTCCATTATGGTGACAAGGCAATTTTAAGCGATATAGATTTTACCGCTAATTCTGGCCAGACAATCGCCCTTGTAGGGCCAAGTGGTGGCGGCAAATCCACCATATTAAATCTGATACCCCGTTTTTTTGATGTTGATAAGGGAGCAGTGCTGATAGACGGGATTGACGTAAGAGATATGCAGATAAGCACGCTTCGGGAATCGATTGCATTGGTTAGTCAGGATGCGGTGCTGTTTGATGATACAATCGCCGCCAATATTGGGTTTGGCAAGGCAGATAGCACCCATGCAGATATTCGCAAAGCCGCTCAAAAAGCCGCCGCAGAGCAATTTATTTCTGAATTGCCAGACGGGTTTGATACACAAGTTGGTGAGCGTGGTAGCCGACTTTCTGGTGGTCAGAAACAGCGCATTGCGATAGCACGAGCGATGGTGCGTGATGCGCCGATATTATTATTGGATGAAGCGACTAGCGCACTAGACGCCCATGCTGAAGGGCAGGTGCAACAGGCGATTGAAACATTGCGGCAAGGCAAAACCACCCTTATTATCGCTCATAGGCTGGCCAGCATCATGCATGCAGACAGAATTTTAGTGATTGATAACGGGCATATTGTCGAGCATGGCACGCATGATGAATTGCTTGCAGCAAATGGGCTGTATGCTCAATTATGCGCGCTACAGAATATTTCGGACTAACAGATTATGTGGTGAATTTTCTAGCCATCTATTCACGGTTCAGCAAATCATCTACCAGACGATTTGCCCAGCCTTTTGATCTAAAATTTTCCTGTAATGCGTCTGCATCATATATATTATCTACCCAGTCAAAAAAGCCCATCCCACGTTGCTGATACGGCTTATAGGCTAGCAAAAACGCATCTAGCACACCTGTTTTGGCTTGCCTTACATGCAGATATGGCCAGAATTTTAGCTGTTTTATAGCGACATCAACAGCTGCATTTTTCATCATCACAAGATATAGCGCAGACATTATGCCTGCTCTGTCAGCGCCTGATTTACAATGTAATAGCGCTGGGGTTGATATCGCCTGAAATAGCTCGGCAGTTGCATGAAGCATTGGTTTATCAGGCGCGGCGCGCGATCTGGCAGTGAAATCTATTAAGGTAAGGCCAGTTTGATGACAGGCTTCTGCTTCAAGTCGCCAGCCGCCATCATCACGCTCGCCCCGCAAATTGATGATGGTAGTGATGCCCATCTCTGCATATTGGGTAATGCGTTTTGGGGTTGGCTGGTTGCTTCGCCACATCTGACTATCTATCTGGTGCAGATTATGCCAGCGCAACCGCAGCACACCATGATCTTTTAGCATTAGCTCAGTCCAGTCAGACATACCGCGCCGCTGATGCGGTGGTTTATGTTGCGGTAGATGCAGTTTATATGCCGTCATCTTGGCTTAGGCACCTGCAACCATCATTGTTGGGATGAATAGGCTCGGCGCTGAAATAGATTGTGTCATGTCACAGTCATTTCCTGCCACCATAGAGGCAAAAATATCATTTAGATTGCCTGCGATTGTGGCTTCTGAGGCTGGCCAGCTAATGGCGCCATTTTCGATCCAGAAGCCTGCCGCTCCGCGAGAATAATCGCCTGTTGTCATGCTAATAGAACTGCCCATCAACTCAGTTACGAAAAACCCGTTCTGAATATCTGCTATCAGCGCTTCAGTCTCAATATCTGTATCAGCAATATAGAAATTTGAGATTGACGGGCTAGGCGGGCCAGATAGAGACCTGCTGGCATTGCCTGTTGGGCTCATGCCAAGCTGGCTAGCACTTGCAAGATCAAGAAGCCATCCTGTTAGCACCCCCTGATCGACAAGGTGGCGTTTTTGGACGGGCAGGGTTTCCCCGTCAAATAGCCGCGAGCCGCTTGCCCTGTTGCGGGTTGGGTCATCAATAATAGTGATATGCTCAGAGCTGATTTTCTGTCCCAATTTGTCTTTTAGAAAGCTGGTGCCTCTGGCTATTGCCGCCCCGTTAATAGCGCTTGCTAGATGGCCTGCGACTGAACGCGAAATTCGGGTATCAAAAATGATAGGATAGCTTCCTGTCTGCGGTTTTTTCGCGCCCAGCCGTGATAGGGTTCGTGTTGCTGCATTTTTGCCAATTTCGGCAGGGTCTTTTAGGTCATCTGCAAAAACAGCAGAGCTATAATCATAATCACGTTCCATCTGACCATTTTTTTCGGCAAGCACGACCGCAGAAAAGCCAAAGCTAGAGCGTTGATATTCAGCAGAAAATCCTGTTGATGTGGCAATCAATATTCTGCTTTTGCTGGCAGAGGCAGACCCGCCATCTGAATTGGTAATGCCGTGTGTCTCTAGTGCGGCATTCTCGCAACTAAGGGCTATTTGGGTTAATGCCTCAGCAGACAGCTCTGTATCATCACATATGTCAATATCTGGCAAGGTTTTGGCCTGCTCATCTTCTGAGGCCAGACGTGCAAACGGGTCTTGTGGGGCAGCTCGCGCCATAGATACAGCGCGTGCAACAATATCATCAATATTCTGCTTGTCTAGCTGGCCAGTTGATACGGCCGCATTCTGCTTGCCGCAAAATACCCGAAGCCCGAGCTGGAAATCTTCTGAACGCTCGATTGATTCTACCTGTCCCAAGCGCACCTGAATATCTGTGCTATCGCCTGTGATAAAGGTAATATCGGCGCCATCTGCCCCTGCTGTGCGTGCCGCACGAAGCGCATAGTCAACTATGTCTTGTTCTGAATCTGTCATACATCATGAAATAATACGCCCACCAGCAATATGCAACCGCTTGCATTGAGATTGTTTGGTGTTTATGTGTATTTATATGAAAACATATCAGATATTTATTGATGGCGCGGCTGGCACAACAGGTCTTCAAGTCCAAAGCAGACTTGAAGCTCAGCCTGATCTTAAGCTTATTGTGCTAGATGAGTCTGAACGTAAGGATAGCGCAAAGCGGCGTGACGCTATGGCGGCGGCAGATGTCACTATTTTATGTTTGCCAGATGATGCTGCGATTGAAGCAACCCGCTTTGCAAAAACATCATCTGCACGGCTTATTGATGCCTCAACAGCGCATCGTATTGATCCAGAATTTACATATGGCTTTGCTGAATTGCTAGCAGATGGTGAAAACCAAATAGCAGACGCACAATTTGTAAGCAATCCAGGATGCTATCCAACAGGGTTTCTGGCGCTGGTTAGACCACTGATTGAAGCAGGCTGGCTTTCGGCTGACACTATCTTACATGTCCCATCGGTCTCTGGCTATTCTGGCGGTGGCAAGGCGATGATAGCAGACTATGAAGCTGGCAATGCGCCCGCCTATGGAAGCTATGGGCTGTCTTTGGCACATAAACATCTGCCTGAAATGAGAGTGCATTCAGGATTGACACATTCACCTGTATTTCTGCCATCTGTCGGCAATTTTGCGCAAGGTATGTTGGTAAATGTGATGCTTGATAATCGCACTCTTAACACAGCAGTTACCCCCGCTGATATCACAGAGCTATATCAGATGCGCTATCAGTCAGACAGCCTGATTTCGGTTGGGAGTGAGGAAGGGCTTACGAGCGCAGGCTTTTTAGCCGCAGATGCACTTGCTGGCACAGACAGGCTTGAATTATTTGTTTTTGCAGACGCTCTCAATGAGCGGCTGGTATTGACAGCACGACTGGATAATCTGGGTAAAGGGGCATCAGGGGCGGCTGTTCAGAATCTAAATTTAATGCTTGGCCGTGATATGCTGGCTGGCCTGTCTGTTTGAATATGATGACGGTGAAGATTCCTGAAATGACAATGCGGGAACGCGCTCTTGGCTATCCTTATGAGGCGCCAGAAGGTAGCTTTCTGATTTCAGGTGGCTATTGCACAGAATTACCCTCAGCCTATGAGTTTGCAGATAGGGTAGCTGTATTATCTGTTGGGTCAAACAGAGCGCCAGCCCAGCTATATCGTAAATTTGGTAAAGAGGCTGAAATCCCCGTAACAGCTGTCAATATTCATGGATGTGATATTGTGCATGTAGCAAATCTGGCGCCCTATGGTGCAGTGCCATGTTCTGCCTTTCCTTCTGAGGGGGCGATTACGCCGCTGAATATTGCATGGCTGGATGAAGCGCAATTAGCGATTATGCATCAGACAGAATCTTTGGGGGTGGCCTATGAATTTGTTGAATGGGACTGTCATTTTGTTGAACATCTTCACCCACAGCCAATCGCCCGCCTATTTGGATATGCCAGCCTGAAGGGAGCGCTAAAAGTGGATGATGATGCGCCCTATGCGCTTGATGCGATTGCTACCCAGAACAGGCAGCTGAAAAGCTGTAGCCAAGAACAGGCTTTGAGCCATGTATTTAGAGCTTGTACAGGCGATTGCAAAGACTTTGATCAATGGCTAGATAGATGCCAGCAAGAGCATGATTTCAGACAGCAAGTAGCAGATATTATTGGTAAAACTGCGATTAAGGCGTCACGCCCACCATGGCGCACATTATCGTCGCCTAGCGCATAAGCTGGTCAGCTAGAAAGCCTGCTGTCAGCATCAGCCCGCAATTTCTGTTTGAGATAAATAGTCGCTTTGCCATCTGCGCATCATCGCGCCTGATTTGGCGTATCTGCCATAAAAAATGAATAGCAACCCCTGCCAGTCCTGCCATCCAGAAACCAGCTCCTACCATCAGATAAAAACCAATGCCCCAGAATATCAGCGCAAGAAGATAGGCTGTCGCAACCCCAGATGTTAACTTCGCCCCTAGCCCAATGGCAGATGATTTGACCCCTGAGCGGGTATCATCTTCAATATCCTGTATTGCGTAAATCGTATCATAGCCAAACACCCAGCATATTGTGCCGATATACACAATCAGCAATGCACTATCTGGCATCATAAGGGTGGTTGCGGCATAGGCTGTGGGCGCTGCCCAGCTAAAGGTAAGCCCCAGAACAAGTTGCGGGAAATAGGTGACGCGCTTTGCAAGCGGATATAAAATCACCAGCGGGGCAGAGGCAACCCCTACCAGCCATGCGATTGGCGGAAGTTGAAACAGAACAGCAAGGGATACCATCCCCAGCAAGGCTAAGAACAGGCTAGCCTGAAACAGGCTAATCGTGCCTGCGGCAAGCGGTCGTTGCGCTGTTCTTGCGACCCGCCTGTCAATATCTCTATCCCACATATCATTTATCACACAGCCTGCAGCACGGGTCGAAACACCGCCAATCAAAAATAGCGCCATAAGAGATAGGGCATGCGCCAATGAAGAAGCTAATGCAGCAGCAACCCACCAACCTGGCAAAATCAGCAACCACCAGCCGATTGGTCTATCTAGCCGAGCAATAGTGATAAACGGATGAAATTGTGTTGGAAACAGCTGCCAGATACCTGACAGATTGATATCATCAGCGCTTTTAGTGCGTGCATCTTTGCGCGGCTCATTGGGGTGATGATTTTGGTGATGGTTTGTCATGGCTTATCTATCGCATGATAGGCGCTAGATTGCAAAGCAGTCTAATAAAAGTTGATCTGCTGATGATTGCTTGCTACCTCCTTATGATGATGACAGATGAATATACCCCCTCAATCAGACTTTATGTACCAGACAGGCTGGCAGAAAATGCCACTATCTGTCTAAGCCCAGAACAAAGCCATTATCTGGTTACAGTAATGCGCCAAAAACAGGGTAATGTGATTGAATTATTTAACGGGCATGATGGCAGCTTTCATGCACATATTGAGCTAGCACATAAAAAATCAACCACGCTTACCTGCATTACCCAGCATCGCGCGCAAATTAGAAGTGCAGATTTATGGTTGATATTTGCCCCTGTAAAACGCACTAGGCTTGATTTTATGGCACAAAAAGCAACAGAGCTTGGGGCGGCTGTGATCTGGCCATGCCAGACAGATTTCACCCAAGTTAGCCGCGTCAATACAGACAGGCTGGCAGCAAATGCGATTGAAGCTGCAGAACAGTCTGAACGTCTTGATGTGCCTGAATTACGCGCCTTTCAGCGCCTTGATGAGATTTTGGCAGACTGGCCTGATGATAGAGTGATTATTTTTTGTGACGAAATGGCAGCTGGCAAGACATGGCCAAACTCAGAACTATTAGGGGCTGGCGCTCAAAAAGCAGCGATTTTGATTGGGCCAGAGGGCGGGTTTTCAGCGCGTGAGCGAGCATTGCTATTGGCAAAAAATAATATTATAAGGCTGTCTTTAGGGCCTCGCATCTTGCGTGCAGATACAGCCGCCCTTTCTGCGATGACACTTTATCAAGCTTTTTGTGGCGACTGGCTTGAAACCTCATCTTAGGATACAGATATAAAGGTAAGGCTTTACTATGGTCTTATGAAATTTTTTTGGATCGGCTCACGAAATGAATCCTAATTCTCCGCTAACAGATTCCGACTTCATCACCCAGAAATCGCACATGATTGACTGGCTGGCTGGTCAGGCAAAAGAAAAATCCTTATGGCGTATTGGCACAGAACATGAAAAATTTCTGTTTTACAAGCGTGATAATCGGCCAGTCGGATATGAGGGTGAGCATGGCATAGGGGCTATTCTGAGTGCTTTGCAATCGGCCTATCAGATGAGCCCTATAATGGAGAAGGATAAGATTATCGGGCTGAAAGATAATCAAGGCGGGTCAATCACATTAGAGCCAGGAGGCCAGCTTGAGCTATCAGGTGCGCCGCTTGAAAATCTGCATCAGACCTGCAAGGAAACAGGCACTCATCTTAAGCAGATGAAACATGTTATCTCGGATATGGGTATTGGCATGCTAGGGCTAGGCTTTCAGCCATTATGGGGTAGAGATGATATCTCATGGATGCCAAAAGGCCGCTATAAAATCATGCGTAACTATATGCCAAAACGTGGCGCTCTTGGCCTTGATATGATGCTTAGGTCCTGCACTGTACAGGTTAATTTGGACTATGCTGATGAGGCAGATATGGTGCGAAAATTCCGTACCTCGCTTGCGCTTCAGCCAGTTGCAACCGCGCTATTTGCAAATTCGCCATTCAAGGATGGTGCGCTATCAGGGTTGAAATCCACACGGGCGCATGTCTGGACAGATACAGACCCTGATAGGTGCGGTGTGCCTGAAATTGTGTTTGATAGCGGCTTTGGCTATGAAGCGTGGATAGATTATATTATTGATGTGCCAATGTATTTTCTGCATCGCGGAGATGATTATATTGATGTCTCTGGAAAGTCATTTGCAGATTTTATGGCAGGCAAGCTAGCAGGATTTGAAGGCCAATATCCATTGTTACATGATTTTGAAGATCATATCACCACTGCCTTTCCAGAGGTGCGCCTGAAGGGCTATCTTGAAATGCGTGGTGCAGATAGCGGCTCTTGGAATAATATCTGTGCGCTTCCCGCATTATGGGTTGGCTTATTATATGATGATGAGGCGCTGGCGCGCGCTGAAGCGCTGGTGGCGGATATCAGCGCAAATGATGTTGAAAATGCACGCCATAGCGCTGCCAAAGATGGGCTAGCCGGCAAGTTTGGCGGTCATATGATGAGTGATATTGCTCGGCAGATGGTTGAGATTGCCTCAGACGGGCTGAAAGCCAGAAATAGGCTGGATAGTAGCGGGATGGATGAACGCGGGTTTCTATCTCCGTTAAAAGTGATTGTCAAATCGCAAAAGACCAATGCTGACCTTATGATCGAGGCATTTAGAGGCGAATGGCAGGGCGATATTAACGCAGTTTTTACCCATCATGATTTTTAAGCCTGCCTGAATCTCACGCTGTCTATTCGGGAACAGGGTTATGTATAGTCTGCTCATTATTGTATTTGTGAATTTTATTGGCATCGGGGCGTTGATACCTGTGTTGCCATTTACGGTAGTTGACCAGTTTGGCTATTCTGAAAGCGTGATGACAGCGCTTTTAGCCAGTTTTTCACTTGCTATGTTTATCGCTAACCCTGTGCTAGGCCAGCTTTCAGACAGATTCGGCAGAAAGCCTATTTTAGTGTCTGCATTAGCTGTCAATATGGCCGCGCATATCTGGTTTGCCCTATCAGATGATATTGTCTCGTTATTTATTGCGCGGATTTTGGCGGGATTGGCAGCAGGCAATATTGGCGTTATTCAGGCTATTATCACAGATTCAAGCACCTCAGATAGCCGCGCAAAAATTATGGGCATGTTAGGGGCATCAATCGGAGCAGGCTTTGTGCTTGGCCCTGCTTTGGGCGGGGTATTAAGCAGTTTTGGCAATGGCCCTGCCCATCAAGTGCCCTTTTTTGTGGCGGCAGGCTTTGCAGGATTTGCGTGTCTGCTGGCATTACGGTTGTCCGAAACAGCTAAATTGGCCAGCACTAAGCAAAGGAACATCCATCAGGGGCGTCAGTGGCGGTTGCTGCTTAGACCCTCTATTCTTATCTTTGCGGCCGCATTTTTCTGCCTGAACCTGTCATTCTCGCAAGTTGAGGCAACCCATGTTCTGCTATTGCGCGATTTATTATCCTTTGATGCGGCCAAAACAGGCTGGTTCTTTGCCTATATTGGCGTGATGATTATCATTGTGCAGGGCGGATTGATAGGCAGGCTGGTTGCCAGATTTGGCGAGCGGTCAATTATCCTAAGCGGGATTGCATTGTTATGTTGTGGCCAGCTATTGACCTCAATTCTGGCAACATCTGTATTTGCTGAGGCGAGCGGCTTGCTGGTTTATGTGATAGGCGTGACAGCCTTTATATGTGTTGGTTTTGCCCTTGCCAATCCAACCTTATCAGCTGCTTCATCTCATATTGCGTCTGAAACAGAACGTGGCTCTGTGCTTGGGGTTGTTCAGGGATGCGGCTCGCTAGGTCAGGTGTTTGGGCTGACGCTAGCAGGGCCATTCTACCAGCTTGGTGGCGGCACGCTATCCTTTGGATTTGGGGGTGTGATTACGGCGCTTTTGCTGGTGCTAATTCTGCTAAGCGCCCCTATCATGCGCCATAGGCGCATGGCTGATACGCCCTGAATTATGCACAAATCAGGCCGTGCCTCCCACTGTTATTCCGCCAATTTTTAGCGTTGGCTGGCCAACACCTACAGGCACAGACTGGCCAGCTTTCCCGCACGTGCCAACCCCTCTATCAAGGCGCATATCATTGGCAATCATGGTGATTTTAGACATCGCATCAGGCCCGTTTCCGATTAAGGTTGCGCCTTTTACAGGCGCGCCAATCTTGCCATTTTTCACCAAATAGGCTTCTGAGGCTGAAAACACGAATTTGCCAGAGGTAATATCAACCTGCCCGCCACCAAAATTCGCAGCATAAATGCCATGTTTCATTGATGAGACTACTTCTTCAGGGCTATAGGCGCCATTTTCCATAAATGTATTTGTCATGCGCGGCATTGGCAGATGGGCATAGGATTGACGGCGCCCATTTCCAGTGGCGTCAACCCCCATAAGCCGCGCATTTTGCCTGTCCTGCATATAGCCTTTCAAGATGCCATCTTCTATCAATACATTACGGGCAGACGCGCTACCTTCATCATCTATTGTGATCGAGCCGCGCCTGTCAATAATGGTGCCATCATCAACCACCGTCACACCTTTTGCCGCGACCTGTTCGCCGATTCTGCCTGAAAAGATAGAGGTGCCTTTGCGGTTGAAATCACCTTCCAGCCCATGCCCTACCGCTTCATGCAACATGACGCCTGGCCAGCCTGATCCCAGCACAATTTCCATCTCTCCAGCAGGCGCATCTACAGAATCAAGATTCAGCAATGCAATTCTGAGCGCTTCATCAATTTCTGCCTGCCAGACATCATCTTGCAAATATCTAGAAAACATAAATCTGCCGCCTACACCGCTTGAGCCTGTTTCCATACGGCCATTTTTTTCCACAGTAACCGCTACATTCAGCCTAACAAGTGGGCGAATATCGGCAAATCTACTGCCGTCTGGCCTGATGATCTGGACTGCCTGCCAAGAGCCTGCAATGCTTGCACTGACCTGTTTCACAGCACTGTCAGATGAGCGGGCATACTCATCAATTTTTTGAAGCAGGGCGATTTTATCCTCAAACTTGGTCGCATTAAGCGGGTTTTCATCAGAATAAAGAGGGCGGTTATGATGCGAGCTAGGCGCGATTGCCAACGTGCCGCCATACCCAGAACACACAGTTGATACGGTTTCAGCCGCACGTCTTAACGCAGATTCTGACAGCTCGCCTGCATGCGCAAACGCATCTGCCTCGCCAACAATCGCCCTGAGCCCGAATCCAGCTACCTGATCATAGCTAGCTGATTTTAGCCGCCCATCATCAAAGCCAAGCATTTCAGAATGTTTCATCTCAAGAAATAGATCGCCATCATCTGCCCCAGCCAATGTCTGACTGACAATCGCCATCGTTTTTTGCTGGTCAAGGCCAGTATTGGTGAAAAAAATCTCGTCTGTTTTCTCAAGGCTGGTCATCTGTTTTATGTTCTCTTGGCAAAAAGGGTTTCAGCTAGATAGCCGCTCAATATCATAACGCAAGTAAGCAAGCGTCCTATCCTTGATTATGGGTTGATGTGTCCCATCTTTCAAGGGGCTGGACATCGCTTTGGGTAATTTGCGTTATCGTATCGAAATGCTAAGTTGGGGTATGGTGCGACTGGCGGTCGCATAGGGGTTTTCTTGGCAGAAAAAAAAGGGTAAAAAAAATACAGCAATTTTTATATGTGTGTGCTAGCTATGTGCTGGTTCGAAACGGTTATCGATTTGGGGGACATTCAGACCATGATTTCGCGTTATATCGCAAAAAGCTGGATTATTGCGGGGGCAGTGCTAGCTGCTTGTATCGCTGGTAGCGCAGGCGCTGCAGAACCGCAAGCATGGCAGCTAGGGCTTCAGGAACCTGCAGGTTCAATCGCAGAAAAGGCAACTAGCCTGCATAATCTGTTGCTTATCATTATCACAGCCATTTCTGTGTTTGTGCTGGCATTGCTGGTATATACCTGTGTACGGTATCGCGAGCGCGCGAATCCTAAGCCGTCACGCACAACCCACAACACAGTGATTGAAATATTATGGACAGTGGTACCTGTTCTGATTCTGGTTGTAATTGCTGTGCCATCATTCAGATTGCTGTATTATTTGGATGATACAAAGCAAACTGAAATGGTAGTTAAGGTCACTGGCAACCAGTGGTTTTGGAATTATGAATATTTAGATGAAGGGTTTGCCTTTGACAGCTATATGGTTGATGAAGCTGACCTTGAAGAAGGCCAGCCGCGCCTGCTGACAGTTGATTATCCAATGGTGATACCAGAAGGCACGAAAGTGAAATTGCTGGTAACAGGAAATGATGTCATGCACTCGTTTTTTGTGCCGTCTCTTGCGGTTCAGACTTACTCAATCATAGGCAGAGTGAATGAAGCTTGGATTGATGTGCCGATGGGCGAGAAAACCTATTATGGCCAGTGTAACCAGATTTGCGGTATCAACCACGCCTATATGCCTATCGTTATTGAGGCAGTAAGCGCAGATGATTATGCAGACTGGCTTGCAACGGCGAAACAAGAATTTGCATTAAATACCATGCCTGTCAGCAATATGCTGGCTTCGGCTCAATAAGTTTGTGAAGGGAGTCCGAGACGATGAGTGCGCAATCACATGCTGCTGATACAGCTCACGCTAATCCAACTGGATTTGTAAGACGCTGGCTATATTCAACAAACCATAAAGACATTGGAACGATGTATATCATCTTTTCAATTCTGGCCGCGTTAATAGGGGGCGGGTTCTCTATATTTATGCGGATGGAACTAATGGAACCTGGCGTGCAATATATGGCTGATGGTCATATGTGGAACGTCTTTACGACGGCTCATGGGCTTATCATGGTGTTCTTTGTTGTGATGCCAGGACTGATTGGCGGATTTGGTAACTGGTTTGTGCCAATCATGATCGGTGCGCCAGATATGGCGTTTCCGCGTATGAATAATATCTCATTCTGGCTGTTGCCACCTGCATTTTTGCTATTGTTATTATCTGCCGTTGCTGATGGTGGTGCAGGGGTAGGCTGGACAATCTATCCCCCAATGTCTAGCACAGCAGGTACGCCTGGCATGTCGATGGATTTGGCAATTCTGTCACTCCATTTAGCTGGTGTGTCATCTATTTTGGGTGCGGCCAACTTTATCACTACAATTTTCAATATGCGTACGCCAGGCATGACCTTGCATAAAATGCCATTATTTGCATGGTCTATGCTGATCACTGCCTTCCTGCTTCTGCTGGCTGTGCCAGTGCTTGCAGGGGCGATTACCATGTTGCTGACAGACAGAAATTTTGGCACGACCTTCTTTATCCCTGAAGGTGGCGGCGATCCAATTCTGTTCCTGCATCTATTTTGGTTCTTCGGTCATCCAGAAGTATATATTATGATTCTGCCTGCGTTTGGCATTGTCAGCCATATCATCTCAACCTTCTCACGCAAGCCAATTTTTGGTTATCTAGGCATGGCCTATGCGATGGTTGCGATTGGCTTTGTCGGCTTTATTGTGTGGGCGCACCATATGTATACTGTGGGCATGGATGTTGATACACGCGCCTATTTCACTGCGGCTACAATGGTAATTGCTGTGCCAACAGGCGTAAAAATCTTCTCATGGATAGCAACCATGTGGGGCGGCTCGCTTCAGTTCAGAGTGCCTATGTTATGGGCGATTGGCTTTATCTTCTTGTTCACCGTTGGCGGTGTTACAGGGGTAGTGCTTGCCAATGCTGGTATGGATGTGGTGTTGCATAATACCTATTATGTGATTGCCCATTTCCATTATGTGCTGTCATTGGGTGCGGTGTTTGGTCTGTTTGCTGGTTTTTATTACTGGTTTAGCAAAATGACTGGCTATGAATATCATTCAGGTCTTGCACGAATCCATTTCTGGGTAACTTTTATCGGTGTGAATCTAACCTTCTTCCCTATGCATTTTCTGGGGCTTGCAGGGATGCCGCGCCGCTATATTGATTATCCTGATGCCTTTGCTGGCTGGAACTATGTTGCCTCTATTGGCTCATATATTTCGGCTGCCGCAACAATTGTGTTCTTGGTGCTTATCATTGAAGCCTTTATATCAAAGCGCAGAGCGGCAGATAATCCATGGGGTGAAGGGGCAACAACACTTGAATGGCAGGTATCGTCACCGCCGCCATTCCATACTTTTGATGCCTTGCCAAAGGTAAAGTAACTGTCAAAGGTAACGTAACCATAAGTGGGAAGATAACAGCACAATGTCTGTTTCTATTCAGAACACAATCGTGGGTGAATCAGCTAAGATCACATCTGCAGAGTCGGTAAGTAACGGCTCTGCAGGTGACTTCTTTGCGCTGTTAAAGCCTCGCGTGATGAGCCTTGTTATCTTTACCAGTTTTGCGGCGATGTATCTGGCTGATGCAGCAATGCATCCAGCGTTATTTGGCATATCATTATTTGCAATTGCGGCAGGTGCAGGCGCATCTGGTGCTATCAATCAGTGGTATGACAGGGATATTGATGCAATCATGAAGCGGACGAAAAACCGTCCTATCCCGTCTGGAAAAATAGCGCCTGCTGAAGCGTTAGCGCTAGGCATTGTTGTTTCAGTGTTATCTGTGATGCTGCTTAGCCTGTCTGCCAATTTGCTGGCAGGCGGATTGCTTGCCTTTACAATTTTCTTTTATGCTGTGGTCTATTCTGTTTGGCTGAAGCGCTCAACGCCGCAAAATATTGTGATAGGCGGTGCTGCAGGCGCGTTTCCGCCAATGGTTGGTTGGGCTGCCATTACAGGTACGATTACACTTGATTCAATCGTGTTATTTGCGCTGATTTTCTTTTGGACGCCCCCGCATTTTTGGGCGTTGGCACTGGTTAAAAATGACGATTATACCAATGCGTCTATTCCTATGTTGCCTGTTGTGGCTGGCAAGCCAGAAACACAAAAACAAATTCTTATCTACAGCGTTATTCTAGCCCCTGTGGGTGTAGCGCCATCCCTTATAGGGTTGGCAAGCCCTGTCTATGGCGCGATTGCCGCAATTATGGGCGGGGTATTTTTATATCAGGCAATAAGGCTGTATCGCTCTGGCAGTGATGCAGATGCAATGGGGCTGTTCAAATTCTCTATCCTATATTTATTTACGCTGTTTGCAGTGATGATAGCAGACAAATTCGTTGCACAGATAATTGGCTAGGTAAGTTAATGACATCTCAAGAACCAAAAACAGCAAGTGATATGATTAAGATGCGCAGACGCCGTAATTTGTTGATTGTGGGTTTGGTATTTGCGTTGGCAGGATTGTTCTATCTGGTAACAATTATTAAAATGGGGCTGGCTACATGACAGATTTAGCTACCCTATCTAATACCAACAGGCGAAACCGCCGCTCTCTGACACTTATCACTTTGGTGGTAGCAGGGATGGTGGGAATGGCCTATGCCTCAGTGCCATTATATAAATTATTTTGTCAGGTCACAGGATATGGCGGCACAACTCAAATAGCAGATGCTGCGCCATCCATGCCATCAGATGCGCCGCCTATTACGGTGCGGTTTGATGCGAATGTAAATCCAAAACTGGCTTGGTCATTTACGCCTGTAACAGCGCCTGTTGCCTTGCGTCCTGGTGAAGAAATTACCGCCTATTACAGGGTAACAAATATAGGCGATACTGAATCTGTAGGCACATCTACATTTAATGTTACGCCGCAAAAAGCAGGCCCATATTTTATGAAGCTTGAATGTTTCTGTTTTACAGAACAGGTGCTTGCGCCTGGCCAGTCAATGGATATGCCAGTAACCTTTTTTCTGGATCCAGAAATGGCCTCAGATTTGAATACATCAGATGTTGAAGAGATCGTGCTGTCATATACATTTTTTGCAACTGTCGACAGCACAAACCGATTATAGTAGTAATAACAGCATGCATCGGTCGGAGGGGACTGGGCTTTTTCAAAGGAGATTAACAATGAGTGGTGCACATCAACATCCCTATCATCTGGTAGAGCCAAGCCCATGGCCTGCCGTAGGTTCAGCCGCTGGTTTTATCACCGCTATTGGTGGTGTTATGTATATGCATGAGCGTGCGTTTGGCGCCTATGTGCTGGCCGCTGGACTTGGGCTTGTTATTCTAACTATGTTTATGTGGTGGCGCGATATTATTCGCGAAGCTGAATATCAAGGGCACCATTCTTCTGTTGTGCAGATTGGCATGCGCTATGGCATGATGCTGTTTATTGCCTCTGAAGTGATGTTCTTTGTGGCGTTTTTCTGGGCATTTTTTGATAGAGCCTTTTTCCCAGTAGGGGGCGTATGGCCGCCAGAAGGTGTTGTTACCTTTAATGCATTTGATTTGCCGCTTATCAATACGCTTATTTTGCTACTATCAGGTTGCACAGTAACATGGTCACACCATGCGCTAGTAGAAGATAACAGGCGTGATTTCAAAATCGGACTTGTTCTGACTATTCTTCTTGGCGTGCTATTTACTGCATTACAGGCATTAGAATATAGCCATGCTGCCTTTGGATTTACAGATGGTATTTATTCATCAGTATTTTATATGGCTACTGGCTTTCACGGGTTTCATGTGATTATTGGAACGTTATTTCTAACAGTTTGTCTGTTTCGTGGGCTAGCTGGTCATTTCACAAAAGATCATCATTTTGGCTTTGAAGCGGCGGCATGGTACTGGCATTTTGTGGATGTCGTCTGGCTGTTCTTGTTTGTTGCTGTATATTGGTGGGGTGGCTGATAATCAGCGCTAGCCAAGATACGATTTGAAAAGAATTACCGGCCTGTATATTGACCATACAGGCCGGTCATTTATGTTGAGAGTATATAGAGTATCAACCCCCCTTGCCAAAGGAAGCGTTACATGTATTTCCGCCCCTATTTATGGTTAAGCCTATGTGCCTTGCCCGCCCTGCTTGTGCTGATATTATTGGGAAGTTGGCAAGTTCATAGGCTAGGCTGGAAAACCGATTTGATAGCAGAATATAAAGAGCGTGCTATGGCGCCTGCCATTGGCTTGCCTGATGCAGATATATCGCTTCCTAATTTCAGATTTCAGCGCCTGTCGCTTACAGGCCGTTTTTTGCATGATAGCGAGATTTATCTTAATGGCCGCACCTATGAGGGTAATGCTGGATTTCATGTTATCACCCCTTTTGCTCATCAAGATGGCCGTATTGTGCTGGTAAATAGAGGCTGGGTTTCTGAGGCCTATCGCTTGCCATCATCTCGCCCATTTTCTGTGTCAAATGACATGCAGCGCATTGAAGGGATTATCAGAGCGCCTCAGAGAAAAGGCTATTTTGTACCAGAAAATGAACCTGAGCGTGGTTTCTGGTTTACGGTGAAGCCAGATGAAATTGCCAGCTTTCAGAATCTAGACAATGCGATTACCAGCTTTTATGTTGATCAGATCAGAGACAGCGAAATCATTACCTTGCCAATCGCCGCAGAATTGAAAGTAGAAGTATCAAATGCGCATCTCAATTATGCGCTTACATGGTATGGGCTAGCACTTTCACTCATTGGGGTATATATCGCCTATCATGTTAATGCCGGAAGGCTGGGGTTTCGTAAGCCAGATTAGGCATAAATCTTAGGTAAGAAAGAAGGTTGCTATGTATTATATCAGCACCAGAGGAGCAGACGGCCCATTAGGCTTTGAGGATTCGCTATTAAATGGGCTGGCACGCGATGGCGGGCTATATTTGCCAACTAGCTGGCCGCAAATCACGCAAGATGACATGCGTGCCATGCGAGATATGCCTTATCATGAGGTAGCAGGGCTGATTATGTCTCGTTTTACCACAGGCGATATTGACCAGACAGAAATGACTGAAATGGCCGCCCAGACATATGCTAGCTTTACCCATAAGGATGTTGCCCCTGTTACTGCGCTTGAGGATAATTTGTTTTTGCTTGAGCTATATTCAGGCCCTACCATTGCGTTCAAAGATTATGCGATGCAGTTTTTATCGCGTGCCTTTGACAGAGCCTTGAAGCGGCGTAATAAAAAGGCTGTAATTCTAGGGGCAACTAGCGGGGATACAGGCTCTGCTGCATTAGAAGCGTTTCGCGCCAGAGAGTCTGTAGATGTCTTTATCCTGTTTCCAGACGGCAGGGTATCCCCTGTTCAGCAGAAGCAGATGACATCTGTGATTGATGAGGGTGCTTTTGCGGTGGCGGTAAAGGGCGATTTTGATGATTGCCAAGCGTTGGTCAAGGCAAGCTTTAATGATGCGGGCTTTCGCGACACAGTGGGGCTGTCTGCTGTAAATTCGATTAACTGGGCACGGCTAATGCCTCAGATTGTGTATTATTTCACGTCTGCTGTAGCCTGCGGCGCGCCTGATAGACAGGTCGCGTTTTCGGTGCCAACGGGGAATTTTGGAAATGTATTTGCAGGCTGGGTTGCGATGCAAATGGGACTGCCTGTGGCACATTTCATGGTGGCATCAAACAAAAATGATATTTTAACACGGTTCTTTGCAACAGGTGCGATGGAACGGGCAGGGGTCACCCCCTCGCATAGCCCGTCAATGGATATTCAGGTATCATCAAATTTTGAGCGGCTATTATTTGAATTATCTGGCAGAGATGGTCAGGCAGTTGCCGATATGATGCAGGCCTTCCAGACAAGTGGCAGATATGATGTACCACAAGACTGGCTTGATGCCGCACGCCAGCAATTTTCAGGCTTTTGTCTTGATGATGATGGCACATTGGCTCAGATAAAAGCCTGTTATGATAGATTTAAGACAATCATTGATCCGCATAGTGCTGTCGGTTTGGCAGGCGCATATCATCTGCGTGATAGCCAGAAACTCTGTGCTGATATTCCTATCATTTCGCTTGCTTGCGCCCATCCAGCTAAATTCCCTGACGCAGTTCAGCAGGCAATCGGAATCAGGCCTGAACTTCCGCCCCATCTATCAGACCTAATGGCACGGGAAGAGCGGATGCATATGGCTGAAAACCAGCTTGCTGATATTCAGCAGATGGTGATGAAAAACAGGCGGGTTTAAATGGAAATTAAAACACAGACACTTGCAAATGGGCTTGAGCTAGCAACAGTGAGCATGCCATATGCGCACAGCCTATCACTTGGGATTTGGGTGAAAGCAGGGGCACGTGACGAACAGCAAGATGAAACAGGCATTGCCCATTTTCTGGAACATATGGCCTTTAAGGGCACATCAAGCCGAAATGCCGCTCAGATAGCAAGTGAAATTGAAAGTGTGGGCGGCTTTATGAATGCCTATACTAGCCGTGAAGAAACAGCCTATTTTATCAGCCTGTTGCCTGATGATATGCCGCTTGGGGTAGAATTATTGTGCGATATTCTAACAGATAGTCAGCTTCCTACCCATGAAATAGAGCGTGAACGTGGCGTGATTATTCAAGAAATCGGACAGTCAGTAGATACCCCTGATGATGCTGTGTTTGAACAGTTTAATTTGGCTAGTTTTGGCACCCATTCGCTCGGTAATTCAATTCTTGGCACAACAGAGTCTGTATCTGGATTCTCGCAACGTGATTTGAAAGGGTTTATGGACAGATATTATGGCGCTGGCCAGATGATGTTCTGTGCGGCTGGAAATTTGTCTCATGACGCATTGGCAGAGATGGTAGAGAGCCGGCTAGGCAAGGTGAAAAATGCCCAAAGCCCAAGCCGCAAAGCCCCTATCTGGCAGGCAGGTGAAATGATTGATAGCCGCGCACTTGAACAATGTCATATTGTGTTTGGGCTATCTGCACCGCAAGCATCCTCAGCCCAGCGATATGCGCTATTTTTATTATCAAATATTTATGGCGGCGGCATGTCATCAAGGCTGTTCCAGCAGGTTCGTGAAGAACGAGGGCTATGCTATTCGATTTTCTCATTCTCTCAGCTATTATCTGATAATGGCGTGTTTGGGGTATATGCAGGCACGTCTGAACACCAGCTTAATGAAATGCTGACAGTGGCTACAGCCGCGCTTTGGGATTGCACACATTCAATTACTGATGACGAGCTTGCGCGTGCCAAACAACAGCTTAAAGCCGCTAGTCTGATGCGCAGAGATTCTGTGAATGGCATGATGGAAAGCACAGCACGCCAACTGATTTTATTTGGTGAAGTGCTAGATAGAGACAAGCTGATAGCCGATATTGACGCTGTATCCATCCAGCAGGTTATGGATGTCGCAGCTGAATTGATTACCAATTCACAGCCTAGTGTTGCCCTAACAGGTCCGTCTAATAGCTTTAAGGGGCAGGGGTGGCTGTCAGATAGGCTGTCTGCCTAAATAGTTAGGCAGTGCCACTTTGTGATGAAAGTGAGCCTGCATTGATGCCAAGCTGGTTAAAACAGCTATCCCACACTTGATCATTTTTGGTAGCAAAAACTGTCGAAGGTGAACCATTAAGATGAAACCACATATTCATCTTTAGCTCATCTTCTAGCTGGCCAGCAGACCAGCCAGCATAGCCTAGCATGATTTTGAACATACGTGGGCCAAGCCCGCGGCTAATCTCTGTAATCATGTCGACATGGACAGACAGGCTAATATCATCTGTAATGGTCACTGAATCAGGCATCATATGGTCTGAGGTGTGCAAAATATAGCCGCGTTGCGGTTCAACAGGGCCGCCCATATAAATCGGGTCATCTAGCGTAAAGCGGGGGCTGTCAATTTTCAGCTGTTCCATTACCTGCTCAAGAGATACTTCAAGATGGGGCTGGTTGATAATAAGCCCCATAGATGATTCGCCATCATGCTTACAGACAAAAATGGCTTTTTGTTTAAAGCGCTCATCTGTCATTTGAGGCGTGGCGACTAGAAGCTGACCTTCTAGTGAATGAGAAAGCTCAATATGATTTGGCTGTGTATCTTCCATAAAGTCCATAACGTCAGCTTATCGCTAAAATAAAGTAGATGTAAACCTGATCTATAGGTCATTTCATCTCAATAGGCTATAATGCGGTCTAGTAGTTTCAGCCCTAACAGGAATATAACGCCCTATCATGCGCAGAATGCCCTTAAAAATTACTGTACAAAAGATACGTTGCTTAGCTATTGCGCTAATGGCGTTTTGGGGGATGGTTATGCCTGCCTCTGCCCAGATATCGCTTGCGGGCCAGGATGATAACATCCCTGTTCGGCTATCGCTTATTTCGGCAATTTCGGCCACTGGCAAAGGGAGTTCAATTCCGCTTGGGCTGAAAGCAGAGCTAGATGATGGCTGGAAAATTTACTGGCGCAGTCCAGGAGATGCTGGTCTGCCGCCTGTTATCACCCTTGAAGATGGCCAGCCTTACCAGCTTGAGCTAGCCTTTCCTGTGCCAAAGCGATTTTCCCTGTTTGATATTGATAGTTTTGGATATGCAGATGAGGTGATATTCCCAATCATATTATCTGGCCATAATGCTGGCGAGGCGCTTGAGCTTCGTGGCACGGCCGAAGGTCTGGTCTGTTCAGATATCTGTATCCCCTTTTCGGCGCCGATTGAGATATATCTGCCCTCTGGCACAGCTCAGCCTAGCGATCATGCCCAGTCACTTGCCAAAGCTATCAGCCTTGTGCCGAAACGCCAATCATCTGTTTTGAAACTTGGCTGGCAACAGGGCAAGCTTGTGCTTGGTGCAGATTCATTTGGCGCAAGCCTAGAGGGCAGGCTAGAGGATGTGTTTGTTGAAACAGGCCTGTCAGGGGTAAGTTTTGGGGCGCCAGCGCAGGATGGTAATAGCTATCTGATAGAGGTTACAGGTACCGATTATGCAACATTAGCAACAAGCCAGATCACGCTCACCCTTGTCACCAATGCCAGTTTTGCTGAATTTGGTGCAGAGATATTTACCTCCTCTGATCAGGAAAATAGCAATAGCTCATTATTTTGGATGCTGATTATCAGCTTTTTCGGCGGGCTTATTCTTAATGTGATGCCATGTGTATTGCCAGTATTGATGTTGAAGCTAAATAGCATCATCTCGGCACAATCAGCGCCATCTGCGATGATCAGGCTAAGGCTTCTTTCAGGGGCAGGCGGGATTATCGTAAGCTTTTTTATACTTGGCTGTATTTTTGTCTTATTATCTGTTTCAGGCCGTCAGCTTGGCTGGGGTATTCAGTTCCAGAATCCTGTTTTTCTAAGCGTGATGGCGGTTGTGATTACACTATTTGCACTCAGCTTGTTTGATAGAATCTCGCTACCAATCCCGCAATTTCTGCACCGCCAAGTGGCAGTGCGCTCAACCCTATTACAGGATTTTATGTCAGGATTTCTGGCAACAGCGCTGGCAACACCCTGTTCAGCCCCTTTGGTGGGAACCGCGATTAGCTTTGCCTTTACCTCACCGCCTATCATGTTGATGTCAGTCTTGATGATGATGGGGTTTGGGCTCGCTAGCCCGTGGCTGTTGGGCGCGTTATTTCCTGTTCTGATTAAGACGCTGCCCCGTCCAGGACGCTGGATGAATAGCGTGAAAATGGCGATGGGATTTGGGCTTGTGGGAACTGTTTTCTGGCTAATCTGGCTGATATATTTGCAGACAGGCAATGTTACAAGCCTGATGCTGGTGCTTTTGTTGTTGGGGGTATGTGCTAGCCTGTATTTCCGCCAACGATTGCTGGTTGTGGTCTGTGTGGTATCTGCTGTGATAGTACCTTCTGCAATCGCGCCTTACTTCTCATCTGCTGGTTCTGAATGGCAGGGTGAGGTGAACAGCCGATATGCGCCCTTCTCACAGCCAAGATTGTCACAGGCGTTAGCATCAGATCAGATTGTGTTTGTTGATGTTACGGCCGAATGGTGTATTACCTGCAAGGTAAATAAAAAGCTAGTGCTTGATTCAGATACGATAATTCAGGCCTTTGATAGCTATCAAGTTGAATTGATTCGTGCTGACTGGACAGTGGCCAATCCTGAAATATCAGATTTTCTGATAGCATATGACCGCTTTGGTATTCCGTTCAATATCGTCTTTGCCGCAGGGGCAACCGAATTCATTATCCTGCCAGAGCTTCTGAGCATAGATAGTGTGATTAGCGCGCTGGAAAGGCTTGCAAAACAGGGCTAATGCGATATAAGCCATCTATCTAAACAGATTTCTTATGAATAAAGGGGTATTAACATGACATTAACTGCTGGTGCACAGATACCTGATGTCACAGTCCATATCAAAACTGAAGATGGTATCGAGGCCATTCAGACTGCTGATTATTTTGCCAATGCCAGATGCGTGATGTTTGTGGTACCAGGGGCATTTACGCCGACCTGTTCTGCACGGCATTTGCCAGGATTTATTGAGCATATTGAAAAGCTAAAGGCAGGCGGGGTAGATAAAATTGCCTGTCTGGCGGTAAATGATGCCCATGTGATGAAAGCATGGGGAGATGCATCAGGTGCTACTGGTAACATCGACATGATTGCAGATAGCACAGCCAGCTTTGCCGAAGCTATGGGGATTGCGGTAGATATGGGGCCTGTTATGGGGTATCGTGCTGGACGTTGCGCCTTTATTGCGGAAAATGGCGTGATTAGCAAAATCTTTATTGAAGAGCCTGGCGCCTTTGATGTGTCAAGCGCAGAGCATATCTTATCTGAGCTTTAATCAAGCTGAGTTAAGGTGATTTGCCGCCGGCTAGCTTCATCACTGGCTAGCTGGTCGCATCGTTCATTCTCAACATGCCCTGCATGGCCTTTCACCCATTGCCAGCTAGCTTTATGGGCGGTAAGGGCGGCATCAAGACGCTGCCATAATTCAACATTCTTGACAGGTTTTTTTGCGGCGGTCTTCCAGCCATTACGTTTCCAGCCAGCTAGCCATTGCTGGATTCCATCCATCACATAGCGGCTATCTGTTACGATTTGTACTTGGGTGGGACGGTTAAGCGCTTCCAGCCCTGAGATCACGGCCATCAATTCCATCTGGTTATTGGTGGTGTCATCTAGCCCGCCGACCAGCTCTTTCTCATGCGCACCATATCGCAGAATTGCCGCCCAACCACCAGGTCCAGGATTGCCAAGACAAGCGCCATCAGTAAACAGCATAACCGAAGGAAGGGGCGCTGTCATAATCTACCAGATACCATAGGCTTGCGGGCTTTGCGCTTTTTCATGGATGCGCAATTTTTGCCAATATTCAAGGGGGTTGAGTGGTTTAACAAGGGCATCTTTTGGGGTGTGTATCCAATCATAAAGGCGGGTCAGGAAAAACCGCATAGCTGCACCTGAACATAAGATGGATAATGCCTCTATTTCTTCTGGCTGTAAGGGTCTACCTGTCTGATAGCCTTTGATAAGGGCTGTAGATTTGGTGATATTAAAACTGCCATCTGAATCAAAGCACCAGCTATTCAGACATACCGCCAGATCATAAGCATACAGATCATTACACGCAAAATAGAAATCAATCACCCCTGTTAGCTGGTCACCCACAAATAATACATTATTGGGAAATAAATCTGCATGAATAGCCCCTGAAGGCAGGCCAGATGGCCATTTTGCGAGTATGTCTGACAGCTTGGCTTGTGCTGTTTGTATTAAATGCGCTGGCATATCTTCAGGCGTTCTGCCAATAGATTGCAATAATGCTGGCCAATCATCAGGCCCTAGCGCATTTTTGCGCGTTAGCGGAAAATCAGCAGATAGCAGATGAAATTGTGCTAGCGTCTGACCTAGCGCAAAACATTGTTTTGGATTAGGGAAGCGTTTTGAGGTTCCATTCAGAAAGCTTACCATCGCAGCAGGCCTATCTGATAGCTGTTGTAAGATGCTACCATCCTTATCTGCAATCGGGACAGGGCATTGCAGACCTGCGGCTGATAGATGCTGCATCAGGCCAATAAAATAGGGTAGTTCATCTTCATTAACGCGCTTTTCATACAGCGTTAGAATATAATTTTCTGCATCTGTGCGAAGCAGATAATTGGAATTTTCAACACCTTCTGCAATACCAGCCATGCTTAGCAATGTGCCTATTTCATAGCGTGCCAAAAACTGCTCAAGCGCGGTATCGTCAATTTGGGTATAAACAGCCATCTAGGTCTCGTCAGCCTGTCTAAGAATGGCAGGCAGTTTGAAATGCATGGTTTCTTCAACTAGATTATGATGGTCAATGCGTATCTGATAGCTGTTGCTGATTTCTTCAAGCACTTCTTCAACCAGAATTTCAGGCGCAGATGCACCTGCTGAAAGCGCAATCCTGTTTGCCTTGCCAATCATCTCCATATCAAGCTCTGATGAATCTGCAATTAGCATGGCTTGAGGCGCGCCTGCTCTCAGCGCTGTTTCAACAAGGCGCTTTGAATTTGATGAATTTTGTGCCCCAATAACCAAAAACAGATCACACTCTTTTGCCATTGCCTTAACCGCATTTTGCCGATTGGTTGTGGCATAGCAGATATCTTCTCCACGTGGCCCTGTTATCTCAGGGAAGCGATGTTGCAAAATGGTGATAATTTCGGCTGTTTCATCTGTAGATAGAGTTGTTTGGGTTGCAAAGGCAAGGGCAACATCTTCGGGCGGCATAATAGTTCTGGCATCATCTGTTGTTTCGACAAGGCTGATACTGCCGTCTGGCACTTGGCCCATCGTGCCAATAACCTCAGGATGGCCAGCATGGCCTATTAGCAGAATATGCTTGTTATGTTTAACATGCCGTGCGGCTTCATTATGGACTTTGGTAACAAGCGGACAGGTTGCATCAATTGCTATCATATTCAGCGCATCAGCACGTTCTTGAACTGATTTCGCTACACCATGCGCTGAAAACACAACAGGCGCGCCTTTTGGCACATCATCTAGCTCTTTGACAAAAATAACACCTTTTGCAGCAAGGTCATCTACAACCCGCTTATTATGGACAATTTCATGTCTGACATAGACAGGTGCGCCAAATTTATCTACCGCGCTTTCTACAATTTTGACAGCTCTTTCAACGCCCGCGCAAAACCCTCTTGGTGCGGCCAAAATGACTGTTTTGATATCGCTCTGTAATTCTTGCACGGTGTCACTCGCCATTATTGCTATGATGTTAAGTTGTAGCAGAAGCAACTAAAGACTGCTATAACATCCTATAAATAGGGTCTTTTACCTGAATATCACGTTCAACTACAGGAAAATTATGATGGGACGCTATCCCCTTTCCACAGTGAAGATGAGTATTATTGCGATTGCTGGTTTGTCTTTTATGACTGGTTGCGCTAGCCTTCGGCCTGACTGGCAGGATTGTAGCAAGCTTTTATCTGCGCCAAAAGAGGGCATGCGTGCAGATGTGATGACGATTGACGGAGATATACAGCAGGCTGTTGAGGTGCGCTTAAATGGCGTGTCGGCACAATGCCATACTAAGAATAACATCATCCATATGAATGTAAGTGCTGGGCTGAAACTAAAACGTCAGCTTAATGAAGGGAATGAGCCTGCCCGTGTTCAGGTACCATTTTTGATTTCGTTAATCGATGATGGCAATACCCCTTATGATGCAAAAAGTAATGCGTTCAAAATGGCATTCCCAAAGAATGTAGATACGCTATATCCCGTTTCAGAATTTGATCTTAAACTAGCTGAGGGCGCACGTGCGGTTATTGCCCTGACCCCTAAGCCAGTCGAACTTAAATAGCCCCACTCAGCGGATATAAAAAAGCCACCTTCTGAAATAGAAGATGGCTTAATATGCCGTTGTCATGTCACAAACTATCTTATTTGCTTGCCGCAATTTGTTTGGCTGAGTCTTCTACCAACGATAATGACGCTTTTGTATCTAACTTATCTGTGATGACTTGTTTGGCAGCACTGATAGCAAGCTCTGATGCTTTTTGGCGCAATTCTGCAACCAATGCATTCTCAGCGGCAGTAATCTTTGCTTTTGCCTGAGCTTCACGGCGTGCAATAGTTTCTTCCGCACGTGTGGCGGCGTTCTCACGGATACGCTCAGCGGCTGCTTTTGCATTTGCCAAAATGGTCTGCGCTTCTTTCTCAGCTTCTGCTTTCAGCGCTTTGAAGGTGTCTAGCTCGGCTTTTGCTTCTTCGTTTAGCTTGCGCGCTTCATCAAGCTCTGCCTTGATTTTCTCGCTACGGCTGTCAAGCATTGAGCCTAATGCGGCCGAAGCCTGTTTCCATGCCAGCACAACAAAGATAAGGAATCCTAATGCAACCCATGCGCCTTCATCAAATTGCATATTAAGCCTCCTTCGCCAGAAGTTTTGCTGCTGCCGATACAGATTTTTTAGCATCAGCAGATGTTAATTTCATACCCGTGATCTGAGCAACAACGTCAATGGTTGCAGATTGAGCGGCCTCATGTAAGCTTGCAAGCGCTTCTTCGCGCGCAGAGGCCAGCTTTGTTTCTGCTGTTTTGACTTTCTTTGCCAGCTTGGCAGCCAAATCAGCTTCTGTCTTGTCAGATTCAGCTTTTGCAGACGCAACCGCTTCACGCGCCGCTTCAGCCGCTTTATTGCGTGCATCTTCCAATTCAGCCTCATATTCAGCTTTCATGGCCTTTGCTTGAGAATCTGCTTGCTTAGCAGCTTCGATATCTGCGCTGATGCGCTCGCGCCTGTCATCAAGAACAGTGCTGATTTTAGGCACAACAATGCGCCACATTAACACATAACCGATGATAAAGGTCACGACTAGCCAGAATATCTGGGTGGGCCATGTTGTAAAATCTAGCTGTGGAAGACCACCGCTATCACCAGCCGCCATAGCAGGGCTAGCTGTGCCGAACAGCGCAATCAGGCCTACGATGGATTTGTGCGAAAATATCATCTTCATCTTGTTTCGGCTCCTCGACATTTAATCTTGCGGTTATCTTGCCTGTTATAGGCAAATCTAGCGCAAAGATTCTGTCAAAAACAGCATGTTACTCTTAATGCTTGCCCGTGTCATCGACCAACAGTGACCTGCGTTTCGCGCCTGCGGCAATATCTGACAGATCATACAATGGTACGATCTGCCCGAAAGTAAGTGTTATGCTAGCTGTGTAACTATCTTACAGCGCAAATAGCATCAACAAAGCGATAACAAGCGCGAATAGCGCAATCGCTTCTGTCAGGGCAAATCCCAGAATACCAATGCCAAACACATTGTCACGTGCAGCAGGGTTACGAGCAATTGATGATACCAATGCTGAGAAGATATTTCCGATACCTACGCCCACACCAGCAAGTGCAACAACAGCAATACCAGCACCGATCATTTTTGCAGCTTCAACGTCCATCTCATTATCCTTCCATTGTGTTTCGAGAATTCAGTTCACATTATTTTGATAAGACTATCTGTCTGTGATCAAAAACCTTTAATTTGCGAGTTTGCACTTCGCGGTTACGCTAGTGCAGGTGTATCGCGTCATTCAAATACATACAAGTCAAAATTGTGAAAACATAGGCTTGCAGACATGCAACCAACACTTCAAGTCCAGTAAGTCCTATGATAGCCACAAGGGGCAAGATTGAGCCAGCTACAAACACACCGCCAGCCCCTGCAATCATCACTGCCAGACCCCCAAATACTTTCAGCATTGTGTGACCTGCCAGCATATTTGCAAATAATCTGACAGACAGGCTAACGGGTCTGATGAAATAGGAAATCACTTCAATCACAAAAATCAGTGGCAGCAACGCTTTTGGTGCGCCAGAGGGGATAAAGAAACTGAAGAAATGGAAGCCATGTTTCACTACGGCGATGATTGTCACGCCAATAAAAATAAATAGCGCGATTGCAAATGTCACAACAATCTGTGATGTCACAGTATAGCTATATGGGATAAGCCCAAGCAAATTGGAAAACAAGATAAACATGAATAAGGTGAAGATAAACGGGAAATAAGGACGCCCCTCATTGCCCACATTAGAGCGCACCATTTCTGCGACAAATTCATACATCATTTCGGCAAGGCCTTGCATGCGGCCAGGCACAATCGATGCAGGGCGCATAGCAAATACCAAAAACCCGCAACTTACGGCGATGGACAGCACCATGAATAAGGCCGAATTTGTAAAGGAAATGTCATATCCAAACAGGTTCAGCGCAAACAGAACCTTGATGGTAAATTGTTCTACCGGTGAATGCACCTAACTCTCTCCTTTGTTCTGTTCAGCCTGTTCTGAGGTGTTACCAGAATCATGCTCATCAAAATACCCTGCGGCCATACCTTTGCCATTTAGCGCCCTCCAAACATTAAACATGCCTGCAACTGCGCCAACAAAAAACAGCACCACCAAGAAAAGCGGTGTTGTATCTAGCCATTTATCAACCCAAAAGCCAATAAATGCCCCAACCACCAACCCAGAGACAAGCTCAGTTGTCACACGGCCAGCCAATGCAAACCCGTTCTTAGGCACTCCCATCTTGCTGTTAGACACAGCAGAAGCGCTATGATCGGCCTCCCATCTGGCAATGCGCTCAGACAGAGACGATGCGTGCGGCTGTTCTGGACGGTTATTCTCACCGGCGCTCATAGATTATGCCCCTACGCATCTGTTTTCCATCAGCTTGATGGTTTTTTATCATTCGCACTCTAAATCCGATTTTTCGGCTAGCTAGAACAAACGCTAAAATTGGGCGTAACCTAGTGCGAGAAGGCCTGATTTGTCAAGGGATTTGCTATGCATTTTCGCGATTAGCAAGCTAGCTGTGACGAGAGGTCGCAATTTTGCAGTGCTTGGCGTTCAAAAGCCTATCTTTGAGGCCGTTTATTTATGCGTAAAGCTGGTCTTGCATATCTTCAGCAGTTTGCAGATCAACAGATACAATTCTGCTGATTCCCTGCTGTTCCATAGTCACCCCAAACAGCCTGTCCATCCGTGCCATAGTCATTCTATGGTGGGTGACAACCAAAAACCGTGTATGTGTCTGCTGGGCTATTTGGCGCAACAGATCACAAAACCGCTCTACATTACTATCATCAAGCGGGGCGTCTACCTCATCCAGAATACAGATGGGCGCAGGATTTGTAAGAAACACCGCAAAAATAATTGCTAAGGCTGTAAGCGCCTGCTCACCACCAGATAGCAAGGAAAGTGACTGCATTTTTTTGCCTGGCGGGCTTGCCATAATCTCAAGTCCTGCTTGCAGGGGGTCATCTGATTCTGTGAGTCTTAGCTCTGCATGTCCGCCGCCAAACAGGCTTGTAAACAGGGTAGTGAAATGGCCATTTACTTCGGCAAAGCTGTCAAGCAGGCGCATCCTGCCTTCTCTGTTAAGCGAGCTGATGGCGGTGCGTAATTTGCTAATTGCTTCATGCAGATCATCACATTCACCCTGAAGCTCTGACATGCGCTGGTCAAGCTCTGCCATTTCGACTTCTGCCCTAAGATTGACAGGGCCTATTTGTTCTCTCTCACGAAGCAGGCGCTGGACTGTCATCTCCAGCTTTTCTATCGATGGGTTATCTTCTTTCAGCTCGCCTGCAATCTCTGCCAGCTGGTCAGGGGTGCAAGATAGCTTTTCAGCAATTTGCTGGCTTAGATGTTCAATATCTGATTGCGCGCGTTCTTGACGAGCCTCACATCGAATAAGATGCTCACGGCTTGACGCAAGCATTCGCTCTGCCTCTTTGGCAGCTCTGTCCTGCTCTAGCAAAGTATGTTCTGCGATACGTAACCTGTCGCTCTGTTCTTGATGGCGCGTTTCTGAAAGGCTCGATAGCTCAAGGGCTTTTTGTTTTTCTTGCTCAATATGTTCAGGCCGTTCAGCTAGCTGTTCTGCCTCTGCCATCGTCTGGGCTTTGCGTTCGGCAAGCTGGGCATTACGATTGTCGGTTTGCGCTTGTCTGGTCTGCCAATCTTTGATTTGTGCATCAATTGCAAGCAATCTGGCTTGTGCGCCCTGAATTTTCTGGGCTAATGCTGCTTCTGCCTGAAGCGCCTCTGTGAGTTCTTGCCGCTTATTAGTGGCTTCTTGGATTGCGCTATTTGCGGCTGATTCAAGTGTGTTAATGTCACCAATCTCGTCATAATTACGCGTTGCGCGGCTTAAATCTTCACGCGCTGACTCTGATAGTGACAGAATATCCTGATGCCGCTTTTCTGCAATTTCATGGGCAAGAATTGCCTTTTCATGGGTGCGCTGTATCTCGCCAAGAGCCAGTTCTGCTTGTTTATGTGCTGCCTGTGCGTGTCGTGCATTCTGAGCGGCTGTTTCAGCCTGTTCTGCGGCGGTCTCAAAATTCTGTTTCAGGTGTTGTTGGGTCTGTTTTGCGCTATCTGCTTCACCGCTAAGCTCTGCTAGCCGCTGTTTCTGGCGAATTCGTTCAGCTTCTGCTGATGCAGTTAGTTTGCGTACCAGCCCATCCCACCGATATAGCTGACCATCAGATGTCACAAGCGCTTGGCCATAATCAAGCTGTTTTTGAAGCTCAAGCGCATCATCCGCCGCATCAATAAGGCTGACACCGCTAATGGCGGTTGTTAAAATATCATTGCCAGAAATAAAATTGGTTAAGGGGGTGCCAAAATCAGGGGCAGGGATAGCTGAGATAGAGGCGATATCCTGACGCCAAAACCCTGTTGTGCCAGAATCAAATGGCAATAGCATATCTGCGCCAAGACACGCAGAAAGAGCTGCTTCATAGCCGCCCTTTACGGTGAGGGAATCGGCTGCAGGGGTGGCCTCATCAGGCTGGCTTTCAGACAGGATATAAGCAAGGGCATCAATTTCTGCTGTTAGCCGCATAACCTGACTTTCAGCGATATTTAGCGCCTCTCTGTGGCGTTGAGTGTCATCATTTGTGCGTTGTTGCGCCTCTATTGCCAGCGTTAGGCTAGCCTCTGCACTGCGCGCGCTATGCGTGGCGTCTTCTAGCTGGGTGTGTGCTATATCTATCTCTGAGACTAGCCTATCAAGATTGATTTCGCCTAAGGTTGTGTCTGCATCATGGATACGCTGATTAAGCTGGGCTATTTGGGATTCAAGCTGTCTTTTGGCCGATTCTGCATTTTGAAATCGGGCGGTCTGTTCTGCAGATAGCCTATCTGCTTGCTGGCTTGCATCTGCTAGCTGTTGCAGTGCGTGTTTGGCATTATCATGGGCAGGCTTGGTAAGCTCGATATCTGATTTCAGACTATCTGTTTCTGCTGTTAGCCCTGTCAGCGCTGTTTGTGCATCTTCATACAGGCTAGCTTCGCGGCTAGCATCCTCATCTATCTGGCGCAAGCGAGACTCAATCTGCGCAATGGTAAGCCGCACACGTTCAGCCTCTTTATCATATTCTGCAATGGCCAGTCGTACGCGTTGCACCTCTGCAGCTGCTTCAGCCTCTGATTGGCGAAGTGTGGGCAATGTAGCGGCTGTTTCAGCCTGAATAGTGGCAAGCTGGGCTGCTGTTTGTGTTGCCTGCTGCACCTGCTCTGTCTGTTCTGACAGCGCCTGCTGGGCGGCGTGAGATTCGCTATCTGCAACTTGCCATTTTGCCTGCAAAAGCTGGGCTTCTGCTTTGCGTATTCTATCTGCAACTGACGCATATCGTGCGGCCTGTTTTGCCTGACGGGCAAGCTGTTGTCTTTGCTCACCAAGTTGGTCAATCAAATCCTGAACACGTTCTAAGTTCAATTCGGTATTTTTCAGCCGCAATTCAGCTTCATGTTTGCGCTGATGAAGCCCTTTAATATTGGCAGCTTCTTCTATTAGGCTTCGTCTGTCTTCGGGTTTTGCGCCAACGATTGCCCCAATGCGCCCTTGCGAGACAATGCCTGCCGAACGCGCGCCAGAGGCTGTATCAGCAAATAGAAGCTGGACATCACGCGCCCTAGCTGGTCTGCCATTAACCTGATATTGCGAGCCTTTGCCACGTTCGATTTTCCGTGTGATATTCAGCTCATCATGCTGGTTAAATTCTGCAGGTGCGCGTTTTTCAGGATTATCTAGCATCAGGCTAATCTCTGCTAGCGAACGGGCGGGGCGTTTATCTGTGCCACTAAAAATGACATCATCCATCTCGCCGCCACGCATTTGCCGCGCATTAGACTCGCCCATCACCCAACGCAAGGCTTCCACAACATTTGATTTACCGCAACCATTAGGCCCAACAATACCTGTAAGGCCAGTCTCAATATCCAGTTCAGTCTTTTCTGCAAAAGACTTAAAACCAGTCATGGAGAGTGAGCGGAAAATCATGAATCTGTATGCCCTAATGCTGGAAGAATGCCCAGCCTAATTACCTGATATCGCAACACGCTAGATAGAGAAGCTTTCAAGTTCTTTCAGAAAGTCATCATAACTTAGAGCGCCACTGAATTTATGGGTACGGTTTACAAGGAAAGACGGGGTAGATTCAATAGCAAATTCTTTCGTTGCATCCTGCCTTAGCTGGTAAATCGCCTCTAAAAAGGGTCTGTCAGACATGATCTCGTCAAATTCACGACTTGAAATGCCAGCCAGACGTGCATAGCCGCGCAAAGCGTCGACAGGGTCTTCTGCTGAAATCCATTTGTTCTGGTCGGCAAGCAAGGTATCTACCATTGCAAAATAGGCTGGTTCAGGCAAGGCGCGACACAACGCATGCGCCCGCAACGCTAAACCGTCAAGTGGAAAGGGGTGTAATTCGAACCGTACCTTGCCTGTATCAATTAACTCTGATTTCACCTTCGGGAAGGTCTGTTTGTGAAACCGCCCACAATGCCCGCAGGTCATAGAGAAAAATTCAGCGATAACAAGTTTGGCATCAGCACTGCCAAGCGAACGCACTGAGGCGGCATGTTCAGCCGAAATAGTCGCTTTGGCGATTGAGCCAGATGGCAATAATAATGTGCCAGCCCCTGCGGCGATAAGGGATAGATAGTGACGTCTGGAGATAGAGTTGTGCATGTTGGTAGCTCAGATTCCTGTTTGTGACCAATTATTAGATGAAACGCCATAATAGTGTATTTTCTTGACGAATATAAGGCAAGCAGACAAAGGCTGATTAGTCTGTTTTTTGCCTGCTATTTACGGTCTTGCCAAGCTTTAACAAGGCTGCGCGTAATTCAGGGCTGTTAATGGTGGCTAGTTTTTGTTCTAGCTTATTATGTGCAACCTCATCAAAGGGAAGATCATCAGACAGGTTTTGCGGCGCTGATTCTTCGATTACAGGCGCTGACAAATTTTGCACCAACCGTATTCGGCTTACCATAGCATAGCCTGCAAGGCTGTTAATTGCATCGCATAATGTTTTGGTCATCATCTGAGTTTGCGGGCCAGTACCGCTTCTGATAGATAGCACCAATACCCCATCAGATTTTTGTCTGCCTGAAAATTGAATATCAATAGGCTGAGACCAGCTAGCGGCCTCGCCTGCCAGTTCTGGCCAATGAGTTATGATTTTCGCCAAAATAGTGACGCGCCCGCGAAGCGCAGGTGCAAGCAATGTTTCTGTCAATCCAGACAGGCTTCGCATACCCCGTTTGCGTGGGGTTCCTGATCTGCCATAGGGGGGGCTGTTGCGTTCAAATGCCATAAGGCATAGGCTAGCATAATCTGCCGCTATCAGAAACCTTTTTGAAGGTGTTGTGGCGCTATAGTGATTGACGTGATGTGATGAGATGCTGAAAGATGCTAACAGATAATCTTACTCTCGTGGTTTTGACCTAATTTCTATCTAGCGACATCTATTCTATGACATCTACCCCGCCTCAACAGCCAACAATAGACACACAATGGTCTGGCTTTGATAGCAAGGCGGTGCTGGCATGGTATGATAGGCATGGCAGAATGTTGCCATGGCGGCATAGATGGCCTGAACTCACGCCTGCTTATCATGTGTTTTTGTCTGAATTGATGCTACAGCAAACCATTGTAGCGACCGCAATTCCTTATTTTGAGAAATTTACAGCGATCTGGCCTGATATATTTGCGCTGGCTGAAGCAGATCTGGATGACGTTCTGGCGCATTGGGCAGGGCTTGGCTATTATGCACGGGCGCGTAATATGCATAAAACAGCTAAGATTATCGCCACAGACTATGATGGCCATTTCCCTCATACAGAGACAGAGCTTCTGGCACTTCCTGGAATTGGGCCATATACGGCAGGGGCAATTCTCAGCTTTGCCTTTGATAAGCCTGCAATTGTGATTGATGGTAATATTGAGCGTATTCTGGCGCGATTTGGCGGCTTCACCAAGCCTGTTTCCGAGAGCAAGGCAGCGTTGAGACTAGCTTTTGAGCAAATATTGCCTAAAACGCGATTTTCAGATTTTCCGCAAGCATTGATGGATTTGGCAAATGATATTTGTCAGCCCAGAACGCCGCACTGTACGCGCTGCCCATTGCATAGCGCATGTATAGCCGCAAATTTGGCAGACCCTGCTTCATTGCCGCCTCGTCCGATGAAAAAGCAGAAGCCTGTAAGACAGGGTAAAGCCTATCTTATCACACGACCAGATGGAAGATTTGTGATGTATCGCCGTCCTGAAAAGGGGCTGTTGGGCGGCATGCTGTCATTCCCTGCATCTGGCTGGGATAATTCAGTCAAGATTGATAATGGTATATTGGCTATTCTGGCAAGTTCAAACAGCCAAAAATTAGCGGTGGTAACGCATATATTTACCCATTTCACCGCCAAAATCCAAGTCTATCATATCGTGCTTGATGACCCTGACATATTCTTGCCAGAAGGGTTTTTCTGGTCAGAAGATACAGCTGAATATTGGCCGAAACTGATGCAGAAAATTCGGGCAACCGCTAGCATATAGCCCTCATCTGATCGGCTATGATTTAATGGTTAAAATGGCGCATGCCAGTAAAGACCATAGAAATGCCAGCGTTATTAGCAGCGTCTATCACCTCATCATCTCGCAGTGAGCCGCCTGGCTGGATCACAGCGCTTGCCCCTGCTTCAATTGCAGCAACTAGCCCATCTGCAAAGGGGAAAAAAGCATCTGATGCGACCACTGAGCCCTTGGTGCGCGGGCTATCCCATTTATGGTGGCGCGCCATATCTTCTGCTTTCTGGGCGGCAATACGGCAACTATCAACGCGGCTCATCTGGCCGGCTCCAATCGCGGCTGTGATTTGGTCTTTCACATAGATAATGGCATTTGATTTCACATGTTTGGCAATCTTCCATGCCATGTTCATATCATTCAATTCAGCTTCGGTTGGCTGTTTTTCAGTTACAATTTTTAAGGCGTGCGCATCTAGCTGGCCAGTATCTGCGGTCTGTACCAGCAGGCCGCCTGCAACTGTTCGGATAGCAAGCGACGGTCTTGCAGGGTCTGCCATCTCGCCTGTCAATAATACCCGCAAATTTGGCTTTTTTGACAGAATCTCTAATGCTTGTTGATCTGCATCAGGTGCGATAATAACCTCTGAGAAAATGCGAGAAATATGTTCTGCTGTATCTGCATCAAGCGTTCTGTTCATCGCAATAATGCCGCCAAATGCACTTAGAGGATCAGTCTCAAACGCGCCGTGCCATGCTGTAACAAGCGTATCTGCCGAAGCAACGCCGCATGGATTGGCATGTTTAATAATCGCTATTGTTGGCGCGGTAAATTCACTGGCTAGCCTGAAGGCAGCATCTGTATCATTGATATTATTATAAGATAGCGCCTTACCCTGAATCTGGCGGGCATTGCCAACACTGGCACAATTAGGATCAAGACTATAATAGCCTGCATTTTGATGCGGATTTTCGCCATAACGCAAAGATATGGTTTGCGGTGCGGACAGGGTTAATGTCTGAGGTAGATCACTGGCCGTGTTGTCATCTGTTACAAGCCGCTTCATCCAATTAGAAATCATAGCATCATAATGTGCTGTCATGCTAAAGGCTTTTTGGGCAAGCTTGCGCCGCATTTGTACATCTAGCCCGCCCTCTGCGGTGATACGCTCGGATACACTCTTATAATCAGCAGGGTCAGTCACAATACCAACAAATTCGTGATTTTTTGCGGCTGCCCGTGTCATCGCAGGCCCGCCAATATCAATATTTTCTATCAGCGTATCTATGTCTGAGGTGCGCGCTAGTGTTTCGGCAAACGGATATAGGTTCAGCACGACCAAATCTATCCCGCCAATATTATGTTTAGCCATCGCCTGCTGATGTTCGGCATTGTCTCTGCGTGCCAGAATTCCGCCATGAATAGCAGGGTGCAATGTCTTTACCCGCCCATCCATAATTTCAGGAAACTGGGTTATCTCAGATACATCTATTACGTCAATATCTGCATTACGAAGGCTGGTCGCCGTGCCGCCCGTAGATAAAATTGTCACCCCATGCGCGGCTAGAAATGCGGCAAATTCAGCTATGCCAGTTTTATCTGAAACCGAAATTAGCGCAGTCTTAATGGGCAGAATAGCATTAGCCGTCATAATAGAGTTCCTGTGATATGTGCCTATCTGAGTAGTGCCAAATAGGGGTAAATGATGATATGCGTTGGCGCGTTAGTTACCATGTATCAGGGGTCTTCGTATAGGGGTTAGGGGCGCTTTTTTGCTAAGCGGTAGCTTTATGCATTCTGATTGCCCAATTTACAGATTTCTCGCCTAATGTCTGAATATCATGCACTGGCATAGATAGCACAATTTGCTGGCAATTTTGGCGAATCTCGCCCTCAAAATACAGCGAAGGCTCAAGGGTTATTTCTGCCCCTTTTGCCTTGAACAACCATCTATTTCTGGTGCGAGGCAATTTAAGGAATATTTGTTTGTTTGACAGCGCTGCGGAAATGCGTGGATGAAGGTGAAAGCGCAAGATAGCAACACGCGGAATTTCACCAGGTTTGCCTGAATACACCAGCCTATCACTGCCTCTTACATCCTTGCCAGAAGCGGCAAGAAAGATTTGGCGTGTATGGGTGATGCCATGCGAGTTCAGAAACCCATCATGGGTGGCAAGTACAAGCTGGCCATCTTGCGCCTCACCAATATTGAATTCAGTTGTTCTGGTTTGCATCGCTTGGCCCCCAGCACTGGCAGACTTAGCAAAGCTGTCGGAATTATGATTATCAAGCGTGAGGGTTGAATGAGCCGCAGTCTGGCAAAATGCCTGTTTTACCTTGCGGGGTTCATCTGGCTGTCCAGGATTAACAATCACTGGAATAGTGCCAACACTCATCTCAAAGGAAAATCTGGAGGCAGGGTTATGACTGGTTGCAGGGCTGTCTGAGCCTGTATCTATCAATAGCAAGGTACGGGCAGAAGATAATCTAGCAAAACCAGTATCTGGCAGATGATTGACAATACCGCCTTTTGGCGATGACAGGCTGAGCATAAAATCAATTTCAGAGGCTGTTATCTTGCCAGCAAAATTAAAATGATGAAAACCAGCATCAGGCTTCCGCCAAAATCTCACAATTCTAGCCATTTTTTGCAGAATTTGTTCTAGTGAGGGCGGTATTGGCTGACGGGTAAGGGACAGTGCGGTGCGACATTCAATTAGCCGCCTCATCATTGCAAAATGCGTTTCTGGCTGATGCGAAATATGGCCGCCATCATTATGAATACGCTGTTCTGCGTGGCGGATAAATAATTCAACCAGCCTGTTATTATCATATTTTGAAGATAGCGGTTTCTGGCTAGAAATTGGGCTAAGGGCAAATTGTGATACTACTAGCGCTGTAAGTGCATCAAGCTGGTCATCTTTACTAGCAAGCCGAGCCCAGTCAATCGATAAGCATTTATGCTGAATAGCGATGCTTTTTATCAGACGTTGCTGAAAATCATCAGTTGCTGACTGTCCAAACCAGTTAAAACAGAATAGCAGATTAAGCAGACGGTGTGAAAGTATATCAGGCCGCCAATGATAGGCAGACCAATTGCCATGTTTGTCTATCCAGCGTTCTATTTGGGTTCTGGCAAATGTTCGAGCCTGAGCGCCGCCATAATGCTGCACATCCCTCAGCCAGTCAAACCGTGCAAAATACTCAGAATTATCTTCAAGAGCGGTATTGCCATTCAGAATATCTGCGCCTTTCTGGCTTCGGCCACGCCATAATTCTGGCAGGCTGATAATCTGAAATTGGGGGTCAATGTTATTCAGCCGCCACGAAAAAAACCCTGAGCTACGATAAAGCTGTTCAAGATGGTTAATCGCCCAGACAGCTTCACGAGATTTTTTGGACTTTGAAAGCATCGTCATCTATCTTGGGTTGACCTGCCAAATCATAGCTATTTTTGAGCCAGAAATTCGTTCAGGGGTCTTTCCTATCTCTGTCTTTAGGGCTGATTACCTATCGCTAATACTATCGCAATATAAGGGGATGTTACTAGTCTAATTTATCTCTATTTGTTTATCTCTATTTGCGGCGAAAGCGGGCAATAAAAAAGCCGTCATTCCCATCTTTATGTCCTCCAGATATGCCAGCAGAAGCCTCAGTAGCTACATGACATAGGCAGGTTGGCAAAATACGCGCCCATCCGTCTTGGGTTAGGGCTGCGCCAAAAGCGCCAAGTTCATCCTTATCAAAGGGATAGGCGGCCAGCTTGTCTGGATGCCGCATCATCATAGCGCGGGCAATATGCTCGCCTTCTTCTGGCTGAAGTGAGCAGGTCGCATAAACCAGAATGCCATCTGGCTTGAGATAATTAAGACATGTTTCAAACATATCAGTCTGGATTTTCGCCAACGCATCAATAGATAATTCAGCCTTTCTGATAAGCAAATCAGGCCGCCGTCTTAACGTGCCAGTGGCAGAGCAGGGCGCATCTAGCAAAATGCCATCTACCAGCCTGTCTTTCAAAGCCTTTGCAAAGCTATCCCCAAGCACATCTGCACAGATGATTGAGGCTGTCATTTGTAGCCGCGCCAGATTTTCAGATAATCTATTTAATCTGGTTTGATCATTATCAACCGCCGTAACCTGAGCGCCAGCCGCTATTAGCTGGGCTGTTTTGCCGCCAGGTGCGGCGCATATATCAAGAATATCCCTACCATCAACATTTCCCATAAGCTGGGCAGGCATAGCGGCCGCAACATCCTGAACCCACCAGTCACCTGCCTCAAAGCCTGGCATGGTGGCAATATCACCAGAATGATGGCATCTGACAGTCTGTTTGCCTATTTGTTCTGCTTTTAATGTTGTGGCAAGTGTGGCGGCATCATTGCGCGCGGTAAGGTCAAGGGGCGCTCTTTTGCTAGCAAGCTCGGCAATCTCGCTCACCGCCTGATGGCCATAGGCAGACGTCCAGCTATCCCGCATTGTCTTTGGGATATTTTCAATAGGATTGGTACTATTTTGAATCTTGTCGATACGCCTGCCAAGCTCTCGCATTACAGCATTTGCCAGCCCTGCCTGACGCGGAAACTCAATCTGCCTGACAAGCTCAACCGTTGTATTGACGGCCGCATGAGCTGAGATATTCAGAAATAGAAGCTGACACGCACCAATTAACAGCGCCAGCCTCACTGGTTCTGGCGTAGTATGATCTAGCCTATCTGACAGAATATTGCCAAGCTGGCCGTAATGGCGCAGACAGCTTGATACCAGCAAGCGGCAAAATGCCCTGTCACGATGTTCAAGCTTTACCAGAGCGGGCTGTTGTGCCATTGCCGCATCTAGGGTTTTGTGATGGCTGATAATAGCGTTCAATATGTGAAAGGCTATTTGACGGCTATCCAAATTTTGAGAACTGGTCTGTTGGCTAGCGATTTCTTCAGTACGATTTTGCGGGGCGCGATCTTGCCGATTATAGGGTTGTTTTTGATGTGGCTTCGCGCCGCGCCGCCCCTGTTTTCGCGCCTGTTTTTTGGAGCTTGCGCGCATTGCGGGGGTAGCTTTTAGTTTCACTGTAGGTTTATCTGGCATTACACGGAACAGTCCTTAGTTTTTGCTGTCTATCAATAGTTGCCCTTGCGGGTGGTTTGCCCTACATAGCATTATACAGATGTAGATATTTTCGGGTTTCTGGCACATGAGAAGTGAGATGACAAAAACTAAGCGCCATAATACAGCCTTGCCTTCTGCAAACAATAAAAAAGATACGCCAAAAGATGCATTGGATCAGAATTCAGAGGGAAAAACAGCAGAAAATTCAGCGCAAACTGCATCGCCTGTTGAAAAAGGCGGGCCAAAAGGCCCTGAGCCAACGCGTTATGGTGACTGGGAAGCAAAAGGCAGATGCACCGATTTTTAAGCGCCCATAATGATGCCCATGATAATGATACTCATAATAATCATTTAGGGACGGGATTGGCAAACAGATGAGCCGTCTGACAACACAGATACAGGTTGATGCCGCACTTCGGCTTGCGCGCACGCAAAATATATTCGCCTTAGTACAGAAAAAAGGAGACCCGAAATCTGGAGCTATATTGCTGGAAATCCAGCTAGACAGACATCATAGTAAATTATTGGCACGTCAGGTTCGGCTTGATCTGTCGCTATCATCAGCAGATAATGCGGATGATGATGGCTATGAGTGGGTTGCAATTACAGGCGAGCAACCTGTAACGTCAGCTGAATGTAGCGCACGCATTGAAACAGAAATCAGCTATGACCCTGATTGCTGGGTGGTTGTAGTTGAAGATGAGCTAGGGCGAAATATTTTTGCCGCTAACTAGATTAAGAAATTGGGCTAATGGTTGCACATCAAGCCCTGCTCAGGCTATTAACATCCATCACAATAAAAGAGCATACCTATGTCACCATCAGATATTGCCATCCACAGGCTAGCAAGCCTGACCCGCTCTGAAAGAGGCGAGCTTCTACGCCGCGCTGAAGATAATCTTGCGCCCTTCATGCAAAAAGTCGCGCCTGTTATTGAGGATGTGAAGCAGGCGGGTGATGATGCGTTGCGCCGTTATGCCCTGAGATTTGATGGAGCAGACCTATCGGGTAAGGCAATTCTGGCAAGCCCTGCCGAATTTGATGCTGCGTTTGATGCCTTGCCAGCCACGCTGATAGAAGCGCTTGAATATGCCGCAGATAATATTAAACGCTACCATGAAACACAGATGCCAGAACGTGAATGGCAGATGGAAATTCGGCCTGGCATAGTGGTGGGCGAGCGTGCCTTTGGGCTTGATTCAGTTGCGCTTTATTCTCCACGTGGCAAGGGCAGCTTTCCGTCTGTCACCCTGATGACGGCTATTCCAGCTGTGGTCGCAGGGGTGCGCCAGCCGCTTATCCTGACCCCGCCTATGGCAAATGGCGATATTGATCCAGCCACGCTAGTAGCGGCTAAGCTAGCAGGGGTTGAGCTGGTCGCAAAGGCAGGCGGCGCACAAGCAGTGGCAGCAGCGGCTTTTGGTACAGATGAAGTGCCGAAATGCCTGAAAATAGAAGGGCCAGGAAGCCCCTATTTTGTGGCCGCAAAAAAGCTATTATCTGATCATATTACCTCGCGCCTGCCAGCAGGGCCAAGCGAGACTGTGATTTTTGCTGATAGCACTATCCGCCCAGAATTGGCCGCGCTTGATATTTTGATCGAAACAGAACATGGCGATGATTCATCTGGCTTTCTGGTCACAAGTGATGAGGCGCTAGCGCTGGCTATTCAAACACATATTGGCGCCTTTCTTGAGATGATGTCAGAAGAGCGTCAGCGCTATGCGCGGGCAGTGCTAACGGGCATGAATGGCGGCATTTTATTATGTCCTGATGATGCATCTGGCTATCAATTTATCAATGAATATGCACCTGAACATTGCCAGATTCTGTCAACAGAACCAGAACGGCATCTTGAATTTATCACCACCGCATCTGAGATTATGCTTGGCGAATATGCTGCAGGCTCGCTTGCCAATTATATGATGGGGCCGAATTGCGTTCTACCTACCTCTGGGGCGGCACATATTCACTCGCCGCTTGGGGTACATGACTTTATGCGCACTGCCTCTATTGGCCGTGTAACAGCACAAGGCTTTGCTGAGATGGCGCCAAAGACTGAGATTTTTGCGCGTTATGAAGGCTTTGATGCGCATGCTAACGCAGTGATGCCGCATCGGCTGTCATTCTTATCTAATTCAAAAAAACAGCAATAGGCTAGGCGCGCTCTGCCTGTTTTGCGATAGTGATGAGATGCGCTAGAAAATCAGCCAGCCAATTATTACGCCAAAAATAATGCCCTCGGCAAAGGCAAAAAAATGCATCTGATAGGTGCTAAGCCCCAATTGGTGTTGGACTTGAGCCAACGTGTCTTTATGCCAGCTTGCTAGTTTCTTCAGCATTATGCCTCACCTGCCTTTTTTTTCGAACTATCAGTCTGAATATAATGGTAGTAAGCATCTTTTATAATGTCTATCGTGTCATGTGAACATGATATAGTGTACTTGCCTCTTAAACTTCACAGGGCTAGGCTGGCATTTTGGTTTGGCTTGATGTATGATTTTTTTTGAGATTTTCCGCACAAATTTTCAAGCAGGAATAATGAAGCCTAGATGACTGCTATGAAGTTCAAAAATAATGGCAAAGGCGCAGGTGGCATTGACAGGCGGCTGTCGGTCGCGCCGATGATGGATTGGACAGACAGGCATTGCCGATTTTTTCATCGCCAGCTTGCGCCCTCTGCCTTGCTATTCACAGAGATGGTAACAGCAGAGGCAATTTTGCATGCAGGCGCGGACAGATTTTGCCGCCATGATGACGCAGAACATCCCGTTGCGCTTCAGCTTGGCGGCTCTGATCCTGATCGGCTGGCTCAGGCGGTTGAGGCGGTGGCTGGCTTTGAGTTTGATGAGATAAATCTGAATATTGGCTGCCCATCCCCTCGTGTCCAGTCTGGCAGTTTTGGGGCTTGTCTGATGGCTGAACCTGAGCTGGTGGCGCGGTGTGTTGATAAAATGGCGCTCGCTACTGACCGCCCCGTAACGGTAAAATGCCGTATCGGTATTGATGATATGGATGAAGAGGCAGGGCTTAATAGCTTTGTGGATGCGGTTGCATCAGCAGGCGTAACGGTCATTTATCTTCATGCTCGCAAAGCTTGGTTAAGCGGGTTAAGTCCAAAAGAAAATCGTGAAATTCCGCCGCTAAATTACCAGCGTGCCGAAAGGCTGGCAGCGGATTATCCAGCGCTTGATATTGTGCTGAATGGCGGATTATGTTCTGTGGATGATATGTGCGATGCAACGCAGTCAGGGCAATTTGCAGGCGTGATGATAGGGCGTGCGGGCTATAAAACGCCAATGGTGCTGGCAGACGTCTCATGCCATATGTCTGGCATGCCGCCTATTCGGCTGTCTGCGCTTGCAGACATAATGACAGCCTATGCTGAACAGCAAATGGCACAAGGGGTTGCGCTACATGCGATTACCCGCCATATGCTTGGGCTATGTGCTGGCATGAGAGGCGCAAAGCAGTTTAGACGCAAGCTTGGTGAAGAGGCGCGTCTGGCAGAGGCTAGCGCATCCCTGATTGCTCAGACCATAGAACAGGCTATTATTGCAAATGAAAGATCAGTTGCGTGATTAGATCTTTGGATAAGGCTTTGCGATTATCTCTAAAAACCGCTATTCAGATAGCGGTTAACCGCAATTTAGGCTAAGGAAATTTGCAATGGCGCACGCAGAGAAAAAACATTCAAACTGGCTTGAATATGGCCCGTTGCTGTTATTTTTTATCACTAATTATTTCAAAGGTATTATGTGGGGCACGGCAGTGCTGGTGCTGGCCACAATTGTTGCGCTTGGCTATTCATGGATGCGCTATCGCAAAATTCCTATGATGGCATTGGTTGGCGGGGTGGCAGTTGCCTTTTTTGGTGGGCTAACCCTGTATTTTAATGATGAGTTTTTCATTAAAATTAAACCGACTGTGATCAGCCTATTATTTGCGCTTATTCTGATATTTGGGCAGATATCTGGTCGGAATATCCTTAAAATGCTATTGGGGGGGCAGATGAATATGGCTGAAGCAGGCTGGTATCGGCTTGGTTGGCTATGGTCTGCAATGTTTGTGACCTCTGCTATTGCGAATGAAATTGCATGGCGGTCGTTAACAACAGATGGCTGGGTAGCGTTCAAAGCCTTTGGGTTGACAGGCATTTCAATGCTATTTGCAGTCGCCTCAATCCCTGTCTTCAAACGCTATTCAGAAGATTTTTCATCAGAATAAACCGCTGACTGATTCCCTAAAGATAATATGAAAAAATGTAATTTTTGATAAATTGTCAGCTATCACGCCGTTTCACCTATATAAATGTCGCCACTAGGTTAGATTTAGTCGTCACTGCTTTGACAGAATTGAAAGCCTCAAGCGAAATAGAATTGTAGTTATGAATGCCAAGCAGGGTCAGCCCTAGCAGAATTGCCACAGGAGGCAGATATGTCAGACGAAGATGATATCATCCTAGCCGATCTAGATGATGATGAACTTGTTCAGCAAATGCATGATGATTTGTATGACGGATTGCAAGAAGAAGTAGTCGAAGGTGTTGAAATCCTGCTTGAACGGAAATGGACGCCTTATGATGTGCTTACAAAGGCGCTTGTCGAAGGCATGACTATTGTCGGGATTGATTTCCGTGACGGTATTTTATTTGTGCCAGAAGTGCTGATGGCCGCCAATGCGATGAAAGCAGGGATGGCTGTATTGCGCCCGCTACTTGCTGAGACAGGCGCACCGCGCGTTGGCAAGGTAGTGATCGGCACGGTCAAAGGCGATATCCATGATATTGGCAAAAATCTAGTATCTATGATGCTTGAGGGTGCAGGCTTTGAGGTGATTGATCTTGGCATCAATAATCCTGTTGAAAATTATCTTGAAGCGCTTGAAGAACATCAGCCTGATATTCTGGGCATGTCTGCATTGCTGACAACAACTATGCCATATATGAAAGTTGTGGTTGATGCGATGATAGAAAAAGGCATCCGTGACGATTATATCGTGCTGGTTGGTGGTGCGCCGCTTAATGAGGCATTTGGCGAATCTGTTGGCGCTGATGCGTATTGTCGTGATGCAGCGGTTGCGGTTGAGACTGCCAAAGAATTGATCGCAAAGCGCAAGGAAGCTGTTGCATAGCTGATAGTTTATCTTGAAAAAAATATACGGGGTTTGGCTAATAACGAAGGGTTAATGCCAGCCCCGTTTTTGCTGGAATAGCGAAAGGAGATGGCGTAATGGCGCATCTGATAACATTATATTGGCGCGATATTCCTGCCCAAGTAGTTGCAGAAACTGGCAAAGGCCGTAAGCGGACACAGGCCAAGATTGAACTTCATAGACGCTTTGCCCTTGCGATTGACGAGGCGGCTATGCGTGATGGCGCCGATAGCACAGATGATTATCTTGCAGAATGGCGGCGTGGTGAGCCAGAACCTTGTTCTGATGCGCTTGAAGATGAAGCACGCAAAAAAGCAGATATGCTGGAAGCAGAATATGATTCAACAAGACTAGCTGGTATGGTGGCAAATGGCGGCAAAGATAGCTAGCCGCACACTATCTTTCCTAGTTGGCGTTATTGGCAAAATCAGGTGTCGCAAATAGCACGGTAAAGGGCGATGAGAAACCATCTTTAGAATAAGGTTTCTGACAGATTAGTGCCTTAATCAGTATCGCTATAGGGCAAGGGTAATGAGAGTCGAAACCATTAAATCAGCAGCTCAAAACTGGTCAATTGAAGTCACGCCAGCAGGCGCAACGAAAATCGACAGTTTCTCAGACATATTACCGCATGGCACAACGGTAAATGTGACCTTTCTGCCAGGCTCTGACCCGCTAGATACAATTGCGGTTGCCAAGCGGCTTGCAGATGATGGCATGAATGCAGTGCCGCATATTGCGGCGCGCTCACTGCATGATGCAGATCAGCTTGATGGGCTGGTAAAAGCAATGGTTCAGCAGGCTAATGTGCGCGAAGTGCTGGTGATTGGCGGCGGTGTTGATACCCCTATTGGCGCGTTTGATAATTCCATGCAGGTGCTGAAAACAGGCATTTTGCCAAAATATGGAATTCGGCATATTGGCGTTGCTGGCCATCCTGAAGGTAGCCCAGATATTCCTGCTGACGCATTGGCGCTTGCGATTGCTGAGAAGAATGAATATGCGCGTGCCGAAGGGCTGGAATTATATATGGAAACACAATTTTGTTTTGATGCAAAAGCAGTTCTGGAATGGGAGGCTGCCATTCGTGATGCTGGCAACCGCCTGCCTATTCGGATTGGTATTCCAGGCCCTGCTACAATCAAAACACTGTTTCGGTTTGCACAGATTTCAGGCATTGGCCCGTCAATGCGCTTTATTGCAAAACAGGCTAGAAATGTTGCTAAATTGATGACTGTGCAATCACCTCATTTATTGCTTGCAGGCCTTGCAGACGGTATGGCGGCAGATGATGATTGCAAGCTGTCACATTTTCATTACTATCCGTTTGGCGGATTTGCAAAAACAGCTAGCTATGCTCAGGCAATCGCTGATGGTCAAATCAGCTTGCGCGATGATGGCGGGTTTGATGTAACCCATGGCTAATGCGATAGCACCATAATTGAATACTGGGCATATTTTAAGAAAGGCAGACAGGATGACACAGACACTTCTATCTTCTCATAAACAGGAAATTACCATTGGCTTTGATGCGCCTTTCTGTGTCATTGGCGAGCGCATTAACCCTACGGGCAGAAAATTACTGGCTGCGGAAATGGCAGAGGGCAATTATGACCGCGTAATAGCAGATGCTGTTGCCCAAGTTGAAGCAGGGGCAACCATGCTAGACGTAAATGCTGGAATTCCAATGGCAGATGAGCCAGCTATTTTGGCTGAATCAATCAAGCTGGTTCAGTCTGTGGTCGATGTGCCATTAGCGATTGATAGCTCGATTGTCGAGGCACTTGAAGCTGGTTTGGCTGTCTATCAGGGCAAAGCACTGGTCAATTCTGTGACAGGCGAAGAAGAGAGGCTAGAGGTTGTGTTGCCTTTGGTGAAAAAATATGGCGCGGCTGTGGTTGCGATCTCAAATGATGAAACAGGTATTTCCGAAGATGCTAATGTCAGATATGAGGTTGCCAAGAAAATCGTAGAACGTGCTGAAGATTACGGAATCCCTCGTGAAGATGTGGTTGTTGACCCGCTGATTATGCCTGTTGGCGCTATCAATAAGGCAGGCCGCACTGCGCTTGATCTGATTACCCGTTTGCGTACTGAATTGAAGGTCAATACCACTTGCGGCGCATCAAATATTTCGTTTGGCCTGCCAAACAGGCA